>JAICJM010000304.1 GCA_025928435.1 Thermoleophilia bacterium
GCGAGCCGCCCGATCGCCTGCCCGAACACGACGGCGGGGGCGGCGCAGTCGGCGACGACCCAGAAGGGCAGCCGCATCAGCCGGCAGGCGAGCGCCGCCCCGAGCATGCCGCCGATCACGCCGCCGTAGATCCCCAGGCCGCCGCGCCAGATGATGAACGCGTTCTGCGGGATCGCGCCGAACGGCTTCCAGTCCGTGAGCACGTGCTCGACCCGCGCGCCGTCGAAGCCCAGGACGATGGCCGCGACGGCGATGGGCAGGACGGCGTCCGGATCGAGGCCGCGGCGGGCGAACCCGCGCCGCGCCATCAGGACGCCGGCGACGATGGCGATCACGAGGATCAGGCCGTACCAGCGCGGCTGGAAGCTGCCGAGCTTGAAGACGTACGGATCGCCGGGACTGGGAAGGCTCAGGAGCACGAGCGCCGTCACCCTACCGGCGCGCCTCCGCGGCGACGCCGCCTGCCTTCATAGCACGCTCGACAATTTGCAATCCTTTCGCTATCACTGAGAGTAGGGCCGCAAGCGTGTCGCGCGCGGCCGTCCCACCCCCTCCTTCTGGCCGCAGCGTCCGATGACCGGCACTCCCGAGCACCCCCCGCACCCCGAGCTGATCCGCGTGGCGCTGATGAGCGACCATCCCGGCCTGCGCGACCTGTTCGAGCGCTCCGGGATGGTTCGGGTGGTCGACGCCGTGCCGGACGTGCTCGTCTGGTGCCTTCCGCACGACGCCGAAGGGCTTCCGTCCGACGTGCTGGCGGCGCTGGCCGACCCGGGCGCGCCGGGAGTCGTCGTGCTCGCCGACGCCCACCCCGTGCGGTGGTTCCAGGAGGCGCTGCGCCTGGGCGTCGACGACGTCCTGTGCCTGCCCCAGACGCCCCAGTCGCTCGGCATGGCCGCGGCCAAGGCGCGGGCCGCCCGCGCGCGACGCGTGCCGGCGGCGCCCGCCGAGGGCTCGGCCGGCGGCGGGCACGTCTTCACCGTCTTCTCGACGAAGGGCGGATCGGGCCGCACGGTGATCGCCTCGAACCTGGCGGTGTGCTTCGCGCAGGCGGGGATGCGGACGCTCCTGCTCGACCTCGACCTGCACTCGGGCGACTGCGCGCTCGTCCTCGGCCTGGCGCCGCGGGCGACGATGCTCGACCTCGTGACCGGCCCGGCGCAGACCGACGACGACGCGCTCGCGCGCGCCGTCACCCGCCACGTCAGCGGCGCCGACGTGCTGGCCGCGCCCGCCCGGCCCGAGGACGAGGAGCTGGTCTCCGTCGCCCGGCTGGAGCGGCTGCTCGAGACCGCGCGCGCGAGCTACGACGCCGTGGTCATCGATGCCGCGTCGGCGTTCTCGCCCACCACGCTGCTCGCCCTCGACCACACGGACACCCTCCTGCTGGTCGGCGCGCCGGACGTGCCGGCCGTGCGGAGCGTGCGGATCGCTCTCGAGACGCTCGACCTCCTCGAGCTCGATCTGCCCGACGTCCGCATCGTCATGAACCGGGCCGGCGCCGACGTCGGCCTCGACACCGCCGACATCGAGGCGACCCTGCGGCGCGAGATCGCCTACGCGCTGCCCTCCGACCGCGCGGTGCCGCTGTCGGTGAACCGCGGCCGGGCCGTCGTCGCCGACGACCCGAAGTCGCGCGCGGCCCGCTCGCTGATGCGCGTCAGCCGCTCCCTGGTCGCCGCGGTCGGCCGGTAGCCCAGGACAGGGGACAGTCCCCATCCGGGGACTTTCCCCACTCCGACCCGGTGGTACGGTGGGCCGGTGGAGACCCTGCTGCAGCAGGTGGAGGTCGACGCGGGCACCGACGCGGCCCGGCGCGAGCGGTTCCCGACGGGTGCCGAGATCTCCTTCGCCGACCTCGAGGAGGCCGGCGGCGAGGCCGCGCTCGACCGCCTGCGCGACGCCGAGCCGGTCTCGTGGCTGCCGGCGCTCGGCGGCTGGCTCGTCACCGGCCACGCGCAGGCGCGGGCGGCGCTCAGCCCACGTGCCGCGACGACCGTCGAGGCCGAGCAGAACCTGGTGCGGGCCTCGCTCGGGCGGATGATGCTGACCTCCGACGCGGACCGGCACACCCGCATGCGGGGGCCGTTCGAGCGGCCGTTCCGGATGCGGGAGGCGACGGAGCTCTTCGGCGCCGCGATCGCCGAGGCCGCGGCCCAGCTCACCGACGCCGTCGCGCCGGCCGGGGAGTGCGAGCTCGGCGCCGACTTCGCCGCGCCGTACGCGATCCGCATGGCGGGGCGCATGCTCGGGCTCTCGCTCGGCGACGCGGGCCGCATCGACGCGTTCTACGACGCCTTCGCGGGCGCCATGAGCTACGACGGCAACCCCGAGCCGCGGCGGCTCGCCGACGCGGCCCGGGCGGAGCTCGACGGCATCCTCCATGCCGAGCTCGCGCGCCGCCGCACCGACCCGGACGCCTCCGTGACGTCACAGGTGGCGAACGACCCCACCGCCGGCCTCGACGACCCCGAGATCGCGGCCCAGCTGCGTGTGATCATGTTCGGCGCCATCGAGACGATCCAGGGCGCGGTGATGAACACGATGCTGCTCCTCCTGCGCAACCCGGAGGCGCTGGGGGCGGTGCGGAACGACGCGACGGCGCTCGCCGGTGCCGTCGACGAGGCGCTGCGGATGATCCCGCCGGTCGCCTTCATGGAGCGCTGGACGCAGGCGCCGGTCGAGATCGGCGGCGTCGAGATCGGCGCCTGCGAGTTCGTCGGCGTCTCGGTGATCCCGGCGAACCGCGACCCGGCCGTCTTCGCCGACCCGCTGCGCTTCGATCCCGCCCGCGGGAACGCCCGCCACGCGCTGAGCTTCTCGTTCGGCGAGCACCACTGCCTCGGCGCAC
>JAICJM010000350.1 GCA_025928435.1 Thermoleophilia bacterium
GATCGCCGAGGCGGTTGCGGCCGTCACGTTGACCCGCGGGCCGGTGGCCGAAAGCGTGACTCGACGCACCGCGATCATCTCGTTCCGTACCTCTGCACGAGATCACGACTCCGTGCTCCTCCGAACGGAGCCCGGATCGACGCCGGCACCGGCGTCGTCCACGTGGCCAGGCTGACCCGCCTCAGGCCCGGCAAGCGCTACGAGTACACGGTGGAAGGGGGCTCTCGCCACCGGCGCGTTTCGCGCCGCGCCGGCGGGAGCCTCGAGGTTCACCTTCGCCGTCGTGGGTGACTTCGGCAGCGGCACGAGCGACGAGACGGCCGTTGCCTCGCTGATCGAGTCGTGGCACCCGGACTTCGTGCTCACGGTCGGCGACAACGCATACCCGTCGGGCTCGAAGGACGGCCTGGCACCATCCACCATGGGAGCCTCCGCACCGGCCCCACAGCCCGGGCCTAGGCCGCCACATTCGTGCCGCTCGTGCAGCGGGACGGCGTCCAGGTCGTCTTCGTCGGCCATCTCCACGCCTACGCCCGCAGCCGCCCGCGACACGGGGTCATGTACGTGGCGGTCGGGACGGGCGGGGCACCACTGGACGACGACGCCCGCAAGCTCACGATCCCGTTGAGGCGCATCGTCCAGGGCCGCTTCGGCGCCCTGCGCGTGGAGGTCGCCGGACGGGAAGCCCGCTTCCGCTACGAGACCGTCGGCGGCACGGTGCGCGACCGCTTCCGGCTCACCTGTTCCCGACCACACACATCCGGTCGTGGCGTGCGGCCGTAAGTAACGCGTGATGTCGTTCAGAACCGAGAGCCGCATCACGATCGCCGGCGGCGTCTCCGACGTGTGGGCCTATCTCTGTGACGTCGGACGCTGGCCGGAATGGGCCCCGACGGTTCGCGAATGTCGGGTACGCGGCGGGGGTCCGCTCGAGCCGAGCGCCCGGGTCGACCAGCGGACGAAGGGGATTCTCGGCACCCGCCGCAACCGGAGCCAGCAGGTGACGGTGGTCGAGCCGCCGCGCACCATCGCGTTCGCGGGGCCGCTGGGGACTTCCGCGGCGCGCTGGGGAATGGAACTCGAGCCGGCTGACGCCGGACAGACCAGGGCCATGATGTGGATCGAGGTCGATCTCGGAGGCCCGATGCGCGCGATCCCCGCCGGCCTTCTGAGGAACAGGATTCAGCGCGTCAGCAACCTCGAGATGGTGTTGATCAAGGGCGCGGTCGAGTCTGCATGAGCCAGAACGACGCCACGCGAGAGCACCTGATCGAGACCTACCGCCGCAAGGCGAAGCGCTACGACGTCACGTCCCGGCTGTATCCCGTGCCCGGCTACCCCCAGCTGTCTCAACGTCGTCGGGCCGTACGAGCGCTCGGCCTCCGTCCAGGTGACAGCGTGGTCGACGTCGCCTGCGGGACGGGTCTGAACTTCGCGCTGCTCGAGGAGGCGGTCGGCCCGGCCGGCCGGATCGTCGGCGTCGATCTGACCGACGCGATGCTCGCCC
>JAICJM010000180.1 GCA_025928435.1 Thermoleophilia bacterium
GGCCCGCGGCGACTACCTGCACTGGCTGTGGCAGATCAAGTTCAACGCGGCCAAGAACGTGGCCCACGTGGTCGACAAGATGCTGCACTGCTGCGGCGGCACCGGCTTCAAGAAGGAGCCGCTCCAGCTCGAGCGCTACCTGCGCGACGGCAAGGCCGGCTGGGTCATGGGCCCGACGAACGAGGTGCTGCGCCAATTCGTCGGCAAGACGGCCCTCCTGGGGATGGAGTCGCTCGACTACTGGAACCAGGTGATCAACCGGCGGGCGCTCGAGAACGAGTTCAAGAAGATGACCGCCGATCAGAAGCGCGAGCTGGCCGAGCAGCTGCTGGCCGAGGCCGGCGCCTCGGCGAACGGCGGCTGATCGCAGGCACGAAAAAGGGGGCCGGCTCGCGGAGAGCCGGCCCCCTTTTTGCATTTGGGATCAGACGGTCGAGGTGGGGGCCCCGATGGCCGCCTCCTCCTCGGGCATCGTCGCCGCCGGGAGCCGCAGCCGCAGCGGCTTCTTGTCCTGCACGACGACGCGGAACACGTACAGGCCGAGCGCGATCGCGAGGATCACGAGCGACGGGATCAGGGTCGAGCGTGTGCTCGCCCCGTAGGCCAGGCCGACGTTGGCGGCGCCGAAGATCAGCAGCACGAGGTCGAACACGAACAGTGCGCAGCAGACGGCCACCCAGGCGGGGGCCACCTTGATCGGGCGTGGCCAGTTCGGCCTGTCACGGCGCAGGAGCACGAAGCCCGAGGTCGCGAAGCAGTGGCACAGCACGTAGCCGAGGTTCGAGAACACGAGGATCTTGAGCGCCCCGATCGGGTCGGACGCGTAGGTGAACAGCAGGACGATGTTCAGGATGGCGTCGACCGTCATGGCGTTCGCCGGCACGTGGTAGCGGTTCAGCTTCCCCAGCCAGCGGATCGTCATGCCGTCCTGGGAGATGCCGTACAGCGCCCGCGAACCGTCCGCCGTGGCGGTGTTCATCGCCAGCACGATCCCCGCACAGAGCAGGATGATCGCGAGCCCCGTGCCGGTTCCGAGGATGTCATGGAACGTGGTGGCGTAGAAGCTGCCGAGGTAGTTGTCGGTCGTGACGTTCTGGTCGCCGAACGTGCCGACGGCGCCGAGCGGCAGCAGGCCGTAGACGATGACGCCGAAGATCGCCGCCACCCGCAGGGCCTTGCCGGTGTCCCGCGCCGTGTCGTGGTACTCGGGCGCGAACGTCGCGCAGCACTCCATCCCGTAGGACGACCAGCACATCACGTACAGCCACACGATCACGAGCTTGATGCCGTTGTCCGCCGTGAGCGAGTGCCAGTTCAGGTTCGAGTGCAGGTTGCTCGAGTGCCAGTCGCCGGTGATGTACGGGAGGAACATGATCACCGCGAGCGGGATCAGGAGCAGCGCGCCGGTGATGTAGCCGACCCACACCGTGGGCCGCATGCCGATCACGTTGAACGTCCAGATCGCCACGATGATGACGACGGTCAGGGCGATCGGGAACGAGAAGTAGAGCGGGATCCCGAGGAAGTGGCCGGCGTGGTTCCAGGAGGTCGACGTGATCGACGACGTGTAGAACTGGGCCTGGATCAGGAAGCCCACGACGACGCCGGTCGCCGAGAGGACGACCGACCAGCCGATCCAGTACCCGAACGCGGCCAGCGGCCCGACGAACGAGATGTACTTCTTCCACGCCTCGTGGGCGTAGATCGCGATGCCGCCCGAGAGCTTCGGGAACATCGACGCGAGCTCGGAGTACACGTAGTTGTGCAGTGCGCCGATGACCACCGACGCCGTCCAGAGGATGACGGCGCCCCAGCCGCCCAGGCCGAGGACGGACCCACCGAGACCCGTGATCAGGAAGCTGGGGTTCGCGAGTGCCACCACGAACCCGTCGAACCAGCTGATGGTCTTGAGGAGCTCCCGTTCCTCGACTGCGGCTGTCGCCATATGAACCTCCCGGAAAAGGGCCGACGCACGGATGTATGGGACCGCGATGAAACAGGAATCGCCTGCCTCGGTCAAGGAATTTTCCCACGTAGTTCCGAGGCGCTTGCGGAAGCTTCCACACATCCGCGAAAATCCCTCCGATGGCCGCCCCCCGCATCACGCTCAGCTGCGACTGCGGCAAGTCCGAGGCCCTGGTCGCCTACGGGGAGCGCTGGACGTGCGAATCGTGCGGGCGCACCTACGACACGAGCGGGATCCCGGCCGCCGACTTCGAGGCCATTCAGACGCTGCGCCGCCGGTACCGCATCATCGGGTACACGGGCGTCGTCCTGATCGCGGCGCTCGTGCTGCTCCTGGCGCTCACGGCCCAGCCGTTCCAGCTGTTCATCGGCCTGCCGTTCATCCTGCTGCTCTGGTTCACCTACGTGCGCCCCTTCATGCGCTCGCGTTACCGCCGCCGCGTCGGCGAGCTGCAGCGGTCGTGGACGCTGAAGGCCGAGGGCGAGCTGTGAACCTGCGCGAGCGGCCCGCGCCGCCGCCGTCGGCGGAGACGCCTGCGCAGAGCGCCGGCACCCGCCCGGTGGTGCTGGCGACGCTGGCGGTGCCGTTCGAGCCGGACGCCCTGCGGGTCGCGCTCGGCGCGGCGCTCGAGTCGCAGGCACCGCTGATCATCGTCGACGCCGTGGAGCTGCCCCTGTGGCCGCAGTCGATCGCGACCCGCCACGCCGACATCGAGCTCGAGGCCGACCGGGCCTGCATCCGCGAGTCGGTCGACCAGGCGACCGCCCTCGGGCTGCACGTCGAGCATCTGCGCGTGCGCAGCCCGCACCCCGTCGACGCCGTGCTCGAGGTGGCCGGCGAGCGCGAGGCCGGGCTGCTCGTGTTCGGCCCCGACCGCGGCCGCCTGCGGCCGCGCCGCTTCGCCCGCATGGTGCGCCGCATCCGGCGGCGGGCGTCCTGCCTGCTCTGGGTGGCGGGCGAGGGCCCGTAGCCGGGGTCAGACCCCGAACGAAACTGCAACGACACCGTCACGGCCGCCGTTCGGGGTCTGACCCCGGGTCCGTCGGCCCGCGGCGGGGGCCGCAACGGCGCTACCATCGGGGCGTGGGGACGTGGGAACCCCGGGCACCGGACATGTGCGCGCCGGTTCACGGCTGGAGGCTGTGGTTCGTCGTCTCGGAGGCCGGCCGGGCCGGGCTCGTCAGCCCGGTCTATCCGACCTCGTGGCCCGCGGGCCACGCGCTCGAGGCGGAGTGCGATGCCCGCCACCGGGAGCCGTTGCGGCCGTGGAAGCTGCGGCCGCCGGAACACGCCGCGCCCGATGCGGACTGCTCCTGCGGCGTCCACGCCGTGTCGCTCCCCGGCGACCTGGCCGCCTACGTGCCGTCGGTCGCCGGCCGCCGGATCGTGCACCGGGTGATCGGCCGGGTGGCGCTCTGGGGCGACGTCGTCGAGGGGCCGCGCGGCTGGCGGGCGTCGCGCGCGTATCCGGCCGGGCTGTGGGTGCCCGAGGTGCACGTGAACGGCCGCCCCGTCACAGGGCTCGAGGCGATGGCGCTCGACCTGGCCGGCTACGGCGTCCCGGTCCGGCTCTGCGCGGGGATGACCGCCAGGGACCTCGTCGACGAGCTCGCCCACGAGCGGTCGCCCGGCCTCGACGCCGCCGCGTAGAGCTCGCGCCCCGCGCCGCCGCCGGGCGGCGTCATCCCTCGCCGATGACCTGGATGAAGACCTTGCGCTGCCGGGCGCGGTCGAGCTCGCAGAAGAAGATCTTCTGCCACCGGCCGAGCGTGAGCTCGCCGTCCATCACCGGGATCGTCTGCGACGCGGAGCCCATCAGCGCGGCGCGGCAGTGCGAATGCCCGTTCGGGATCTCGTGCGGGTCGCCGTCGAGTCCCTCCGTGCGGATCGAGAGGTCGTCATGGCGGTAGTAGGCGCCCTCGCGCGGGACGATCGTGTCCAGCATCTCCTGGAAGTCCTCGATGAACCCGCTCTCGCGCTCGTTGATCAAGACCGCGCAGGTGGTGTGGGGCGAGTACACGACCGCCATCCCCCGGCGCACCCGGCTGCGCTCGACGACCGCGGTGACGTCATCGGTCAGGTCGATGAAGTGCCCGCAGCCCTCCGTCGCGAGATCGTGGTTCTCGAAACAAATCTTCATGCGCCGGTTCCCTCGCCGCCGTCGCGCGGCTGTGCCGAAACGTACCACCTATGTCTTGGAGAACGATCCCCTTGAATCGAGCGCGAGCGCCTCGGCGTAGGCCCGCCGGATGTCGGCGTCATTCCACTCATGGGGGGCCACCGTGAGGCAGTAATCGTCCCGCGCGAGGGCGACGAAGGCATCGACCTCGGCCTCCCGGACGCCCGCCTCGGCGCAGGTGGGGAAGCCGATATCGGCCAGCAGCCGGCGCACCGCCCGGACGGCGCGGGAGCCGTCGGCCGGGTCGTCGCGGGGCTCGGAGAGCGCATCCGCGACCCGCTCCAGCCGGTCGGCGCACGCGGCCCGGTCGACGTCCAGCGTCTCGGCCAGCACGAGGCCCACGCTGAGCCCGTGCGGCAGCCCCAGCCGCCCGCCGATGGCGTGGCCGAGGGCGTGGTCGGCCCCGCAGTCGGAGAGGTTCATCGAGAGGCCGGCCAGCAGGCTGCCGAGGCTGAGCTCGGCCCGGGCGGCGCGATCGCCGCCGTCGGCGACGGCTGCCGGAAGACCGGCGGCGACGTGCCGGCAGGCCTCGAGGCCGAGTGCGACCGAGCCGGGATTGCCGTTGCGGACGATCACGCCGCCGATCGCCTGGGCGAGCGCGTCGGCCCCCGTCCCCATCGTCGCGGCGGGCGGCAGCCCGAGCGTCAGGAGCGGGTCGACGAGCGCGTGCTGGGCGCGCATGAGCGGCGATGCGACGCCGAGCTTGCGGCCGCCGGCCGGGTCGACCACCACGGCGCCGCCCGACACCTCGGAGCCGGTGCCGGAGGTGGTCGGAACCGTCACGAGCGGGATGCGGGGCTCCGCCACCGGCGCCTCGCCGGCGAGCAGGCGGGCGAACGGGGTGCGCTGCGAATGGGCCGCCCGCGCCGCCTTGGCGACGTCGAGCGCCGACCCGCCGCCGATCGCGACGACGGCGTCCGGCGGCCGCGCGTCCATGCGGGCGACCAGCTCGTCGACGAGGGCGACGGTCGGCTCGCCGGGCGGCTTCTCGTAGACGTCGAGGCCCGCGATCGCCCCGGCGACGTCCTCGAGCGCGGCCACCGGCGCCTCCACGACCGCGATCGGGGCCGTGGCTCCGAGCTCGTCGAGGACGTCCGGCAGCACCGCGAGGGCGCCCTCGCCGAACCGGATCCGCACCGGGAGGTGGAAGCAGAACGGATCGACCATGGGCCGAGGGTACCGCGCGATCCGGTTGCGGGGAGGCGCGCCCGGGCATGTACGGCGTGATGTCGGAGCACCCCGCCGATTCCGGCCGCACCACCGGCCGGCTCCCGCGCGCGTACGCCTGGACGATCGTCAAGCTACGATGGCCGATCGTGATCGCATGGGCGGTCGCCGTCGCCTATGCCGCGTTCGTGCTCCCCGCCCCGGTCCAGCCGCCCGACAACCTCGTCTCCCTCATCCCCGCCCATTCGGCGGCGGTGCGGGCGAACACGTTCGCCCTGCAGCACTTCCGCGCCCCGCTGACGACCGAGGTGGCGGTGGTGCGACGCGATCCGCACGGCTTCTCCCGGTCGGAGCTGTCAAGGATCGTCTCGACCGCCGCGCACGTCGACCGCAAGGCACGGGCGCACCCCGGGTCCGGGCCGGTCGCCCTCCCCGTGATCAACGCCCGCGGCGTCGTCCCCGGCTCGCGGGAGACCGGGACGACGGCGATCACCTACCTCGCTTTTCCGCCCTCGATGCCGGTCGCGCGCCAGATCGACGGCGCGAACGGCCTCCGGGGCGGGAGCGGGCACGTCACCGGGATCCTGCCGGCAGAGGTGCACGAGGGCGGCCTCGTCGACGACGCGCTGCCCTGGATCGAAGCGGCGACGGTGGTCATCATCGCCCTGCTCGTGGGCGTCCGCTTCCGCGCGCTGGGGGCGCCCCTGCTCACGCTCGCGGCGGTCGGCACCGCGTACACGATGGCACAGCAGGCCGTGAGCCACGCCACCCAGCGGGCGGGGCTCGAGCAGCCGTCGCTGCTGCGCCCGCTGCTCGTCGCGCTCGTGCTCGGCATCGTCACGGACTACTGCGTCTTCTACCTCGCGAACGCGCATACGAAGACGCTCCAGGGGGGACCGCGGCTGGACGCGGCGCAGCGGGCAACCGCCGAGACAACCCCGATCGTGGTCGCCGGCGGTGCGATCCTCGCCGCGAGCCTGCTCGCGCTCCTCGTTGCCCGGACGGAGGTGCTCCAGGAGCTTGGCCCGGCGCTGGCGCTCTCCGTCGCCGCCGCCGTCCTCGTCGCGGTCACGCTCGTGCCCGCGGCCCTCGCGATCTTCGGCCGGGCGCTCTACTGGCCGCGGCCGCCCGTGCCGGTCGAGGCCGGGACGGAGCCCGTACCCGCCCGGGGCCGGAACTACCTCGCCCGGCTGATCTCGCACCGGTCGGCGGCGCTCGTGATCGGGCTCGCCTGCGCGGCCGGGCTGGCCTTCGCCGCGGTGGAGGTGCGCGAGGCGAAGCTGGGCGTGACCACCATCTCGGGCCTTCCCGCAAGCGCCCAGGAGCGGATCGGCGCCGACGACGCCGGCCGCGGCTTCGCGCCCGGCATGCTGGCGCCAGCGCAGGTGATCGTCGCCCGGCCCGGGATCGCCTCCGACACGGCCGGGCTGGCGCAGCTCCAGGCCGAGCTGCGGCGGCAGCCGGGCGTCGCCGCGGTCGTCGGACCGGCCGACACGTCGTTCGCACGCGGCCGGGGCGTGCTCACCAGCGCGTCCGGCGGCGCGGCGCGGTTCCTGGTCGCCTACGACACCGATCCGTACGGGGCGACCGCGATCGACCGGGTCGGCACGCTGCGCGGGCGGCTCACGGCGCTGGCCGCGGAGGCCGGGCTCGGCCGGCCGCACACGGCGCTCGCCGGAGACGGCCCTGTCGCCCACGACACGGTCGCCGCGATGCGCGGCGACCTCGTCCGCGTCGTGGCCGCCGTGCTGGTCGTGAACCTCGTCCTGCTCGTCATCTTCCTGCGCGCGCTGATCGCGCCCGTGCTGCTCGTCGCGGCGAGCGCGCTCTCCGTCGCGGCCGCGATCGGCATCAGCACTTGGACGTTCCAGACGCTGCTCGGATACGGCGAGCTGACCTACTACGTGCCGTTCGCGGCCGGCGTCCTGCTCGTGTCCCTGGGGTCGGACTACAACGTCTTCGTCGCCGGCCGGGTGTGGCAGGAGGCGCGTGTGCGGCCCCTGCGGGAGGCGCTCCGGATCGCGCCGGGCCGCACGGCCGCGGCCGTCCGCACCGCCGGGATCACCCTGGCCGCGAGCTTCGGCATGCTCGCGATCGTCGAGGTGCGGGCATTCCGGGAGCTCGCGTTCACGATGGCCGTCGGGATCCTGCTCGACACGTTCATCGTGCGGCCGTTCCTCGTCTCGTCGCTCGTCTCGCTCTTCGGCGAGGTGAGCGGGTGGCCCGGCGGGGCCTTGACCCGCGGCCGCCGCGTCGCCGTCGATGGCGAGTAGCACGCATACCATCCCGGGCGTCAGATCGATCCCGCTCAGCCTGGGCCTCGCGATCGCCGTCGCCACCGTGCTGGCCGACTCGTCGGTGGTCGTCCTGGCGCTCCCCGACCTGCTGTCGTCGTTCGACGTCTCGATCGAGCGGATCGCGTGGGTGATCACGGCGTTCAACCTCGCCCTCGCGCTCGCCGCGGTGCCGGCGGCCTACCTGGCCGCCCGCGCCGGCGCCGGGCGCGTGGCCGCCGGCGGCCTCGCCTGCTTCGCCGCCGCCTCGGCCGTGTGCGCCGCCGCCGGCAGCTTCGA
>JAICJM010000040.1 GCA_025928435.1 Thermoleophilia bacterium
GGCCATCCAGGGCAGGCCGCCGCTACCCACGTTGAGGACGGTGCACGCGGCGATCACGGCCCAGTCACGCCCGGTGAGATGGATCATCGCCTCCCAGACGGCCCGGTAGTCGGCGAAGTGGGGAATGACCGCGGCGAAGATGCCCGCGACGACCGCCGGCCCGACGAGCGGCCCGGCGCACCGGCGACCGGCGCGCGTCCAGTCGCGGCTCATTCGCGGACGGGAGTGGCGCCCGCCTCCTCGACCGGCGCCGGGGCGTCGTCCTTCCGCTTCCGGTGCACGAGCTTGCGGGTCTCGGCCCAGCCGATCTGGTGTGCCAGCGCCCCGAGCCCGAACGCCACGTTCCAGGCGGTCGTGATAAGCGCCTGGCCGACGGTGTACGCCGTGATCACGGACTGCGGCGCGACGCCGTGCAGGACGACGGAGGCCAGCGCAGTCTGGGCGCCGGCCGCCCCCGGGAGCACGGCGACGGTCGACGAGATCGACGAGGCCGCCACGATCAGGAACACGTTCTTCACGGACACCGGGACATTGAACGCCTGCATGAACGTCGCATTCACGCCCATCCGGGCGGCATAGGAGACCGCCTCGACTCCGACCACCTGGAGGAGGAACTTCCGTCGATCCGCCAGGATCGCACCGCCCTCCTTCGCGTTTTCCCACGTCGTCTTGAAGCGACGGTAGAGCACCCGGCCGGCGATGAAGATCAGGGCCGACCCGCCGGCGACGATCGCCACCGAGGCGACGGGATGATCGGCGAACCAGCCGAAGTGGACATCGAACGAGCCCGCCACGCCGAAGAAGAGCCATCCGTAGACGAGCACGCTGACGACGACGAAGAAGATGTTCTCGACCACGGTCGCCCCGACCAGGCCCGCCACCGTCGAGCCGCCGATGCTGCTCCGGAAGAACCCCAGCATCGCCACCGTGCCCGCCGACGCCGGCAGGATCGCGTTCAGGCCGACCCCGCCGGCGTAGTAGCGCATGACAGGCCGGTACCTGACGCCGCCGTCGGGGTAGGCCGCGCGGAGGATGTTGCGCCACGCGAGCGCGACCAACAGCGTCTGGGCCGTCTGGAACGCGAGCCCGAGCACCATCAGCGGCATGGACACCGCCGTGATGGTGTCCCACAGCTGCTGCAGCCATCCGGCCATCGGCGTGCGTCACCGTAGGGAAGGGCGGGCGGAGCGGCGTCATCCCCTTCGGGTGGTCTGCGTCGCACTCTACGTCAAGTTGACCGTTAGGGTTGTGCCGACTCGGCGGCCGTGGTTAGCGTCCGCCCCGAGGGGAGACGTGGCTTCGTGAGTGACCTCGGGCCAAGCGGGAACGGTCCGGATACCGGACGTCGGCGCCGACCTGCACGTGTGGACGACGCGCTGGGAACAGATCGAGGAGCACCGCGCGGAGCGCCCGCGGAGGCGCTCGAGGAGGCGGCCGATCTGCTGGACGAGATGTTCCAGGCGCCCGTCGCCTCCGGCGATCCCGACCGTGGCCCCCCGTAGCGGATCGGACCTCCCGCCCGGGACGGTGTTCGATCCTCGGACGAGTGGGATCAAGGCAGCGGAGTTGCCACCGCTGGAGCGAACGTTGGCTAGACCGATCCTCGAGGGGTGATCCAGCGCGTCGGCTGGCCGGTGACGGCGGCGATTAGGTCGTAGTCCTGGTCGTAGTGCAGCACGGTGATCCCGGCCGACTCCGCCGCCGCGGCGATGAGTAGGTCGGGCTGCTTCACCTGGCGGTGGTGAAGCGGCCCTTGGGCGGCGAGCTGCTCGTACACGTCGATGGCGCGCGCCCATTCGTCCGTCCCGATCGGGACGTGGGGAAGCGCCGCCAGTTGATCGCGTCGAGCGCGGAACTCGGCCGCGTCACGGGCCGAGCAAAGCAGCTCGAGGGCGACTTGGTCACAGATGGCGAGCTCGCCGTCGACGACGAGCTCGTCGAAGTCACGGCGCAGCGGATCCGAGCGGCGCGAGACGATCCACGCGCTCGTGTCGGCGAGCTCCATCCCCGACTACGCCCGCGAGTGATACGCCTCGGACGCCCGGCCGGCGGATGGGTCGGGCAGCTCGGGTCCGCGGCGACGGCCGGCGTCGGTCTCATCGCCGGCACGGCCGCGGCGGAGTGTCTCGAGATCCTCAAGGCTCATCCCGCCGAGATCCCACGCGGCGAGCTGGCGCCGCTTGTGGCGGTTGACCACGTCGATGAGCGCGCAGCGAATCGTGGCGGTGGTGCTATTGGTGCCCAAGATTTCCCGTGCCTGCTCGAGCTGCGCGTCGTCGACGATCACGGTCGTCCGGCGCCCGTGGTGGTGAGTGTGTTCGGTGTCGGTCCTGATCGGCATATCCGTCCTCCTCCTCTCAGCATACTTATTCGGTGCGGAAATCATATCCCTTTAGCTCAGTGAGTAATCCGCGGACGGTCCGACGGGGACTCTGCCAGCCGGCGGGCGCAGGTCGTCGAGCGTCTGCTCGAGCGATCCGTCCGGCCCGAGATCTGGCCCTCCCATCCACCAGCCGTCAACTGCGGACACCCGCAGGCGCACCGTGCCGATGCCACACCTCGTCACCCACGCGTGACATCTGCCTCGCCGAGCGGTGGCACGCCAACCACCGCGGCCTCAGCCGATCGCCGCCCTAATCGTCGGAGTCCGGCATCGGCCGGGATGCGTGCCGCTCGCCCCGGGCGGGCGGACGGCCGCCCATGCCGTCGGCCTCCGGCGCCTTGCCGGGAACCACGTCCGGCGTGTCCTCCTCCGGTCGGCTCAACGGCTCGTGCGGGTCGCGCTCGCCACGGCGGCTCTCGCCCTCGCTCGGGTTGTGATGCCGCCGGTGCTTGTCTCGTTCGGCCATGGTCCACGGCCTACCCGCGGGACACGAGCGCGAAACGCCCTATCCCCGCCCCTCGACCCACCTCGACCAGGTCGTGATGCCGGCGTCGGGCCAGGCCGGCTCGTCCAGCATGGCCAGGTACTCGAGCGAGTGCCCGTCCGGATCCTGGAAGTAGACCGCGGCGGCGGGCATCCACCCGATCACGCTCGGCTCGTCCGCCTCCTCGCCGAAGAACGACCGCGGCGTCACGCCGTGGGCAGCCAGGGCGGCGGGGGCGTCCAGCAGCTGCTGCAGCTTGACCGTGAACGCGACGTGCAGCCGCATCCCCATCGGCCCCGAGCCCTGCGACCAGAGCCCGAGCATCGACCCGCCGCGGGCGCCGCACCACAGGAACGCGGCGCCCCGCTCGGGCACCTCGTAGGCCGGCTCGAGGCCCACCACCTCGCGGTAGAACGCAACCGACTCAGGCAGGCTCGCGACCGGAAGATGCGCCTCGAACAACCCCCGGACGACCGGCGTCGTCACCGCACCTACCACCCGCCGATCGGGCCGCCGACCAGGCCGAGCGGGTCGGGCTCGAGCGGCTCCCCGGCGCGGCGGCGCAGGAAGTCGAAATCGCAGCCCTCGTCGGCCTGGAGCACGTGGTCGAGAAAGAGCCGGCCGTAGCCGCGGGTGTACTTCGGCTCGGGATCGGGGAGATCGGCCTGCCGGGCAGTGATCTCCCCGGCCGGGATCGCGAGCTCGAGCGTGCGCGCCTCGACGTCGAGCTCGATCGGATCGCCGCTGCGCACGACGGCGAGCGGGCCGCCGGCCGCCGACTCGGGCACCACGTGCAAGACGACGGTGCCGAACGACGTGCCGCTCATGCGCGCGTCGGAGATCCGCACCATGTCCGACACGCCCTCCCGCAGCAGCTTCGACGGGATCGGCAGCTGCCCCCACTCGGGCATCCCCGGCGCCCCCTTGGGGCCGCTGTCGCGCAGGACGAGCACCGAGTCGGACGTGACGTCGAGCGCCGGGTCGTCGATCCGCGCCGCCAGGTCGTGCACGTTCTCGAAGACGACGGCCGGGCCGCGGTGGCGCAGGAGCTCCGGCGAGGCGGCGCTGCGCTTGATCAGCGCGCCGCCGGGCGCGAGCGACCCGCGCAGCACGGCGATCCCGCCCTCGGCCGCCAGCGGCGCGTCGAGGGCGGCGATGACCGACCGATCGGGGGCGGCCGACGGCGCCGCTGCGAGGTTCTCGGCCAGCGTCGCCCCGGTAACCGTCAGGGCGTCGCCGTGGAGGAGGGATCCGAGCTCGCGCAGCACCGCCGGCACGCCACCGGCGTGAAAGAGATCCTCGACCAGGTGCTCGCCGCTGGGGCGAACGTTCGCGAGCACCGGCGTGCGCCGCGAGAGCTCGTCGAAGCGGTCGAGCGGGAGGTCGACGCCGAGCCTGCCCGCGATCGCGAGCAGGTGGATCACGGCGTTCGTCGATCCGGCCAGGGCCATGAGCAGCGTGACGGCGTTGTCGAAGGCCGCGGCGGTCAGGATGTGGGAGGGCCGCGGGCCGCCGACGAGCGCCATCTCGACGGCGCGCCGCCCGGTCGCCTCGGCTGCGGCCGCCCGGCGTGCGTCGACCGCCGGGATGGAGGCCGTCCCCGGGAGCGCCATGCCCATCGCCTCGATCAGCGACGTCATGGTCGAGGCGGTGCCCATCTCCTGGCAGTGGCCGGCCGACGGCACCATGGCGGCCTCGAGCGCGTCGTAGTCGGCCTGCGTGATGCGGCCGGCGCGCAGGTCGGCGGTGTAGCGCCACAGGTCGGTGCCGTTCGAGATGTGCTCGCCGCGGAACACGGCCGGCTGAGCCGGTCCGCCCGTGATCATGATCGCCGGCAGGTCGACGCTCGCGGCGCCCATCAGCTGGGCGGGGACGGTCTTGTCGCACCCGCCGATCAGGACGACCGCGTCGAACGGGTTCGCCCGGATCGTCTCCTCGACGTCCATCGCCATCAGGTTGCGGAAGAGCATCGTCGTCGGCTTCATGAACGCCTCGCCGAGCGAGATCGTCGGGAACTCGAGCGGCAGGCCACCCGCCTGCAGGACGCCCCGCTTCACCGCTTCCGCAAGCCCGCGGAAGTGGATGTTGCAGTTCACGAGCTCGCTCCACGAGTTGCAGATGCCGACGACGGGCCGGCCCTGGATCGCCGCCTGCGAGATCCCCTCCGCCTTCAGGTAGGAGCGGTGCATCAGGCCGGCGACGTCCCGCGTCCCGAACCAGCGGCCGCTGCGCAGGTCGGGGCTCACGGCAACTCGATCCCGAACGGCGTCGCCGCGACGCCCTCCGCGGGCGGGTGGCGCATCAGGTACTGGCTCTCCGCCGCGGCCTGGATCGCGTCGTCGCTCGTGTCGGCGAACCGGTCGACCCGGTAGGCGGAGATATCGGTGTCGGTGCGGCCGGCGGTGACCAGCTCGGCGGCGATGCGGGCGAGGCCCGGGCCGTGCGTGACGCAGCACTCGTTGCACCCCGCCAGCACGACGTAGCCGTCGATCTCCGGCGCGATCCCGAGGATGTGGCGCCCGTCCGGCGTCCAGGTGGGCAGGCCGCTCGCGCGCTCCCGCACACGCGCGGTCGCAAGCGCGGGGATGACGTCCGCGAGATCGCGGGCCAGCTCCTCGTGCTCCATCGCCGCGTGCTCGGAGAGGTCGGCGCTGCGCGGCGGGTCGGCGAGGTCGACGCGCGAGCGCGGGCCGATGGTGTGCTCGATCGCGCCGACGAGGAGGCCGCCCGCCTGCTCGCGCAGGTACAGCAGGTCGCGCTCGAAGAAGAGCATCAACGGCAGGTCGGGCCCGGCGCCGGGGATCGGCTCGGTGGTGAAGCGCGACTCGAGCAGCGGCACGGCCGCGATGTCGACGCCGTTCCGGGCGCCGATCGGGCGGGCCGCGGCGCCGGCGGCGTTCACGACCGCGCCGGCCGCGATCTCGCCCGCCGGCGTGCGCACGCCGGCCACCCGTCCCCCGGCCACGATCGCCCCCTCGGCCGCGACCCCGGTGCGGACGTCGACACCCGCCCGCTCGAGCTCGCCCGCGAGCACGGCCATCACCCGCACGGTGTCGACGCGGTGTCCATCGGGCTGGAGCAGCGCGCCGTGGATCGCGTCGGCGGAGAGGATCGGCGCCATGTGCACGGCCTCGTCCGCGTCGATCATCGCGACGTCGGGCGCGAACCCGAGCTCGCGCTCGTACTCCTGGCGCAGCATCTCGACACCCGGCTCGGAGAGCGCCGGAAACAGGAGGCCCACGCGGCGCACGCCGGCGTCCGTCCCGGCCCTGTCGGCCAGGCCGGTGTAGAAGCGCATCCCGTACGCCGTGAGCTCCGCCTCGAGCTCGCCCGCCCAGTACCCCACGAACCCGGCCCCGGCGGCCGTCGTCTGCGTCCCCAGCGCCGGCTCCCGCTCCACCAGGACGACGTCGGCGCCGGCGTCGGCCAGGTGCAGCGCCGCCGTCGCGCCGAGGATCCCGCCGCCGATGACGACGACATCAGCGATCGGGCAGCTCCGGCCGCTCGAGGGCGGCCCCGCGGACGCCCGGGTCGATCGCCTTCACCGCCCAGCCGCACAGCGACGCCAGCACGAGCACGTCGAGGTCCTCGCCGGCGAACGCGAGGTTGGTCGGCGTCATCACGTACTCCCCGGTCCAGTCGTCGACGACGAGGCGGAGCTCGCCGTCGGGCGCGAGGCGGTAGATGTGGTTCGGCTGGTAGCAGCCGATCCAGAGGCCGCCCTCGGCGTCGAACGCCAGCCCGTCGGGGACGGTGCGCGGCAGCTCGACGACCGGCTCGAAGTCGCCGCCCGCGAGCGGCCTCCGCACCACGCCCGGCATCTGCGACTCGACCATGTAGAGGTGGTCGCCGCCGATGGCGAGCCCGTTCGCGAACCGGAACGGCCCCGAGACCCGCTCGGTGGAGCCGCCGGGCGCGATCCGCACCAGGCCGCCCGAGACCTCGTCCCAGGTGCCGGAGTCGGTCACCCACAGGTTGCCGTCGCGATCGAAGACCGGGTAGTTGGGGTAGCCGACCCGGTCGCCGTAGGGCTCGATGCCGCCGTCCGGCGTGATCCGCAGCACGTGGCCGGCGTTCGGGTCGCAGGCGTAGATGTTGCCGGCGGCGTCGAGGGCGAGGCCGAGCAGGAAGCCGCCGGGCACGGACGCGATGGTCTCGACCGGCCCGCCGTCCAGGCCGAAGCGGTAGAGCTGGCCCGCCTCGCCGCCCGCGTAGACGGCGCCGGCGGGGGACCAGCACACGCCCTCCGGGTGATCGAGGCCGTTCGCGAGCGTCCGAAGACCCCTGCCCACGACTGGTGCTTGATCGTTCAAGGGGGACGACGTTACCGGACGTCCTCCGGCCTCGTCAATTGCCGGGGTCGCCCGCCTCACGGTGCCACCGATCCGTCCGCCCCCAGCCGCGACACCGACTCGACGCCCTCGTAGACGACCGCGCAGACCGACGTCTCGACCACGCCGCCCGGATCGAGCACGCGGGCGCGGCCGGCCTCGACGGCCTCGGCGAGCGGGCTGGGGTAGCCCGTCCACGGCTCGCAGATCGCGTGGTAGTAGCCGCGCCAGCCGCCGTACACCATCCACAGCCACACGACCGGGAAGACCTCGCGGTCGAAGGTGAGGCCGAAACCGCGCCGCGCGGCCGTGTCGGTGGTCGCGACCCAGCCCTCGCGCAGCTCGGTCAGGTAGTGGAGCGCGAAGCAGCCCGCGCCCGGCCCCAGCGCCCGGCGCACGTCGAGCCCGTCGAAGTCCGGCCAGGCGTAGCGGTCGCCCTTCACCCCGAGCGTGCCGCCGCCGTTCTCGTCCACCTCCGCCTGCGCCGCCGGCACGTCGAAGCGGTGCGCCGGCGAGATGGCCGCGACCGGGTGCAGGCCCCAGTTGTAGTCGAACGGCATCGTGCCGGCGTTCTCGAGCCGGTAGTCGATGCGCAGCACCGGCTCGTCGCCGTCGAGCACGAGCCGGCGCGTCCAGCGGGCGGGCGTGATCGGGGTCTGCAGGACGAGCTCGACTTCGCACGCGTCCGGCCCGTCGCGGACGACGCGGTGCTCGGCCTTCGTCGTCCAGAGCTCGCCCATGTAGGGCAGCATGTCGCCGTAGCGGTTGGGCGACGGGGCGCCACCGGGGAAGGCCTCGTCCCATCCGCCGGGCCAGTGGTCGTCGAAGTTCGCGTGCAGCTCGGCCCGGTGCGGCTCCACCCGGGGCGAGTGCCACAGGAGGTCGCGGTCGCCGCGCTTGTCGACCAGGCGCAGGATCTTCCCGCCCAGCTCCGGCACGACGTCGACCGCCAGGCGCGCGTTCTCGAGCCGGATCACGCGCAGGCCGTTGTAGGCCCAGCGGTCGTCGACGCGGGCGCCCATCAGTAGCACGTGGCCAGCAGGCCACCGTCGACGACGAGCGGCTGGCCGCTCATGAACGATGCGTCCTCGCCCGCGAGGAACACGACCGCGCGGGCGATCTCGCGCGGCGCGGCGATCCGCTCGAGCGGGTACTCGGCGCTCACCTCAGCCCGCAGCGCGGCCGGGTCCTCGGCGGTGTCGAAGTAGGCCTGGACGAGCGGCGTGTCGATGTCGCCGGGGCAGACCGCGTTGCAGCGGATGCCGTCGCGGCCGTACTGGACTGCGGTCGCCCGGGTGATCCCGAGCACCCCGCCCTTGGCGGCGCAGTACGCGGCCAGGATGCCGTCGCCGACGAGCCCGAGGATGGACGCGATGTTGACGATGGCGCCGCCGCCGGCGGGGCGCATCGCGCGGACGGCGTGCTTGCAGCCGAAGAAGACGCCCTTCAGGTTCACCCCCAGGATGCGGTCGAGCTGCTCCTCGGTGGTCTCGGCCAGCTCCTGCTCGATCTGGACGGCCGCGTTGTTCACCATCACGTGCAGGCGGCCGTGGCGCGCGACCGCGGCGGCGATCAGCGCCTCCACCTCGGCCTCGCGCGAGACGTCGGCGTGGAGGTAGGTGCCGATGCCGTCCATCGTGGCCTCGCCCGCGGAGTCGTTCACGTCGCAGCCGACCACGAGCGCGCCCTCGAAGGCGAACTCGCGCGCGATCGCCTGGCCGAGGCCGGAGCCCACGCCCGTGACGACCGCGCATCGCCCTTCGAGCGACCGCCGTATCTGCTCAGTTGCCATGCGCCTCGACCTCCTCGGGGATGCTCATGCGTCAGGCCGAGCCGCGCAGGCGCAGCTCGACGGGAAGGGTCACCTGCGGCTGCGCGTCCGCCTCGCCGTCGAGGTGCTCGATCAGGAGCTGCGCGGCCGTCCGGCCGATCTCGTAGCCGGGCACGTGCACCGTCGTCAGCGGCGGCTCGACGAACTCGGCGAACGCGAAGTCGTTGAACCCGGTCACCGCCAGGTCGTCCGGCACCCGCAGGCCGCGCGCGCGGGCCTGGCGCATGACGCCGATCGCGAGCAGGTCGTTGCCGCCCATGACCGCGGTCGGCGGCTCGGGCAGGTTGAGCAGCCGGTCGACCATCGTCCCGGCGTCGGCCGCGTCCCAGATGCCCTCGAAGAGCTCGAAGTCGGGGTTTCGCTCGAGGCCGGCGGCGGAGAGCGCCTCGCAGTAGCCGAGGTGGCGCTGCTCGACCATCGGCCACGGCTGGCGGGCGGCGATGAATGCGATGCGGGTGTGGCCGGCGGCGATCAGGTGGTCGGCCAGGCGGCGGGCGCCGTCGCGGTTGTCGGCCGTGACCGACATGTGCGCGCCGTCCTCGGGGCCGGCCTCCTCGAGCACGACCGTGGGCACCCCGAGCTCGGCCGCCCGGGCGGGGTACCAGCGCCGCTGCTCCGGCGGGCCGGACAGGAAGAGCAGCACGCCGTCGACCCGCGACTCGAGCACCGGCCGCAGCAGCCCGCGGTCGGGCGGGCCGGGCAGGCCGGCATGGATCAGCACGCTGTAGCCACGGTCGCGGGCGACGTCGCCGACGCCGGCGATCACCTGGTCGGTCATCGGATCGGCCAGGTAGCGAGCGCCCTCGTCGAGCAGCAGGAACCCGATCGTCGTCGTGCGCGCGGAGCGCAGGCTGCGGGCGGTCAGGTTGGGGTGGTAGCCGAGCTGCTCCATCGCGCCCTCGATCCGCAGGCGCGTCTCATCGGACATCTGCCGCAGGCGGTTGTTCACGAGGTTGGAGACCGTCTGGGCGGACACGCCCGCGTGCTCGGCGACGTCGCGCATGGTCGGGCGTTTGCCGGACGTGCTCCTCACGGTTGGCCACTTTACTTGATCGTGAAAGTGACGGAGTATTCGCCCCGAAGAGAACCCGACGGAGGGAGCGATCGTGCGGATGGAAGGCAAGGTCAGCGTGGTCACCGGGGCGGGGACCGGGATCGGCCGGGCGGTCGCGCAGCGGTTCGCGGCCGAGGGGGCGCTCACCCTGTGCGCCGACATCGACGGCGACGCCGCCGAGGCGACGGCCGAGGCGATCGCCGCCGCCGGTGGCCGGGCCGAGGGGCACCGCTGTGACGTGTCCGACGCCGGACAGGTCGAGGCGGTGATGGCCGCCGCCGAGCGCCACGGCGGGCCGCACGCGATCGTGTCCAACGCGGCCATCCAGTACGAGCGCACGCTCGAGGACACGCCGCCGGACGACTGGGACAGGGTGCTCGGCGTGAACCTGCGCGGCGTCTACCTGTGCGCACGGGCGGCCATCCCCCGCATGCGCAAGCTGGGCGGCGGCTCGATCGTGAACATGGCCTCGGTGAACGGATTCTGGGTCGAGCCGGCCCTGGCCGCGTACTGCACCGCGAAGGGCGGCGTCATCAACCTGACCCGGGCGATCGCGCTGGAGAACGGCCGTGACGGCATCCGCTGCAACTGCATCTGCCCCGGCTACATCGACACCGGCATGGCCCAGCGCTACTTCGAAATCCAGGACGACCCGGCCGCCGCCCGCGAGGAGGCGGGCCGTCTGCATGCGCTCGGACGCATCGGGCAGCCGGAGGAGGTGGCGGCGATGGCCCTCTTCCTGGCGTCGGACGAGGCCGGGTTCTGCACGGCGGGCGCCTTCGTCGTCGACGGCGGCCTGAGCGCGGGAGTGCCGACGACCTAGACCAGCTCGGGAGCCAGGTCGCGCAGGAGCCGCTCGGCCAGCGCGGCCCGGCGCACCTTCTCGCGCGCCTGCGAGACGGCGACGTCCTCGAGGTGGCCGCCGGTCGGGTAGACCGACCTCGCGTTGCGCAGCCCGAATTTCAGGTGCACAGGCGCGGCGGCGCGGACGATCTCGGGCACGTCGTAGGTGCGGACGAAGCCGCCCAGGTCGTCGGGCGCCTCGATGTAGAGGTCGAGCGGGAGCTCGGTCACCCGCCGCATCGCCGCCAGCATGCCCACGCCGAGGTCGGTGGCGACGTTGATCGTGTCGGCGCCGATCCGGTCGTAGAGCGAGGCGGTGGCCGGGTTGGCGGCGCACATGACCGCCGACGTCTTGAAGCGCAGGTCGGACGGGAGGTCGCCCGCCGCCCGCAGCCGCGCGAGGACGTCCAGGACGCCGATGTCGCCGACAAGCAGGCTGCGGATCCCGTGCGCGCAGGCGCGGTCGGCCTCCGCGAGGCAGGCCTCGACCGCCTCCGGCCCACGGGCGACGCCCGCGGCGGCCTCGTTCACGAGCGCCTGGCCGCCCGGATCCCAGCTCCCGCGCGGCCCCAGGAACAGGCACACCTCGACGTCGCGTTCACGCCCGATCGCGGCCATATCGTCGAGCTCGGCGTCCGAGAGCATCATCACGCCCGAGCCCTGGGAGACGCGGTGGATGCGCACGCCCTGGGCGTCGGCCTCCTCGAGCACGCCGCGCAGGACGACCGGGCCCTCCACGCTCGCGATCTCGAAGTGGCGGCGGTCGCCGTCCGGGAAGCGCCCTTCCGACTCGGGCCAGGGGCGCGCCGGCGGCTCCAGCCCCACCGCCGCAAGCATCTTCGCGAGGCGCCCGCGGGGGCCGTCTGGGACGTCGGTCGGGCTGGGCACCGGGCCAGTCTAGTGTGGTTTACTTGATCGTTCAATGTCCCTGACCGAGATCGCCGCGGGCACCTGGCGCTTCGAGTCCCTCGTCGGCCCCCGCAACATGTTCCAGTACCTGATCGCCGACGGCGACGAGGCGATCCTGGTCGACACCGGGACGACGGCGACGCCCCGCGACGTGATGGTGCCGGGCATGCGCAGCGCCGGGGTCGGCCCGGGCGCCGTGACGATGGTCGTCGTCACCCATCCCGACCTCGACCACCAGGGCGGGCTCGCGGGCCTGCGCGAGGTGCTCCCGAACGCCGTCGGCGCCTGCGGGTTCGCCGACCGGATGATGGTCGCCGAGCCCGAGCGGCTCCTGACCGACCGCTACGGGGCGTTCGAGGTCGAGCACGACGTCGGCTACCCCGAGGCCGAGAAGGCGTGGATGCGTGAGAACTACGGCGCGCCCGCGACCGTCGAAGTGGGCCTCGCGGGCGGAGAGACGATCCGGGTCGGCGACCGCCGCCTGACCGCGCTGCACGCCCCCGGGCACTCGGCGGGCCACCTCGTGCTGCACGAGCCCGCGACCGGGATGCTGTTCAGCTCGGACGCAGTCCATTGGCGCATGTGCCCGGCCGCCGACGGCTCCCCCGCTCTCGCACCGACGTACGAGGAGGTCGACGACTACCTCGAGACGATCGCCATGCTCGAGTCGCTCGCGACGAGCGAGCTGCACTCGGGCCACTGGCCGATCCGTTCCGGTTCCGAGATCGCCGACTTCATGGCCGAGAGCCGCGCGTTCGTCGAGCGGGTGGACTCGGCGCTCCAGGAGCGGCTGGAACGGCCGGCCACGCTGGCCGAGCTGTGCGCGCACGCCGACGAGCGCCTCGGCCCGTTCGGCTCGGACGCGATCAACCTGATGTTCGTCGTCCACGGCCACGTGCGGCGGATGCTGCGGGCCGGGGCGGCCGAGATCGTGACCGCGGGCGAGCGGCCGCCGAGGTACCGCCGGCCGTGAAGATCACCGCGCTCGACACGGTCGTCGTGAACGCCGAGATGCGCAACTGGGTGTTCGTGAAGGTCTCGACCGACGAGGGCATCGTCGGCTGGGGCGAGGCGACCGTGGAGTGGAAGACCCGCGCGGTCGTCGGCGGCATCGAGGACTACCGCACGCTGCTGGTCGGCGAGGATCCGCGCCGGATCGAGCACATCTGGCAGATGATGTACCGGCAGCACTTCTTCCGCCCCGGGATGGTCGAGTGCTCGGCGATGAGCGGGATCGAGCACGCCTGCTGGGACATCACCGGCAAGGCGCTCGGCGTGCCGGTCTACCAGCTGCTCGGCGGCGCCGTCCGCGACACCGTGCGGCTGTACGACCACCTGGGCGGCGGGGAGATGCACTCGGTCTACCACGCGCTCACGCCCGAGCAGGCGCGCGAGCGGACGCGCGAGTCGCTCGAGCTCGGGTTCGACGCGATCAAGCTCGAGGTGGTCATCCCCCGCACCGGCCGCCTGGACGGGGCGGCCGCGCTGCGGCACGCAGACGCGGTCATGGCCGCCGTGCGCGACGAGGCCGGCGACGACGTCGAGCTCATGGTCGACATGCACGGGCGCTGCTCGCCGATGATGGCGGCCCAGTACTTCACCGTGCTCGAGCCGTACCGGCCCTGGTTCTTCGAGGAGCCCTGCCCGCCCGAGCACCCGCAGGCGATGGCCGAGCTGGCGCGGCGCACGACCGTGCCGATCGCGACCGGCGAGCGGCTGTGCACGCGATACCCGTTCGCGCACCTGCTCGAGATCGGCGCCTGCTCGGTGCTCCAGCCCGACGCCGTGCACTGCGGCGGAATCTCCGAGCTGCGCCGGATCGCCGCGATCGGCGAGACGTACCACGCGGCCCTCGCGCCCCACTCCTCGACCGGCCCGATCGGCCATGCAGCCTCGATGCACGTCGCCTTCGCGACGCCGAACTTCATCATCCAGGAGACGTGGCGGGCCGACGTCCCGTGGCGGTTCGAGGTGCTCTCGAAGACGCTGCCGTTCGAGGGCGGCACCGCCGAGCTCCCGACCGAGCCCGGCCTGGGCGTCGAGGTGGACGAGCGCGAGGCGGCCAAGCACCCGTTCCAGCAGGAGCCGCTGATGCGCTACTTCCACGACGACGGCTCGGTCGCCGACTGGTAACCACCGAATGGGGACAGTCCCCGCACGCGGGGACTGTCCCCGCTTGTGCCTCAGCCGCTGGGGACGGATGCCGGACGCGTTTCGCCTGGCGCTTCTGCGCCACAACCGGGGTCAGACCCGAACGCCGTAGCGCTTGCCGGACCGGTGCCTGGCCCCGCGTGTCGCCGTGCACATCCAGATCAGCCGAACGGGTGGCCGCGCCAGGGCGTCACGCTGATCCGGTCGACATACGTGCCGACCGAGTCGGAGATGCCACCGTCGGCGAGCTCGATCCGCGTGCTCGTGCGGATCGCGCGCACCTTGAACGCGTACATCTTCCAGTCGGTGTTCTTGAGCCCGCGGCCGTCGGCACTGATCCGGCCGACCACGAGCTTGCGCCAGCGGACGATCAGCAGGTTCTCGGCTGCGGACGTGCCGGGCCGGGGTGAGAAGTAGAGCTGGAGCCGGTAGAGGCGGCCGGGCCGGGTCCGCACCTTCTGCCAGATCCCGCTGGATGCGTCGGAGTCGAGCTCCACGAACTGGCGGCCGGCGAACGGGTCGCCCGCCGCGTGGTTCTGGATCTCGATATCCGGGCCGAAGGCGAGGTGCCAGGCGGGGATCGCGGGAAACGGGTGCGTCGTGCCGGCCGGGATCCGCGGGCGCTCGAAGCCGCCGTTCACCACCGCGTTCGGCAGCTTGGGCGGGTCGGCGGTCGCGCTCGCCGGGGCGAGGATGAGGGCCGCGACCGCGAGGGCAGCGCCGAGCATCGGACCGACACGAGCCACGTCTCTACACCGGCGCGGGGGCCGCGGGCGTTACAAGGATGTTCACCCGGTCACGAACTGGTGCTGGGCCTGGTCGCCGCGCAGGGTGACCAGACAGCCGGAGATGCGGCCCGTGTGGTAGTCGCTGCCGGGGTTCACGCACAGCGTGCGGCCGATCCGGTTCATCCCGGCCGACTCGTGGATGTGGCCGTGCAGCGCCGCCATCGGCTGGAACTCCTCGATCGCGCGCCGCACACCCGTGGAGCCGACCGGGATCATGTGCGGCTCCTTGCCGATCAGCACCATGTTGAAGTCGTCGTCGAGCTCGGCGGCCGTGTCGAGCCGTGAGTCGAACGGCGGGACGTGCAGGTTGAAGACGCACCGGCTCATGTCGGGCACCTTCCCGGCCAGCCCGGCGATGCGCGCATAGAGGTCGTCCTCGTCGAGCTCCCTGGGCGAGTCCCACGGGGTGCGGTTCGAGTAGCCGAGCGAGAGCATCGAGTAGCCGTCGAACTCGACCACCGCCTCGTCGCAGCTCTCGACGTTCCGGCCCTTGCGGATCGAATCCTCGACCCGCGGCGGGTCGTCGTTCCCCGGCATGACGAAGCAACGGATGCCGGTGCCATCGAGTCGCTCGTCGGCGAGCGCGATCCAGTCGTCGAAGGTCTGCAGCATGACCGACTCGAACCACTCCTCCCGCTCGGCCTCGGGCAGCCCGGAGATGCGGGCCACCTCCTCGGCGGTCGTGCGGTACGGGTACATCCCGTTGCCGCGGATGCGGCGCTCGATGGCCTCGAGCTCGGCCTCGGTCGTCGCCCGCTGAGTCCCGCCGAAGAGCTGGGCCGCCCAACCCTGGTCGTCCTCCACGACCGGGATCACCACCTTCCCGGTGATGTCGCCTCCCATGACGAGCACCCGCGCCTTGTAGTACCTGGGCGCGTTCAGGAACTTTTTCCACAGCACCTCGGTGCCGTGGATGTCGGAGGCGTAGTAGAGGCGGAGGGCGGCATCATCGCCGCCCTCCGCCTGCTTGCGCCGCAGAAACCCCACGCGCTTATTCCGGTGGGATCTCGAGGTAGTTGAGGGACAGGTCGATGCCCTGCGACGCGCGCCACGCCTTGCCGGCGTAGTAGATGAGCGCGCCGACGATCAGGTCGGCAACCACGAGGGCGAGGCCGCCGCGGAACGGGCTCGTGAAGAGCTGGGCCGCGAGGCTGTCACCCGCGCGCGGCAGTCCCAGCGTCGGGTAGGCGAACCACAGCCACCCGCCGAACAGCCCCGCGATGATCGAGCCGATGCCGAAGTAGACGAGCAGCGGCAGCCCGAGGAACGAGATGTTCGACACGGACGCCTCGTATGCGGCCCGGCGCCGGTAGGGGAACAGGATCGCCGAGATCCCGACCAGCACGAACGTCGGGAAGCCGACGATCGTCGAGAGGGCCACGACCTTCAGGAAGTTGGCCGAGTAGGCGGCCATGTAGAGGAACGGGATCGAGCACACCGTGATCAGCGAGAGCGTGAACACCGGCGTGTGCGTCCGCTCGTTGATGGACGCGATCTGCTCCGGGATCACCTGATCGAACGACCAGGCGAAGAGCGCCCGCACGGGCTGCACGATCTGGATGTACACGATCAGCGGCGCCCAGGCGACGAACGTGATGCCGAGGAACGCCACGAACACGGTGTTCGTGTGGATCGCCGCCACGAGCGTGATCCACCACGGCGAGTTCGGCAGCGTGTAGACCGTCGGGTCGGCGGACACGCCGTTCACGGCCGTGAGGAACGTCTGGCCGACGGTGTGGTACAGCAGCGCCACCATGATCAGGATCGGCAGGAACGTGCAGACGAGGCCGCCGAGCATCGAGTACCAGTTGTTGCGGGTGCCCGCCTGGCGGATCTCGCCGGCAAGGTTGGTCGAGAACCACACCCACACGCCGAAGGCGATGAATGCGCCGGAGGCGACGATCGTGTTGTGCCAGTCGGTGCCGCTCGACAGGTTCACGCCCGAGCTCTGGGCCTTCTGGATGAAGAAGTGGTACGTGTCGGCCTTGTGCGTGAACGGCCGCGCGTAGTCGTTGTACGAGCTGATGAAGCTCGAGCGCGACGTCGTCAGGAGCGTGATCGCCGCGGCGATGAACCCGATGCTCCCGAGCGCGAACAGCCACAGCTGGATCCGCATCATCAGGCGCATGCCGTACGCCATGATGAGCGCGAGCAGGGCGATCTCGATCAGGCCGACGCCCATGCTCCAGCCCTTCGACGTGACCGTCGTCCCCCAGCTCTGCAGGGTCGACGAGTCGGAGGCGACGCCGACCATCGTCAGCATCGGGCCGATGCAGATCTTGGCCGTGAAGACGCCCCAGTACCCCATCGCGATCATCGACGAGGTGCCGATGAGGATGCTCGACCCGACCGCCAGGGCCGGGTGCAGCGATCGCGAGATCAGGATGTAGTCCGCCCCCGAGCGGGGCATGATCTGGGACAGCAGTCCGAACGCGCCCGAGATCAGGAACGAGCACACCGCGGTGATGAGGATCGCGACATACACGTTCACCTCGGCGAACGAGGACAGCACCCAGAACACCGAAACGGCCATGACAAGGCCGGGACATGCCGGAAGAACGTTGAAGATGACGGCATCCCGCACCTTCACGTCGCGCACGAATCCTGTCGCGCGGCGAGCGAAGTGCGTCTGGGTTCCCGCCATTTGCTCGCTAGCCATACGCCATCACCGACCCTCCCCGGGTTGATCGTTCAAGCGGCGCTAGTCTTGCGCGTCGCCGTGGGCGTGTCAAGCGGCCCTCCGGCCGGTTTGACCGGGCCCCGGCCGCTGGTTAGACTCGCCTCGCCTTGAACGATCAACCCGACCGCGACGCGCTGCTCCAGCGGCTCGACCGCCTCTACCCCGCGGTCGTCGCGGACTGCCTCGACAAGGTCGGCATCCGGGCCAATGTGATGGATCCGCGCATCCGGCCGCTCTACCCGGAGGCGCGCATGTCGGGCTTCGCCTCGACCGTGCACGCCGTCCAGGTGGACGCCCCGCCGGCGAACCGCGACGACTACTACCGCGGCGAGCTGCAGGCGGTCGATGCGCTGCGGCCCGGCGACATCATGATCGTCTCGACCGTCCGCGGCTCCTACTGGGGCGAGCTGCTCGCGACCGCCTCCCGCTACCGCGGCGCCCGCGGCATCGTGGTCGACGGCTGGACGCGGGACACGCTCCAGCTCATGGAGATGCGGTTCCCCACGTTCGTCGCCGGCATCAACGCCCACGACTCGCTGGGCCGCATCGATGTCGACGCGGTCGGCGGGCCGATCGAGTGCGGCGGCGTGCACGTCGAGCAGGGTGACCTCGTGCTGGCCGACTTCGACGGCGTCGTCGTCGTGCCGAGTGCCGTCGCCGAGGAAGTGATCACGCTCTCCGAGGAGAAGGTCTCCGGCGAGAATCTCGTGCGCTCGAAGCTGGCGGAGGGCATGCCCGTGTGGGACGCCTTCCGCACCTACGGCGTGATCTGAATAAAAGGGGTCTGACCCCGTTTATTCACTCGGTCGTGCAGGCCTCGACCCGGTGGAGCGCGTCGTCGAGGATCTGCTCCTCGAGCAGCGGGTTGAAGAGCGGCGAGACCGACGGCCGGGTCAGCAGCCGGTGCACGATCGCGACGCCGGCCGGGTGCAGCTCGTCGTCCCGCCCGTCGAGCGCGGCGGCGACTCGCAGCAGCCGCTCCCTGCGCGCGAGCACCCGCTCGTCCAGGGCGGCGGCGGTGTAGGCGACGCGCACATCGCGACCCTCGGCGGCGCCGACGATGTCGCGCATCCAGCCCGCAAGCCGACTGCGCCGCTCGCGGGTGGCGAAGCGCGACCCGGCCTCGGACACCTCCTCGAGCCGGTAGGCGTCCCGCACCTGCAGGAGCGCCTCGAGCAGCGACCGGCGCCGGCCGAACGCGATGCCGGCCATGGCGAACGCGGCCAGCGCGCCGGCGGCGAGGACGAGCCACACCTGCGGCAGCGCCACCACGGCGGCGACGGCGAGCGCCATCAGCCCCACCGCGCCGACCAGCCGCCACGTGCGCTGGTCGCGCAGCTCGGCCAGCAGCCGCTCCGCATCCACCAGCGGCGGGAGATCGAGATCGAGCAGGGAGCGCAGCCTCACGAGGTCAGCGTACCCTCAGCCGGCCGCGGCGACCCCTGCTTCGGTGGCCGCGGACACATGGTGGACGCTCGCCTCGCGCAGCCCCTGCATGTAGCCGATCGCGTGCAGGCGCCCGAGCAGCGCGTAGCTGGGCGAGTCCATCGCCTCGCCGTGCATCGTCGGCACGTGGTCGGGGCGCAGCACGCCGTCGAACTCGAACTCGTGCCAGGCGTCCATGCAGGCGCGCATGTCGGTCTGGCCCTCGTCGTGGAACGTCTCCTCGAAGTCCGTGGGGACGCCGCGGACGTCGCGGAAGTGCCCGAACGCGATCCGGCCCTGGCGGCCGAAGTGGCGGATCGCGCCGGGGACGTCGTCGGTCACGAGCGTCATGTTGCCCTGGCAGAAGCACAGCGCGTGCGCCTCGGAGTCGGCCAGGGCGAGGACGCGGTCGAAGGCCTCGACCGAGTTCATGATCCGGGCGGCCCCGCGGTAGTGCGTGATGGGCGGGTCGTCGGGGTGCAGGGCGAGCCGCACGCCCGCCTTCTCGGCGACGGGGACGACCGCCCGCACGAACTGCTCGTACGCCTTCCACAGCTGCTCGGCGTCCGGCGAGCCGACCTTCATCGGCTGGTCGGCCGGGAGCGCGTCCGCCCGGAATGCCGTCACGAGCGCACCGCCGCGGCCGCGGGCGATCGTGCTCGTCCGCACCCAATTCGCGCCCGGCATCCAGTTGTAACAGAGCATCGGAACCCCGAGGGTGCCGAGGTTGCGGATGAGCTCGCAGAACCACTCCGTCTCCTCCTCGGCCCCGGGTGCGCCCGTGCGGGCCCGGTCGATCGGCGGGTAGTCCTCGACGCCGACGAGCTCGAGGCCGGCGTCGGCGTAGAGCTGCTGCATCCGCGCGAGCGGGGTCAGATCCCACGGCCGGTCGCCCGTGTCGTCGTGCATTCCGTCGGGCGCGCGGTCGAGCTCGGAGATGACCTTGGTCACGCCGACCTGCTGGAGCGTCGTCCAGAACGGGATCGGCGTGGGCGGGAAGTACTCGGCGAGGTCGACCGGCTTGACCATGATCGGCGCGACCCTACCGGAGCACGCGCGCCGGGTCGACGAGACCGCGCGCGATCAGGTCGCGGAATCGCGCCACCGAGTCGGCCACGGCCTCGGGGAACGGCGTCTCGGGGATCACGCCGACGAGCGCGGCGAACGAGCTGGCGTCGACGACGCCGGGGAACGGCAGCAGCACCTCGTCGAAGGCGATCCGGCCGGCGCAGTCCGGCGCCGCGGCCACGATGGCGGCGACGACCTCCTCCATCGAGACGCTCATCCCGGCCAGGTTGTGCACGTTCGCGCCCTCCGGGGCAGCGCGGGCGGCGGCGACGAACGCGCGGGCGGCGTCCGGCGCGTACTGGAACTGGCTCGTCCCGCCGAATGGGATCCGGTACTCCAGGCCGGCGGCCGCCGCCAGCATGGCCGTGGTCGGCGCCGACGTGAGCCCCTGGTCGCGGCCGGGGCCGAACACCGTGTGCGGGCGCAGGCCGACGCTCGCGACGCCGTGGTCGGCCCAGTACACGTGGGCGGTGCCTTCGTTCGCGCGCTTGTAGACGCCGTAGAGCGTGCCGGGCTGGCCGATCATCTCGACCGTGCCGCCGCCCTGCTCGAGCGCGTCGTACGCGGCGATCGACGACGCGTAGACGACCGTCGCGATCCGGTCGGCGCGCCGCTTCACGGCCTCGAAGATGTTCACCGTGCCGAGCACGTTCACGCGTGCGCCGAGCGGCGGGTCGGCGCGGCAGAACGGCACCTGCAGCGCCGCCAGGTGGATCACATGCGTGATCCAGTCGTCGTCCAGCACGCGCTCGACCTGCTCGAGGTCGGTGATGTCGCCCCGCCGCCGCCGCACCTGGGCGATCTCCGCGTCGGTCATCGCGAGCGGCCAGCGGGCCGGCTCGGCGCCGAGGTCGAGCGCGGTGACGGGGACCCCGTCGCGGACGAGGTCGGCCACGACCCACGTGCCGATGCAGCCGAACGCGCCCGTGACCAGGAAGCGCTCGTCGCTCACGGGTCGTCTCCGTCGCCGCACCAGTCGCGCGCGAGCCGCACGTAGGCGGCGGCGAGGGTGTGCAGGTCGTCGACGTTCACGTATTCGTCCGGGGCGTGCGGATTGTCGCCGCCCGGCCCGCATACGACAACCGGGGTCGGCGAGTGCTCCGCGATCACGAACGCGTCGCACGCGAAGGGCGCGGTGGTCGGAGCCGGCCTGCCCGGAAGGGCCGCCTGCATGGCCCGCACGACGGGTGCGTCCGGGTCGCCGTCGAGAGCCGAGAGGAAGCGCGTGCGCTGCTCCCACTCGAGCGGCGTGCCGCCCTCGGCGGCCCGCCCGACGACCCCGCGCAGCTCCGCCTCGAGCGCGTCGCGCGACGTGCCGGGCAGGATCTCGGCCCAGAACTCGAGCAGGCCGTCGGTGGGCGTCCCCTCGGAGGTGCCCCAGGGCAACTCCTCGCCGGACCGGAGCAGGAACTGGTAGATCGGCGCGCCCCGCCCCCGCTCCGCCGCCGCCAGGGCGGCCGACGCCGCGGCGAGCGTGATCAGCGCGCTCGGCCCCGAGCCGCCGCCGAAGTCCATCCCGGCCTTGCCGCCGCGGGCGTGCAGGCGGTACTGGATCCCGCCGCGGGTGGCGTGGCAGACGCCGAGGCCGGTGGGCTCGGGCAGCACGGCGCCATCGGCGTTGTACCCGCGCAGCCGGCACGCGAGGGTACCGTTGGCCCCGCCGAACTCCTCGTCGACGGTCGTCTCGACGATCAGGTCGCCGGCGAGGCCCGCGCCGCACTCCACCAGGCAGCGCAGGGCGTGCAGGTAGCAGGCGACGCCGCCCTTCATGTCGAGCGCGCCGCGGCCGTAGAGGCGCCCGTCCTCGACCTCGCCGTCCCACCAGCCGTGCGCGCCCTGGCCGTGGGCGGGCACGACGTCGACATGCCCGGTGAAGAGCAGCGAGCGCCCGCCGCCGCTCCCGGCGAGGCGGGCGGCGACGTTCGGGCGGCCGGCGTAGTCGCGGCCGGGCCACCAGGCCTCGTGCGCGGTCGCACCCTCCACCTCGTCCGGCCGGAAGACGTCCGGCTGGAGCCCCAGGTCACGCAGGTAGCCGGCGACGAACTCCTGGCACGCGGCCTCGTCGCCGCGCGGCGGCCGGTTCTCGCTCGGCCGCGACACGAGATCGCGGACGAGCGTCACCAGGTCGTCTCGGTGCCCGGCCAGCCACTCCTCGGGCGCCGTCCGCGCCCGTTCAGCCATCGGCGCGCTGCGGGATGTATGCGACGCAGTCGATCTCGACCAGGATGCCGGCCAGCTGACAGCCGATGGTCGTGCGGGTCGGGCGGGGCCGGTGGCTGAAGAACGCCTCGTACGCGGCGGTGAACTCGTCGAAGTCGTCGATGGACGCCAGGTAGCAGCCGCAGCGCACGATGCTCTCGGCGTCGCCGCCGGCCGCCTCGACCAGCGTGAGGACGTTGCGCAGCGTGTGGCGCGTCTGCTCGGCGACGGTATCGCCCAGCACGGCGAGCGTGCCCGGCTCGAGCGGCCCCTGGCCGGAGACGTAGACGAAGTCGCCGGCGCGCAGCGCGGGCGTGTAGCCCCCGGTGCCCCCGGACGCGTCGTCGGAGGTGATCGGCATTGGGCGGCCGGGAGGCATCCGCGCCATATTAGGCTCTCACGGACACGTGGCGGAGAACGAGACACGCGCACCCGGCCGGCTCGCCGGCAAGACCGCGATCGTGACCGGCGCGACCGAGGGCATCGGCCGCGCGATCGCGGAGGCGTTCGCGCGCGAGGGCGCGTCGCTTGTGCTCATCGCCCGCAGGGCCAACCCGACGGCCGCGCTGGCGGATGAGCTGGGCGGCCGGGCCGTGCCGATCGCCGGCGACGTCTCCGACCCGGCGACGGCCGACGCCGCCGTGGCCGCGGCGGTCGAGGGGTTCGGCCGGCTGGACGTGCTCGTGAACAACGCCGGCCACGACCTCTCGGGCGTGCCGCTCTTCGAGACCTCGCCCGAGCGGGCCCGCGCGATCTTCGAGGTGAACGTCTTCGGCGCGTTCTGGATGCTGCTCGCCGCCGGCCGGGCGATGGCCGGAGCGGGTGGGGGTTCGATCGTGAACGTGACCTCGCGGCTCGGGCTCGTCGGCATGTCGGGATCGGCCTGGTACGGGGCGTCGAAGGGCGCGCTGCACGCGCTCACCCGCGGCGCGGCCGTCGAGTGGGCGCGGCTCGGCATCCGCGTGAACTCGGTCGCGCCGGGCCTGACGCAGACGGCGATGATCGACACCTGGATCGCCGAGCAGCCCGATCCGGAGGCGTTCCGGGCATCGCGGACGGAGACGATCCCGCTCGGCAAGATCGCGACGCCCGAGGAGGTGGCGGCAGCCGTCGTCTACCTCGCCTCGGAGGAGTCGGCGTCGACGACCGGCGCGTCGATCGCCGTCGATGGCGGCTATACAGCAGCTTGATGACCGACGGCTACACCATCAGGAACCTCGCCGACGTCGACGACGCCGCGCCGGGCAACGGGCTCGGCGACATCTGGGAGGCGCGGGTCGCCCGGACGGCGCTCGGCGCGGAGCAGACCGGCGTCACGTTCTTCCGGCTGAAGCCCGGCCGGCGGTCGGCGTTCTCGCACCGCCACGAGGAGGCCGAGGAGGTCTACGTCATCCTGCGCGGGCGCGGGCGTGTGCGGCTCGACGACGAGGTGCTCGACGTCGGCCCGCTGGACGCCGTCCGCATCGCCCCGCACGTGGTGCGCGCCTTCGAGGCGGACGCGGACGGCCTCGACTTCCTCGCCTTCGGCCAGCACCATCCCCGCGACGGCGAACTGGTCGACGACGGCTGGGTCGGGGGCGGCTAGCAGCAGCCGTCCGCGCACCCGTCGCCGCGCCATGACGCGATGCCCTCGCGGGCGGCGACGGCGGCGATCACGAGCGCGGCCAGCGGGTCCGCCCACCACCACCCGAACAGGACGTTCGCGCCGAGGCCGGCGAGCAAGGCGACGGAGAGGTAGGCGCAGAGCAGGTTCTGGCCGGCCTCGCTCTCCGTCGCACGCGATCCGAACTCCCGGCCGACGCGGCGCTTGGCGCGCGCGAGCAGCGGCATCGTGGGCGCGGTCACGAGCGCGAGTCCGATCCCGACCCAGCTCGGCTGCGGGTGGTCGCCGCCGAGGGCGTGGACGGAGTCCACGGCGATGTAGGCGGCGAGCGCGAAGAAGCTCGCGGCGATCAGGCGCTGCGCGCGCCGCTCGGCGGATTCCGAGCCGACCCGGCGGCCGGTGAAGAGCCACACCACGACGCCGCCCGCGGCGACCTCGATCAGCGAGTCGATCCCGAAGGCGACGAGCGCCACCGACGACGCCGTGATCCCGGCGCCCACGGCGATCGCGAACTCGACCAGGTGCCACGCGTTCCCGCCCCACGCCAGGACCTTCGCGCGGCGGATGAGCTGCGCCCTGCGCGCCGACGTCCTCGGAACGACCTGCAGGAGTGACGGCCCGGCAGCCATGCGGGAAGGGTAGGCAGCGCGGCCACGTCCCGGGCCGGTGCACCTGCCGCTGCGCTCACCGGCGCGCCTGAGGACGCACCTCCCGCGAACGCCCGTCGTGGCGGCCTGCGGGGACGGCCGCCGGGCGGCGACCGCGGCGAGCGTCCTGCGCCGGGCCGGCCGCGCCGACATCTGGCGCATCGCCGGCGCAGGCCTGCCGTACCTGCTGAGCCACCGGCTCGACCTGCGCGGCGCCTGACCCCGATCAGCGGGCCGCGCGGGCGCCGAGACCGGTGCCCTCGAAGTTCTCGTGGAACCGGTCGTCGTCGAGCTGCCACAGCACGCCCTGGCGGAGCCCGCCCGCGGCCACGGTGAGCGGCATCCCCAGGATCTCGTGGAGGCGCTCGAACACCACCACGCCGGCGGGCAGCGCCCGGCGGCGGTGACGGGGCACGCCCTTCACCTTGGCGCTCGGCCCGGATGTGAGCCGGGCCATCGTCCGCTCGAAGGTCTCGCCCTCGAGGACGGAGACGCCGAGCTTCGCCAGCGTGTGGGCACAGCCGCCGGTGACGAGCGCCACCCGGGCGGCATCCGGACGGTCGAGGACGAGATGCCGGCGGGCATACGCGCGCGCCGCATCGAGCTCCTCGGACGTCGGGGGATCGCGGCGGAACGCCCGCTCGGCCAGGCGCACGGCGCCCACGGGGAACGACCCGACCACGCCGACATCGCCCCGCAGGGTCCCGAACGACACCTCGGTGGACCCACCGCCGACGTCGCACACGACGCCCGCTTCGCCGCCCCCGAGCATCCCGGTGGCGGCGCCGGCGAATGTAAGCCTCGCCTCCTGCGCCGGAGACAGCAGGCACGGCGTGCGGCCGGTGGCAAGCGTCAGGCGCTCCAGCAGCGCGCCCGGGTTCGCGCCCGAGCGCCCGGGCGCGGTCACGACGATCGCCAGCCGCTCGCACCCGAGCTCGTCCGCGCCACACACAAACTTGCGCGCGAGGCCCCCGACCCGTTCCAGCACCTCGTCCGAGTAGCCGCCGTCGCGCTCGACCTCGACGCCGAGCCGCAGGAACGCCCGGTCGCCGCCGAGCCGCTCCCACTCGCCGTCGGTGCGCCTGGCGACCGTGAGGCGCATCGTCGCCGACCCGACGTCGATCACGCCGACGGCCGCCCCCCGCCCGACCACCGGGCCCGCCGCC
>JAICJM010000153.1 GCA_025928435.1 Thermoleophilia bacterium
CTAGGCGGACAGCAGGACGCGCGCGTCGGCTCCGGCATGTCGCGGAAGGCCGCACAGGCTGCAGCCGTCAACGGTGAACGACACGTCCCTGCCGTCCACACGGCCCACGATGAGGGGCGGCGGCACGAGCATGAAGGCACATGCGCACGCGATCCCGGTCGGGTGCGCTTCGAGTCGGGCCAGGTTGCGCAACGCCCGGCAGGCCGCCGCGGGGTGCTGGTAGCCGCCCCGGTCGGGATCGCATGTGAGCGTCCGCACCGCCACGAGCGCCCACTCACGCGGCCGCATATTCGAGATCCGCTGCGGCCGGCACCGCGCGAGCGCCGGGCACCGCGCGGTGATCGCGGCAGGATGGCGCGCCGGAAGACCGATCGACGCGCGGATCACGACGCGCGTCCTCGGCGGAGCCGGTCGGGTCGGCCGGCTCGACCGGGCCGCCCCTGATCCGCCGAAGCACGCGGCGGCGAGGAGCGCCAGGCCTGCCACACCGAGGACGCCCACCATCCATCGCATGCATCTGAGACAGCCGTACGCGCCGTCCGGTTCCCGAACCGGGTCAGACCCCGAAGGGCGGCCGTTGCAGGTCTGGGACGGTTCCGTCGCATGGGTTCGGAGGTCACGCCGCCCGTGCGATCCGCTACACTCATCGCAGAGCCGCTGGTGTCGCCTGGCTGGGCGCCCGTACGACCGGCGGCTGCAGGGACCAGATGACTGTTCGCTTCGAGGCCGACTCCGAGGCGGCCGCACACCGTGTCGAGGCATGGTGTGGGGAGCCGCTACTCCACGAGGGCGAGGATATCGCCGTCGCGCTTGCGAGCGGAACCGTCCGCCGCCAGGCGCTCGAGGCCGCCCTCACCGAGATGGAGCGCGGACTGCCGGAGCCGAGCTTCGACTGGCGCCGCGACTACTCGCTCGTGCTCGGCCTGGAGCGGGTCCTGGCCGACCCGCAGCCGCGGCTGGCCTCCGGGACGACGCTCCGACGCCACCAGGTCGACGCCCTCGCCGGCCAGCTGGCCGCGCTGATCAGCGATCTCGAGCGCGACGCCGAGCCCGAGGAGGAGGACGACGACGCCGACGAGGAGGAGCCCGAGAACGGGCTCGACCCGGTCGAGGAGCTTGTGTCCGACGCCGTCGAGGAGGACGACGACCTCGACGAGGACGATGAGGACTACGAGGACGAGGACGACGAGGAGTTCGACGACGACGAGGAGGAGCCCGACGCGGCCGAGGACGGCGACGCGTCCGAGGCCGGCCCGCCGTCTCCCGATCCGACCCTCGCCCGCGACCCCGCGATGGCCGTCGCGCCCGACGACGAGGCGCTGAACGGCGAGGAGCAGGCGCCCGACCCGGGGGCGCGCCGCCGCTACCGGTTCAAGCATCCCACCGCCTCGGGCAAGACGATCGCCGCAGCCGGCTTCGTGGAGGCCGCGCGCACGACCGGCGTCCTGATCCTCACCCACCGCCGCCTGCTCGTGAACCAGTTCACGAACGACCTCGGCAAGGAGGGCTACGGCGGGCGGATGCACGAGCCCGTCCTGGTCGGCGATCCCACGCCGCGGACGATGCCGCTCACGATCAACACGTACGCGTGGTTCATCAAGCACGCCGACCAGATCAAGCCGGACGTCTACGGCGTCGTCGTCTGCGACGAGGCCCACACGGCGCTCGGCGAGAAGACGTCGGCCGCCATCCGCAGCTTCGACGAGCCCGTGTACATCGGGATGACGGCCACCGATCAGCTGCTGCAGAAGCACGTCGGCGACGTCTTCCCGGCCGAGGTGGCCGACTTCCCGCTGGCCGAGGCCGTCCGCCGCGGCGTCGTCGCCCCGCTGCGCTGCATCCGCGTGCGGCCGATCGCGTCGCTGCGCCAGGTCGAGGTCGTCGGCGGCGACTTCGACCAGGGCCAGCTGGCCGCGGCCCTCGACATCGACCCGCTCAACCTGGCCGCCGCCGACCTCTACCAGAGCCGCTTCGGCGACACGCCCGGCATCGTCTACGCGGCCGGCGTCGACCACGCCGAGCGGGTGGCGGCGGCGATGCGCGCGATCAGCCTGAAGGCGCGCGCCGTCTCCGGCCGCACCCCTCCGCGCGAGCTGGCCGAGACGCTGGCGGCGTACGAGCGCGGCGAGATCAACGTGCTCGTGAACGCCCAGATCCTGGCCGAGGGCTGGAACGCGCCCCGGGCGACGGTGTGCATGCACCTCGCGCCCACCGCCAGCCGGCGCGTCTACCAGCAGCGGGTCGGCCGCATCATGCGCCTCCACCGGCGCAAGGAGGCCGGCATCGTCGTCGACTTCGCGGAGGTCGGCGCGCCGCACTCCGAGCGGGTCGTCACCCTGCACTCGCTCCTCGACGTCGACGCCTACCGGCCCGCGGGCCTCGTCACCCCGCCGCCACCGCGGCGCCGGCGCGGCCGCCGCAAGCCGGCGAAGCCGATCGTGAAGGAAGCGCCGTGGATCGTGCCCGTCTCGGACAACCCGGAGCGGCGAGTGGCGGTAATCGCGAACCAGTGGAAGCTCGTCGACGCCTCCAAGCTGCCGCTCGACGAGCAGCGGGCCTGGGCCGTCGTCGCCGCCCGTCAGCTGACGCCGGCCGACGTGCACACGCTCACGGAGCGGATCGTGAACCTGGCGCCCGAGGCCCGCGAGCTCTTCTTCTACACCTGCTCGGCCGAGAACCGCCACCGCAAGCTGCGGCTCTCCGGCCTCGGAGACCTGGCGACGTCGGGCCCGAGCCAGACGACCTTCGCCATGGCCTGCCGCCTGGTCGAGGCGGCGCCGACCTGGCAGCAGGACCGGGGCCAGGGCGCCCGCGTGCTCCTGCTCGCGATGGGCGACGCCAAGATCGAGGCCCCGGCCGACCGGATCGTCTCCTGGACGTGGCGGCTCGCGCGGGCCGCGCGCGACCACGAGTACCGCTACGCGGGCTCGCACATCGAGGACGGCCGCGGCCTGCTCGGGGCCGTCGCGAACGCGAAGACCGACGCGGAGCACTCCCAGGCGTGCCTGCGGGTCGCGCAGGTCGCCAAGGCGGCCCCGCTCGAGGCCGGCGCCGCGCTGCTCGCCGTTGCCTCGCCGCGCCGCGGCACCGCCGGCGAGCGCATCGTCGAGGTGGCCCGGCGGTCGCTGTCCGAGGAGCCGCTGCGGCTGGCGGCCGCGCTCGGGTCGAACATCCCGGCCCCGATGCAGCGCTCCAAGGCGGCCAAGAAGAGCAAGCGCAAGGCCGCCGGCGAGCGCGGCGAGACCGTCTCGTTCAACGGCGTCGTGGTCGGGTCGACCCCGCCCGCCGTCCCGCTGCGGCGGGTCGAGGGCGTGCCGGAGGTCGAGGTGCCGCCGCAGGTGGCGGTGCGCCTGCGCGACGACGCCGACGGCGTCATCCGCGAGCGGCTCGGGGCCGAGGCGCTGCGGTGGCGGCTGGCCGAGGACGAGCGCGTGTTCGAGACCGCCGTCGAGGTGCGTGCGGCCGCGGGCGAGACCGCCCCGCTCCAGGTGACCGTGTCCAAGCTCCTGAACGAGCCTGTGACCGACCGGGTGGCGTCGATCTCGGTCGACGGCGCCGGGCTGGTCGTCCCGCTGGAGACGCGCGAGGCCCAGGTGCTGGCCGACGACGCTGCGCGCCGCGTGCTGGCGCAGCTCAAGACGGCCGGCGTGCGCGGGCGCGTCCGGGTCGAGTTCGAGGTGACCGACGGCGAGGGCGCGGTGACGCGCGACTCACGGCCGGGCGCGGTGCGCAAGATCGCCCGCGGGGAGCCGGTGGGCTCCTCGCCCGAGCGGCGCGACCGGCGCCGCCGGGCGCGCGGCCGGCGCGGCCGCCGGGCCGGGGCGGAGGAGCAGGCCCGCAGGGCGGCGGTCGGCGACGCGAACGGCACCACGCCGGAGGGTGAAGCGGCCGCTCCGGCGGCCTCCGAGGGCGGCGACGTGCCCGATCGCGTGTCGGCGCTGTGACAACCCGGTAAACCCCGTTCCGCGGCTGGAATTGGCCGCAATTGTTCGGTTACACTCTGCCGCGTGAGTCCTGCTGTGGGACTCGTGGACGTGCGTGTGGGACCGTGAGTGCGTGACCTGCGTCGTTCCAAACTCGTCGACCAGGAGAGCGCTTCATGGCTACTGGCACAGTCAAATGGTTCTCGGCTTCGAAGGGTTTCGGGTTCATCGCCCCGGAGGACGGGGGCGCCGACCTCTTCATCCACTTCTCCAACATCTCGGGAGCCGGCTACCGGAACCTGGAGGAGGGGCAGAAGGTCGAGTTCGAGGCCCAGCAGGGCAAGAAGGGGATGGAAGCCACCAACGTGACGGTGATCGGCTAGCCGCTTGGTGAAGGAAGAGACCATCGAGGTCGAGGGCGAGGTCACGGAGGCCTTGCCCAACACGATGTTCCGCGTGAAGCTGGACAACGGCCACGAGGTGCTCGGCCACATCTCCGGCAAGATGCGGCGCTACTACATCCGCATTCTCCCGGGCGACCGGGTCAAGGTGGAGCTCTCCCCGTACGACCTGTCGCGCGGGCGGATCACCTACCGCTTCAAGTAGCGCAATGGTTTGGGGACAGTCCCCGGAATCGGGGACTGTCCCCGCTTTCTGCGCCCTTCAGACCAGCGCCGACTCGGCCTCGGCCTGGCGCTCCGCGATGAGGCGGTCGACGGCCGCGCGGTCGCCGGCGCGGAGGAGCGCGAGCGGGTCGGGATCGCCGTTCACGATCGCCTCGAAGAAGTCGCGCCGGGCCGCGAACGTCGGCAGGGTCGACTTGGCCCAGCCGCGGACCTCGTTCAGGATCGCGGCCAGGTCGGCGTGGTCATCGCCGTAGAGGTCGGCGATCTCGCGCTTCATCCGCTTCGCCAGCGCCGGGCTCGCGCCGGCGGTGGAGATGGCGATCGCGATCGGGCCGCTGCGCACGATCGCGGGCAGGATGAAGCTGCAGAGCGGCGGCACGTCGACGACGTTGCAGAGCATCGCCCGCCGTTCGGCCTCCTCGAAGACCGCGATGTTCGTCTCGGTGTCCGACGTCGCCGCGATGGCGAGGAAATGGCCCTCGAGGTCGCCCGGCCGGAACTCGCGCTCGGTCACGTCGACGTCGCCGGACGCGGCCAGGTCGCGGACGGCGGGCGAGACGTCCCGCGCGATCACGTGCACCCGGGCGCCGCTGGTGAGCAGGCCCTCGATCTTCTCCAGGCCCACGTCGCCCGCCCCGACGACCAGGCACCGGCGCCCGGTCAGCTTCAGGCAGGCGATGTAGAACGTGGTGTCGAGCATGTCGGCGACGCAGCGCTGGTCGCAGCGCTCGAGCCGGTGCTGACACACGCACGGCGCGCCGGTGAAAGCCTGGGCGGGCATGGATCGGATGGTACCGGCGGCCTTGCCGAGGCCCGGTCACCCGGTAAGATCGCCGCGTGCCCTACGAGCGATCCGAGGAAGAGTTCGTGTCGGCCGTGATGAGCGCCAACCTGCTCACCGCGGCCGCCGGCGACGCGCTCACCGACGCCGCCCACCGGATGGCCGAGCGCCGCGTCGGCGCGATCATCGTCACGGAGGGCACCCGCCTGACGGGCATCATGACCGAGCGCGATGTCCTGCGGGCGGTCGGCTCGGGCAAGATCGACGGCACGGTCGGCGACTGGATGACGCCCCATCCCGACACCGCGCCGCCGTCGGCCACGATCGGCGAGGCGGCGGCGATGATGCTCCACGGCGGCTACCGCCACGTGCCGATCGTCGAGGGCGACCATGCCGTCGGCATCGTCTCGATCCGCGATCTGATCCGGCTGCCGAGCGAGACGCCCAGCGGCGTCTAGTTCACGTCGCGGCCGGCGGCGATGACCCCGCCCGCGATGCAGATCGCGATCGTCCAGCCGACCAGGACGACTGCGCCCACGCCCGGGTCGAGCAGGTGCGAGTCGGTCATGCCCATCATGCCGTTCTGGGCCGAGTCCGGCGTCCACCGGCCGACCGACGGCGCCAGGCCGAAGAGCAGGTTCTGGATGACGAACCCCCAGGCCAGGATCCCGATGATCGCCCCGACCTGGTTGCGCACGATCATGCCCAGCCCGACGCCGATACCGCCCCACAGCGCCGTCCCGATCAGCGTCCCCACCGTCAGCAGCCAGTAGTCGTGGTGTGTGAGCGCGATCGAGATGCCGCGCTCCTCGAGGATGATGCCGCCGACCGCGACGGAGAGGATCTCGCCGATGAGGGCGAACACGAACCCGGCGACCAGGCTGGCGGCCACCTTGGCCTTGAGCACGGTCGAGCGCGTCGGCGTGAACAGGTAGGTCGGCCGGATCGTCCCGAAGCGGTACTCGCCGGTGACGAGCATGATCCCCGCCAGCGCAGCGAACAGGCCGGCGAAGCTGCCGATCGCGTAGAGGTCGCGCTGCTGGTCGCGCTGGCCCATCTCGTGCACCGAGGTCAGGAGCGCGGTCAGGATCACGAATAGGAGGATGAGCGCGGCCATGCCCAGCACGAGCCCGAGCGTCGTCCGGGTCGACCGCACCTTCAGGACCTCCGCTCGCAGCTGCGGGATCACTGCGCCTTCTCCGCGGTCAGCTCGAGGAAGACCTCCTCGAGCGAGGACTGCTCGACGCGCAGCTCGTGCAGCACGACGCCGGCTGCGGCGGCGATCTCGCCGACGCGCTCGCTGGTCGTGCCGCGGGCGTAGAGCGCGCCCGACGCGTCGGCGACCTCGATCCCCTCGCGCTCGAGCGCCTCGCGCAGCTCGGGGGCCTGCGGGCTGCGAACGCGGACGGCGCCGCCGATCCCAGCGGTCAGCTCGTCCAGGCGCGACCCGCGCACGAGCTTGCCGCGGCTGATGATGAGCACGTGGTCGACGGTCTGTGCGACCTCGGCCAGCACGTGGCTCGACACGAGGACGGTGTGGCCGCTGCCGGCGAACGACCGCAGGAAGTCGCGCAGCCAGCGCACGCCCTCCGGGTCGAGGCCGTTCGCGGGCTCGTCGAGCACGAGCAGCTCGGGATCGCCGAGCAGCGCCGCCGCCAGGCCGAGCCGCTGGCGCATCCCGAGCGAGTAGCCCTTGACGCGGCGGTTGGCGGCGCCCGAGAGCTCGACCGTCTGCAGCACGTCGTCGACGCGCGAGTCGGGAAGGCCCGCGGCCGCCGAGAGCGTGCGCAGGTGGTTACGGCCCGAGCGGCCGGGGTGGAAGTCGGTCGCCTCGAGCACCGCCCCGATCCGCAAGGCGGGCTGCGGGATGTCCGAGTACGGACGCTCGAAGATCAGGGCCCGCCCCTGGGTCGGCCGGGCGAGGCCGAGCAGCATGCGCAGGGTGGTCGTCTTCCCGGCGCCGTTGGGGCCGAGGAAGCCGGTGATCGTGCCCGGCTCGAGGGCGAAGGAGAGGTCGTCGACCGCGGTCAGGTTCCCGTACCGCTTCGTCAGGGATTCGGCGCGGACGACGGGCGGCATGCGCTCAGGCTAGCCCGACCGGTCGGACGGCTGGCGCGCTAGGCTGGCGGCATGAGCTCAGGCGTCTTCACACTCCCCAGGCCGTTCAACGAGCCGGTGCGCGACTACGCGCCGGGCTCACCCGAGCGCGCATCCCTGAAGTCCCGGCTCGACGCCATGTCGAGCGACCAGCTCGACATCCCGATGGTGATCGGCGGCAAGGATGTCCGCACCGGCCGCACGGCGAAGTCCGTGATGCCGCATCGGAAGGACCACGTCCTGGCCGAGTACCACCTGGGCGGCGAGCCCGAGGTGGCCCGGGCCATCGCCGCCGCGGCCGATGCGCACCGCGAGTGGTCGCGCACGCCCTGGGAGGCGCGGGCGGCGGTGTTCCTACGCGCGGCCGAGCTGCTCGCGGGCCCGTGGCGCGACACCCTGAACGCCGCCACCATGCTCGGGACGTCGAAGACGGCGTACCAGGCCGAGATCGACGCCTGCTGCGAGCTCACCGACTTCTGGCGGTTCAACCCGAGCCACATGCACCGGCTGATGAGCGAGCAGCCGATCTCCTCTCCGGGGATGTGGAACCGGGTCGAGTACCGCGCGCTCGAGGGCTTCGTGTTCGCGGTCGCCCCGTTCAACTTCACGGCGATCGCGGGCAACCTGCCGACCGCGCCGGCGATGATGGGGAACACGGTCGTGTTCAAGCCCGCGTCGACGGCCGTCTACGCCTGCCATTTTCTGATGAAGCTCTACGAGGAGGCGGGCCTGCCGCCGGGCGTGATCAACATGGTGATGGGCTCGGGGCGCGACATCGGCGACCCGGCGCTGGCCCACCCCGACCTGGCCGGGATCCACTTCACCGGCTCGACCGCGGTCTTCCAGTCGATGTGGAAGACCGTCGGCGACAACATCGCCGGCTATCGCTCGTATCCGCGCATCGTGGGCGAGACCGGGGGCAAGGACTTCATCTTCGCCCACCCCTCCGCCGACGCGGCCGCGGTGGCCACGGCGGTCGTCCGCGGGTCGTTCGAGTACCAGGGCCAGAAGTGCTCCGCCGCGTCGCGCGTGTACGCGCCGTCCAACCTGTGGCCGCAGCTGCGCGAGGCGCTCCAGGAGGAGGTCTCGACGATCCGCATGGGCGATGTGCGCGACTTCCGCAACTTCATGGGCGCCGTGATCGACGGCAGCTCGTTCGCGACCCAGCGCGACGCCGTGAAGCTCGCGGCGGACTCGCCGGAAGCCGAGGTGGTCGTCGGCGGTGACTGCGACGACTCCGAGGGCTGGTTCGTGCGCCCGACGGTGATCGAGACCCGCGACCCGGGCTTCGACCTGATGGCGCGCGAGCTGTTCGGCCCGGTCGTGACCGCCTACGTGTACGACGAGAAGCGCGTCGACGACACGCTGGAGCTGGTCGACAGGACGTCGCCGTACGCGCTCACGGGCGCGATCTTCGCCACCGACCGGGCGGCGATCGAGCACGCGTCCGACGCGCTGCGAAACGCCGCCGGCAACTTCTACGTGAACGACAAGCCGACCGGCGCGGTCGTCGGCCAGCAGCCGTTCGGCGGAGCGCGGGCGTCGGGGACGAACGACAAGGCGGGCTCCATGTGGAACCTGATCCGGTGGACGAGCCCGCGCACGATCAAGGAGACGTTCGTGCCGGCGACCGACTACCGCTACCCGTTCATGGGCGAGGAGTAGGCCGGCGCCGCTTCCGCGGTCAAGGGTCGGCCCGGATGAGCCGATCCTGACTCTGTGATGGATGCCGAGCGCAGGGAGTTCTTCCGGGTCATGGTCCGGCTGCCGGTGTCGTGCGCCCCGCTGGTCGAGCGCGGGCGCACGAGCCTCATGGTGGTGCGGTCGGTCGACCTCTCCGCCGGCGGTGTCAAGGTCGTCACGGAGCACACGCTCGTGCCCGGTAACCGGGTGCGGGTCGTCTTCCGGGTGGACGACGACACCACCGCGCGCCTCGACGCGACCGTCCTGCGGGTCGAGCCGCTCGACGACGAGCTCTACCGCTACGCGATCGACTTCGACCCGCTCGACCGCTCGGTCGAGCAGCGGCTGATGCGGGCCGTCTACGCCGTCGAGCAGCTGAACGCCGGCCGGCACAAGCACGTGCGCATGACGGTCTGGCAGCCGATGCGCTGCCGCACGGAGCGGGGCGAGGCGTTCGGCGCGCACGCCCTCCAGATCTCCGCCGACGACGCCCAGGTCATCACCAAGCGCGCGCTGCGCGAGGGCGAGCGGCTGCACGTCACGATGGAGGACGGCACGATGGGCTTCGGCGTCGAGACCGACGCGATCGTCGGCTCGGTGCACACCGACGCGCGCGGCAGCTGCGTGGCCACCATCGCCTGGGACAACCTCGACCGCGTCACCCGCTCGGCCATCCTGCGCCGCTCGATGGAGCAGGAGCGCCGCGACCTCGCGGGCGAGTAGCTCACCCGCGGTGGGGACCGTCCCCGGATGGGGACTGTCCCCGCTTCGC
>JAICJM010000181.1 GCA_025928435.1 Thermoleophilia bacterium
CGCTGGTCGGCGAGTCGGCCGAGCGCCGCTCGCTCGACATGGATCGGCTCGGCGACCGCCTCGCCGTTCTGCCCAAACGGGTGCGGCGGCACGAGGTTGACGATGACTTCTGAGCGCGATGCGCCCGTCTTCGTCTGGGTGTGGGTTCCGGACGCGCAGGAACCGGTCGTCGCCGGCCGTCTGGACCGGGCGGGCGCCATCGTCACATTCACGTACGGACGAAGCTACCTCGACCGAGCCGACGCCATGTCTCTTTACCTGCCCGAGCTGCCACTCGCGCGCGGGCCGATCGCCCCGCGGGTAGGTGAGATAGCTGGATGTATCGCCGACTCGGCGCCCGATGCGTGGGGCCAGCGTGTCATCCTCCACCGCCACACCAGCGGCCGCGGCATGGACCCCGTGGAGCTTGGCCTGTTTACCTACCTGCTCGAGTCGGGGTCGGATCGCATCGGCGCGCTCGACTTCCAGATCTCGCCGTCCGACTATCGCGCCCGCCCAACGACGGGGAGCCTCGATGACCTGGTGTCTGCCGCAGAGATGGTGCAGGAGGGCATCCCTCTCCCTGATGAGCTCGACCGTGCGCTCGTTCACGGCAGTTCCGTCGGTGGGGCACGACCGAAGGCGCTCCTCCGGGACGGCGGCCGAAGCCTGATCGCCAAGTTCAGCTCGAGCACCGACATCTACCCGGTCGTGAAGGGCGAGTGCGTCGCGATGGAGCTCGCCCGCCTGGCTGGCCTGTCGGCCTCGTCTGTTGAGCTCGTCCGTTCGCTCACACGCGACGTGCTCCTGATCGAACGTTTCGACCGGCCGTCCGCGGGCGGTCGCCGGGCGATGGTGTCGGCGCTGACGATGCTGGAACTGGACGAGTGGGGCGGCCGCTACGCCAGTTACGGTGACCTCGCCGAGGTCGTCCGCCACCGCTTCCGCGACGTCGATACCACGCTGCGCGAACTGTTCTCGCGAATCACCTTCAACATCCTGGTGGGGAACAATGACGATCACGCCCGAAATCACGCTGCGTTCTGGGACGGCGATCTCCTCGAGCTCACCCCCGCGTACGACATCACCCCGACGCCGCGCTCGGGACGTACATCTCAGCAGGCCATGAGCATCGGCACCGACGGATGGCGATGGAGCCGGCTCGGTGGCTGTGTCGAGCGTGCGTCCACCTACCACCTCGATGCCGACGAGGCGAGGGAGATCATCGACCACCAGATCGAGACGATTGCCCGCGAGTGGGAGGCGGCCTGTGATCGAGCGGAGCTCACACGGGCCGAGCGCAGCTACTTCTGGCGCCGCCAGTTTCTCAACCCCTTCGCGTTCGAGGACTACGAGACATCGGCGTCGGTTGCCGTGGGCGGCGCCGGGGACGCCTGACTCAGGTCCGCGGCGCCAGGGCACGCGCCGGATTGCCCGCCACGGTCTCGCCCGCCGCGACGTCATGGGTGACGACCGCGCCGGCGCCGACCAGCGCGCCCGCGCCGATGCGGACGCCCGCCAGGATCACGGCGCCGGAGCCGATCGCGGCCCCCTGCTCGACGATGGAGCCCTCGAGCTCCCAGTCGGACTCGGTCTGGAGGCCGCCAGCGGTCGTCGTCGCCCGCGGGCGGCGGTCGTTCACGAACATGACTCCATGGCCGACGAACACCTCGTCGGCGATCTCGATGCCCGAGCAGATGAAGGTGTGGCTCTGCACCTTGCAGCGGGCGCCGATGACCGCGCCGGCCTGGATCTCGACGAACGGCCCGATACGCGTGCCCGTGCCGATGCGGCATCCGTACAGGTTCGTGAACGAGTGGACGAACACGTCATCGCCGAACTCGACGCCGGAGATCAGCCGGTGGGGCGCGTCGTTGGCGGGCTCAGACGCCATCGAAGAATTCCGTGATCGCGGCGCACACGGCGGCCGTCGCCTCCTCGCCGATGCCGGGGTAGAGCGGCAGCGAGACGAGCTCGGCGCACAGGCGCTCGGCGACCGGGAAGGCGCCGGGGGGGTGGCGCAGGAACGCGTAGGCGGCGGAGAGGTGCGGCGGCTCGGGATAGTGGCGGCCGGTCGCGATGCCGCGCTCGGCCAGGTGGGCCCGCAGGGCCTCGGCGCGGGCGGTGCGGATCGGGTAGAGGTGCCACACGGCCCGGCTCCCGGCCGGCACCGGCAGCGGCCGGAGGTCGCCGACGCCGGCCAGCGCCTCGGTGTAGAAGGCGGCGGCAGCGGCCCGCTCGCGGTTCCAGCCGTCGAGGTGCGGCAGCTTGCGCAGGAGCACGGCGGCCTGCAGCGTGTCCAGGCGGGCGGTGTAGCCGATCCGCAGCGACCGGTGGCCGTCACGCTCGCCGTGCTGGCGCAGCGTCCGCACCCGCTCCGCCAGGCCGGGATCGTCGGTGACGAGCGCCCCGGCGTCGCCCATCGCGCCGAGGTTCTTGGTCGGATAGAAGCTGTAGGCGGCGGCCGCCGACAGCAGCCCGGGCCGGACGCCGTCGCGGGTCGCGCCGTGCGCCTGGCAGGCGTCCTCCACCATCCCGATGCCGGCGCCCCGGGCGACCTCGCCCAGCGCGTGCATGTCGGCCATCTGCCCGTAGAGATGTACGGGCAGGACGCAGCGCGCCCGCGGCCCGATCGCGGCCGCGACCGCCTCCGGGTCGAGCCCGTAGTCGGCCTCGCGCACGTCGGCGACGACGGGCGTTGCGCCCGCCTGGCTGACCGCCTCGAACGTGGCGATGAACGTGAGCGCCGGGACGATCACCTCGTCGCCCGGGCCGACGCCGGCCGCGATCAGGGCCAGCCGCAGTGCGTCCAGCCCGCTGGCAACGCCGGCGCACTCGCGCGCGCCCAGATAGCCGGCGAACGCCTCCTCGAACCGGGCGACGTGGGGGCCGTTCGTGAACGCGCCCGTCGCGACGATCTCGGCGACGTCCGCGAGCACGCCCTGCTCGACCACGGCGTTCACGTGCGAGAGGTCCACCAGGGGAAGGGTGCGGGCCGGCGCGTGGGGCATGGCGAGCGCTGCCCGCACACTACTCGACGTGTGCCGTGACCGGGGTGTCGCAACACCCCTGTGGTACCTTGCGCGCGCCGTGCGCGTCCTGATCGTCTGCGACTTTTTGTTCAAGTACGGATCGCAACAGGCGCGATCGTTGGTACACGCCGGCCATGACGTCGCAATACTGTGCCGCTCCCACGCGCTCGAGTTCGGGGGGCTGGAGCACGAGCGCGACGAGGCGCACGACCGCCTCCGGGACGAGGGCATCCGCATGCTCGTCGTCCCCGGTCGGGTGCGGTCGGCCTCGGCCGTGCCGGCCATGCTCGGCATCCGCCGGGCGCTGCGGCGGTGGCGCCCGCACGTCGTCCACGTGCACGAGAACCACGACCCCCGCCTGCTCGCGCTGACCGCCGGCTACCGCACGGTGCTGACCGTGCACGACCCGCTCGGGCACCCCGGCGCGCCCGAGCTGACGCGGAGCGAGAACTGGGCGTTCCGGCGCTGGTTCCACCGCGCCGACCGCTTCATTGTCCACGGCCAGGCGCTCGTCCCGGAGCTGCGTCCGATCGTCGGCGACCGCCCCATCACCGTCATCCACCACGGGACGGACGCACGCGCGCAGCCGCTCCCCGCCCCGCCCGCGCCGACTGTGCTCCTCTTCGGGCGGCTGGAGCAGTACAAGGGCGTCGAGGTGCTCGTCGCCGCCATGGATCTGGTCTGGAAGCGGCGCCCGGACGCGCGCCTGGTCGTCGCCGGCGAGGGCGTCGCGGCCCGGCTCGTCCCGGACGACCCGCGGGTCACGCTCGTGGCCCGCTACATCTCCGAGGCCGAGGTGGACGGCATCCTGGCGGACGCCTCACTGGTGGCGCTCCCGTACACCCAGGCCAGCCAGAGCGGCGTCGGGCTGCTCGCGATCGCCGCCGGCGTCCCCGTGGTCGTGAGCGACCTCGGCTCGCTACCCGACCTCGCCTACGACGGCTCGTTCGTGTCGGCCGCCGGCGACCCGGGGGCGCTGGCCGCGGCGATCCTGCGCCACCTGGACGACGACGGCGACGTGCGGGCGCGGGTGCTCGAGCACGCCCGGGCGCGGTTCTCCTGGGAGGCGGCGGCCAGGCAGACGACCGAGCTCTACCGCGAGCTCATGAGCTCAAGGTGAGCGCCGCAGCACGACCCCGCTCGTGGGCCGAAGTTTCACGCTACGCACGCGTCCGAGCTGCGAGCCGACGTACCACGCTCCCAGATGCACGACGCCCGTCGGACGCGCGTGTGGATTCACCAGAACTACACCATGTGTGAAGTCACGACGGTAGTCACCGTTACGTAACACGCGGTAGCGTCCTATCGCGGCTCCGAGCCGTTTGGTCGAGTCGTACTCGGGCCACCACACCTCCTTCGTGTAGTCCGTCGATGCGTACAGGGCGCTGTGGCCGTTTGCCACGAGCAGCATCGTCGCGAGCGCGTAGCGGGCGCCGCCACGCGTGCGGGTGACGGCATGGTCGAGGCTCAGCTTGCCGTGCGTCTCCGACCACAGGTTGTGCCCGAGCCGGGCCTGCCAGCGCCCGTTGCGAAGCGAGTCGCGGCCCGTGCCGCCGTTCGTGTAGGACTCCTCCATCGCGCCGTCGAGCGGGCCGTTCCAGACGTGCCACAGGCCCTTCGTCACCGTCGACCCTCCGATGTTGGCGACGACGAGCAGCCCGGCCGAGCGCAGCCGGGGTGCGACGTCCTGGAAGAACGACAGCACCGCCCCCTGCCAGCCGGCGTCCGTGGGGTACTTCACGCAGCGGCTCGAACCGCCCGCGATCACCCAGCGCAGCGACGCGTTCGCGTCGTCGAGGAAGATGCCGTCGAACCCGGCGGCCTGGGCGTCGGCGATCACGCGCGCGACGCCGGCGACCTGGTACGCGGAGCTGCCGACGTCCATCACCCGCGAGCTCGGGTAGTCCTGGAAGACGAGCGGCCTCCCGGCCGGGCCGCGCAGGAACCAGTCCGGGTGCTCGCTCGCCTCGCCCCATCCCACCCAGTCGGCCTCGCCGTCCGGGTCACGCGGATCCGCGCTCATCATGTCGACGTACATGAACGCCTTGACGCCGGGGTTCTCGGCCTTGAGGCGCGCGACCGCCGCCGCGTCCGACCGGTGCATGATGACGTACGAGTAGCGGTCGCGCTCCCGGCCGACGTTCATGCGGGCGGGCGCCGATCCGTACAGGACGCGGAAGAAGGGGTCGCCGACCGGCGTGCGGGCGGTCGCCGCCCGCGCCGGTGGCGACTTGCCGTCGGACGGCCCGGCGAGCCAGAACGCCGCCGCGCCCAGCGCGGCTGCGACCAGCACCGCCGTCGACCCCCGGCGGACTCCGATGCGGGCGAAGACGTGTGAACCCATCGGACTCCGGTGCCCGTCCAGCCGTCCGCGGCCGGCACACCGACGCACCAAATTAGCAGAGGCCCGGGCCGAAGTCTGTGGTGCAGATCGCGGGGCCTCTCGGCTACGCTGGAGCCTCGTACCATTCCGCCTGGTCCCGGGGCGGGACCGGGCTCACGCAAGGGGGCGGCGTGCGCGCGACAAAGGTCTTCGACATCGACGCCACGGCGTACGCGGACGCATTCGCGCGCAAGTCCGTGGCCGTGCGGCATGAGCTGGCAGACCATCCACTCTTCACCATCGACGCGATCGCGGAGCTGGCCGACAGCCTGCCGCCGCAATCGGTCCGGCGCGAGCAGGGCGACCTGCCGCTCGCGAACTCGGGGTTCGGGTACGTCGAGGTTGGACAGGGCCCGCCCTCGGAGAGCATCCGCGCCGTCGCGGAGAACGGCTATCGGATCACGCTGCGCGACATCCAGCAGGCTCCGGAGTACGCCGAGCTGATCAACGAGTGCCTCGACGAGGTCGCCGACCTGGTCGAGGACCGCGAGGGCGGGATGACTCGCCGCGCGGGCTACCTCTTCATCTCGTGCCCGGCGTCGACGACGCCGATGCACTTCGACGTGGAGCACAGCTTCCTGCTCCAGGTCAAGGGCACGAAGCACGTGAGCGTGGCCTCGTACGGCGACGACGTGGTGGCCCGGCACCGCGAGCTCGACCGCTACCTCGACGGCGAGGAGTGCGACTTCGAGACGATGCAGCGGCAGGCGGTCACGACCGTGATGGGCCCGGGCGTCGGCGTGTACCTGCCGTCGTACGTGCCGCACTGGGTCTCGACCGAGGCCGGGGTCTCGATCTCGTTCTCGATCCCGTTCTTCACGGCCTACACGGAACGGGCCGAGGGCGTGACCCGCATCAACGCGCGGCTGCGCAAGATGCACCTCTCGCCGAAGACCCTCGGGTCGTCGACGTCGTCCGACCGGGCCAAGGCGGCCGTGTTCCGCTCCCTCCGGAAGGTGCGCGGGGGGAACGGCTAGCCCGGCTCCAGCGGCTTCGAGAGGAACGTCTCCGTCACCGAGGCGTCCGACGGCAGCGATCGGGACTCGCCGGTCGGCCGGAATCCATGGACGCGGTACAGCGCGGCGGCCCCGTCGGCGCGATCCGCCACGGAGAGCTCGAGCCGGACGGCGCCGCGCGTGCGGGCCCATCCGGCGACCGCCTCGAGCAATCGGGCGGCGACGCCCTGACGGCGTGCCTCGGGAGCGACCCACATGCCCCAGAGGCCCGCAGCGCGGGGGTCGCCGTCGCTCGTGTACCCGCCCGCCATCGCCACGAACGCGTCCCCGTCGACCGCGACGAACACGACCGATTCGTCGGCCCGCTCGCTCGCGGACGCCAGAGCCTCCCAGCGCTGGAGCGGGTCGTGCTCCTCCTCCGCGAGCGAGGACGAGAACGCGTACGGCGCGTCCCGGAGAGCGCGGAGCCGAAGGTCACGGATCGCCGCGCCCTCCCCGGATCGGAGGCGGCGGACTTCCACGACGGCATCGTAGGGGGGCGGTGGGCGTGGCCTACGACCCGCACCGAGCGTTAGAAGCGCCGCACACGCCGGCCGCCGTCGAGGCACTCGAAGCGGGAGTCGAACGTGTAGGTGTGCGTGCCGACGAGCCCGGGCATCCAGTCGGGCTCGATCCGGCCGATCGGCGTCTCGCGGTAGGCCGTCGGCGTGAGCTCGTCGACGCGGTTCAGCACGACCGCCTCGCCGTAGCGGCGGGCGCCGTCCTGAGAGGGGCGGATGAGGTCGCCGCCGCGGCGGAAGAGGCGCCCGGCAGGGCGCGCTCGGCCGGGGTCGGTCACGATCGGGTTGGCCGGGTGCGGCGTCCAGTCGCCGTCGAGCGAGGGCGCGGAGAACAGATGCAGCACGCCCGGGTCGGCCGGCCCCTCGACGATGCTCGCGAACAGCCACAGCGTGCCGCCGGCGCCCGCGTGCAGGGTCGCGTCGTGCGCCGTCAGCCCCTCGATCAGCACCCGCTCGAGCCGCCAGCGTGCGGGCAGCTCGACGGCGGTGTGGAGCTCGATCCGCCCCGCCTCCCCGGTCTCCGGGATCATGTGGATCGCGCCGCCATGGGCGAACACGAACGGGTAGGACAGGTGGTGATCGCGGTCGAGCACCCGCTGCGGCGGCGACGGCGAGCCGTCCGCCCCGAGCTCGAAGGCGGAGATGGCCCCGCGGCCGGTGGCGAGGTCGAGGTCCTCGCAGAAGACGAAGTGTCGGCCGCCGGCCTCGAACGCGAAGGGGTCGCACAGGTAGCGCCCCGGCGGGTTCGGCACGGCCCGCGCCGGGCCGGAGAGGCGACCGTCTGCCGAGTGCTCGCGCACCGCGATGAACCACTCCTCCCGGCTCCAGGCGCGCCGGCCGCGGGCGGCCACCCCGCGCAGGCCGGTGCGGGCGGCGTGGCGCGCCACCGCCGCCGGCC
>JAICJM010000303.1 GCA_025928435.1 Thermoleophilia bacterium
GGCGGCTCGGATTCGGCGACGGGATGGAGCTCTGGGTGGCGGAGGCCGGTGGGGAGATCGTCAGCACCGGCCGGCTGGAGCCGGTGGCGGGCACCGAGTTCGCCGGGATCTGGGGCGGCGCCACACGGCCGGAATGGCGCCGGCGCGGGATCTACCGGGCGCTCACGGCGACCCGGGCGAGATCAGCGCTCGCGCTCGGCAAGCGGCTCATCCACAGCGACTCGACCGAGGGCTCGCGCCCGATCCTGGAGCGGGCGGGACTGGTGAAGGTCTCGACGACGACGCCGTACGAGTGGCGCGCCGCCGGCGGTCACTCGGCGTAGCCGAGCGCGAAGGCCGCCGACGCGAGGATCGCGCCGACGATCACCCCGACCCAGTCGCCGGGGACGCCCGAGACCCCGTCGACGCCGAGGACGATCACGAGGGCCGTGACGATCCCGCCCGCGATGATCCACATTGCCGCTCTGCCTGCGCTCATGCGCGGTGACGATAGCACCGGCGGCGGCGCCTTCGGGCGTGCACCTCAAACGCGACCGCGGGCCGGTCCCGAGGAGGGGCCGGCCCGCGGCGAAGGTCAGCTAGAGCGACGCGATGACGTTGTTCAGCGTGTTCTGGATGGCGGTGCTCAGAAGGCCCAGGGTGACCACGACGGCGATCGTGATGACGCCGAGCACGACGGCGTACTCCGCCATCGTCTGGCCGCTCTCGTCCTGGATCTCGGTGATGAACTCGCGCATGTGATGCCTCCTTGACGGGACCCTGCCCGGGGTATGTCCGTTTTCCGCGCGTGTTGCACGGTGCCTCTCTCGGCGCGCACCGGCAGGAAGACGCGGCCGCGAGAAAGTATCTGGACACGATGTAGCCCACCCGCGGGCAGCCGTAACTACCTCAAAGAGGGGATTCGCTCAGCCCAGATCCGCGTACCGCAGGCCGCCGAACTCTCCCGCAAGACGGTCGTCCCAGTCGTCGGCGACGGCCGAGACGGTGCTGATGGCGGCCTCGAGCTCGACGACGTCGAGGTCGTCGCCGAGGATCGCGTGCTGGAACCACAGCTCGCGGCGGCCGCCCAGGTAGGCGAAGGCGCCGAACTGCGAACCGGCCCCGATCTCGGCCACGCGCAGGGCGAGGCCGTCGGACAGGTCGACGTCCGAGAGCACCGGCGCGGAGGCGCGCACGGCGGTCGAGTCGTCGAGCACCGGGAGGACGTCGACGAACACCCGGGCGCTTCCGAACGCGCCGTGGAAGCCCCAGTCGGGGTGGTGGTCGAAGCCGCCGTACTGCTCGTCCAGGTAGCGCCGCACGCGGCGCGTCGTCATCTCGACGTGGTCGGCGGCGTCGCGCAAACGCGCTGCCGGCGTCTGCGGCGGGGGCGGCACGGGCACGGCCTGGGTGAGGAGGGCCCGGAGCCGCGGCGCGTACGCGGAGGCGCCCCAGCCGACCGTCCACACCGACGACTGCACCTCGACGGCGTCCATCGTCGTGCCGGCCAGGATGGTGTGTTCGACGACGACCTCCTCGCCCCGATGGGCGAAGCGGCCGAGCACGAGCTCGCCGTTCTCGCAGGCCAGCATCCGCGCGACGGGCGGCGTGAGCGGGCCCGTCGGGATCGCCGGCGCCCACACATGGACGTGGACGGCGCGGCCTGCGGCCGCCGCGACGTCGACGGTCACGATCGTGTCGCCGACGCCGGTCGTGCCCCGCCACGCGTGGTCCTGCGGGTCGACGCCCGTGAAGGTACGCGCCAGGGCGTGCCGCACGGCCATCGCGTTCACCTCGATGTGGCCGTTCACGGGCGGCATCGTAGTGGGCCGGACCGCCTGCCGGTAGAGTGCGGCGATGCTTCGCCGCGCCGACTGGACGCCGTCCCTCGCCGAGCTGGGCGAGGCGGTCCGGCGCTCCCGGCGAGAGCTCACCGTGGTCGGGATCGTCGTCGTCTGGATCGTCCTCGGCGCCGGGCTCGACTCCGCCGCCGGCATCTGGCGCCAGCGCCTGGTGGGCCTGCTGACGTGGTCGCTCCTGCTCGCGATCCTCAGCCGCCAGCCCCGCACCGTGCGGGCCCAGGTGGCCGTCGTGATCGTGATCGCGACCTGCGTCGAGTACCTGGCCTCGCCGCTGCTCGGCCTCTACACCTACCGGCTGCACAACGTGCCCTCGTACGTGCCGCCCGGCCACGGCCTCGTCTACCTGGCGGCGCTCAACATCGGCCGATCCGCCCTTGCCGCGCGGCTGCGGACGCCGTTGCTCACGTTCGCGCTCGTCGCCTGCGGCGTCTGGGCGTTCTGGGGCGCCGTGCTGGCGCCGCGCCAGGACCTGCTGGGCGCCCTCATGTACCTGTTCCTGGTCCGGTTCATCCTGGTCGGCCGCCAGCCGCTCGTCTACGCCGGCTGCTTCCTCGTCTGCAGCTACCTCGAGATCATCGGGACGAGCGCCGGCGCGTGGACATGGGCGGTGCACGACCCGAGCGGTGCGATCGGCATCGGCAACCCACCGAGCGGCATCCCCGGCGGCTACTGCTTCCTCGACGCCTACGGGCTCATGCTCGCGCCGCGCGTGGTCGAGCTGATCGGCCGCCGCCCATTCGCCCTGCCGCGCCTGCGCCCGCTGCCGGATGACGTCTAACCTCGACTCCCTGCTCGAGACCGCCGCCGAGGTCGAGCGGCTGCGCGACGCGCTGCGCCACTCCGAGGCGCTCGCCGCCGAGGACGCGCATCTGGAGGACGTCGTCGGCGCCGCGCCGCGGCTGCGGGAGGCCGCCGGCGCGACCGCCGTCGCGGCGGAGCCCGTCGCGCGCGAGCTCGAGCGCGAATGGGTCGAGCAGGGCCCGCTCGTGACCGTCTGGCAACGGGCCGTCGACCTGGCTCAGCTGGCCGAAGCTGCGGGCGCCGACAGCGCCCCGTACCAGGCGGACGTCGAC
>JAICJM010000190.1 GCA_025928435.1 Thermoleophilia bacterium
GAAGTAGAGGTGGCTCTCCGACTCGTTGTCGAGGTTCGGCTGCTCGAACACGAACGGCATCCCGAGCACGCCCTCCCAGAAGCCGATCGACGTCTGCCGGTCGGCGCCGACGATCGTGATGTGGTGGACACCCTGGCTCTGGATCTTGCGCATAGTTGCGGCGGCAAAGACTACCCCACCGAGGGGGCGGGCGTCAGTGGCGGAGCGAGCAGTTTCGGACGACGGCCTTCAGCCTTTGCCGCGTCGCTCCGATGATGTGCCTATGGGCGAGACACCGCTGATCCAGAGCATGCGCGCCGCCGTGGACGCGGCGCCCGACGACGTGCACCTGCGGACGCACCTGGCCCGGCTGCTGCTGGAGTCCGGAGCACGGGACGACGCAGTGCGGCAGGCTGCGGCAGCGCTCGAGCGCGATCCGGGCAGCGCCGACGCGCGCGACATCCTGATGCGGGCGACGACGCCCGCCGCCGAGGCGCCCGACGGCGCGCCTCCCCAGGAGCAGCCGGCCGGGTTCGACTGGCGCCGGGCGGAGGCGCAGCTCGACGGGGTCGTCCCGCCGATGTTCGTCGACGGCGGGGATGAGCCGGCGGCATTCGACGTCGAGCGCAGCCGCATCACCCTCGCAGACGTGGGCGGCATGGACGAGGTCAAGCAGCGGCTCGAGGCCGCGTTCCTCGCGCCGATGCGCAACCCCGAGCTGCGCAAGCTCTACGGGAAGAGCCTCCGCGGCGGGCTGCTCCTCTACGGCCCTCCGGGGTGCGGCAAGACCTTCCTCGCCCGCGCCGTTGCGGGAGAGCTCGGCGCCGGCTTCGTGGGGATTTCGATCCACGACGTCCTGGACATGTGGATCGGAGCCAGCGAGAAGAACCTGCACGCCCTCTTCGACCTCGCCCGTCGCAGCGCGCCGTGCGTGCTCTTCATCGACGAGGTGGACGCGATCGGGCGGCGCCGCTCCCAGATCCGGGGCGACTCGCGCACGACGGTGAACCAGCTGCTGGCCGAGCTCGACGGGGCGGACGGCGGGAACGACGGCCTCTTCGTCCTCGGGGCGACGAACCATCCGTGGGATGTCGACAGCGCGCTCCGGCGCCCGGGCCGGTTCGACCGCACCCTGCTCGTGCTGCCGCCGGACGAGAAGGCGCGCGCCGAGATCTTCCGCTACCACCTGCGCGATCGGCCGATCGCGGGGATCGACGTCGCCCGGCTGGCCGTGCGGACGGACGGCTACACCGGGGCCGACATCGCACACGTATGCGACACGGCGACCGAGCGGGCGATGCTCGACGCGGCCCGGTCGGGCGAGGTGCGGATGATCGAGATGCGCGACCTCGAGGCCGCGCTCGGCGAGGTGAAGCCCTCGACGGGCCCGTGGCTGTCGACCGCGCGCAACGTTGCGCTGTTCGCCAACCAGGACGGCACGTACGACGAGCTGGCCGCCTATCTGAAGTGGCGCAAGCTGGCGTGAGCCGCGAGGCCACAGCGAGGGCGCGGGCGCTCCTCGACGTCGGTCGCGCCGACGAGGCGGCGGCGGTGCTTTCGACGACCCTGGCAGCCGATCCACGCGATCCGCACGCGTGGTGCCTGCTGGGCCTCGCCCACCTTCGCTGCGACCGGTCCCGCGACGCGCTCGCGTCCGCCCATCGCGCCATCGAGCGCGGGTCGGAGCTGGAATGGGCGCACCGGATCGCGAGCATCGCCGAGCTTCGCCTGGGCAACCGGTCCCGGGCGGTCGCGGCCGCGCGCGAGTCCGTCCGGCTCGGGCCCGGTATCGCGTTTTCGCACGCGCAGCTGGCGATCGCCCTCTCGCGTGGGTGGCCCTGGCAGTGGCGTGAGGCGGCGACGGAGGCCGACCGGTCGCTCGAGCTCGGATCGCATGAGCCCGAGGTCCATCGTCTGGCCGGGGACGTCGCGTTGCGCCTACGGCGCCGTCGCCTCGCCCAGGCGCGGTATCGGAGGGCCCTCGAGCTCGACCCGTCCGATGCGACCGCGCTCAACAACCTCGCCGTGGTCCGGCTCCGCCGGGGGGCGTTCGTGGCGGCGGTCACCGCCTTCAGCCATGCCGCGGCTCTCGATCCGGCGACGGATCTGCACCGCCGTAACCTCGACGCTGCCGTCAAGGGGGCACTCGCGCACGGGGTGGTCGTGCTCGGCGCAGCGATCGTCGTTGCCTCCCAGAACCGCACCGCAGGCATGGCGATCGTCTGCGTGACGGCGCTGATCGGGCTCATCTGTGTCTTGCGGGCCCGGCGGACGCTCGGCCCGATGGGCTGGGACTACGTCAGACGAGTGCCGTTCACCGACGGCGCCGCGGGCGCGGCGGCGGTGATCGTGGCGCTCGAGGCGAGCATGGTGGTCGCCTGCTGCCTCGCCGGCCTCAGTCCGCCACCCGCGTTGTTGCTCATGTGCCTGGTGTTGAGCGCGCGCACGTTCGTCCAACTCGCCTATCGCCGCATCGCCGGGTGAGCGAGAACTCCCTGCGCGACGCCGAGCGGCGCGTCGGCGCGCTCATCGAGATGGGCCGCCTCGACGACGCGCTCGCGCTCGTCGGCGAGGCCCTGGCGAGGGAGCCGAGCGTCACGCTCTGGTGCCGGCTCGCGCAGTTGCAGCTGGGGCGGGGCGAGCCCGACGAGGTGTTGCGCGCCTCGGAGCAGGCGATCCGCATCGCTCCGGACAGCGAGTGGCCGTTGCGGCTGCGGGCGATGGCGCTCTCCCGGCTCGGTCGGCGGGACGAGGCGGCTGCCGCGGCGCGGCTCGCCGTCGCCGCCGGGCCCCACGTTGCCTATGCCTGGACGACGCTTACCGAGATCCTCGCCTTCACGGGTGACATCGGCGGTGCCTACGGCGCGGCGAAGCGCGCCTTCGACCTCGCTCCGGACGACGACCACGTTCTTGGGACCGCGCTGTTCGTCGCAGGATGGGCGGCGGACTGGAGCCTGTGCGAGCGCGCCGCGAAGGCCGTCCTGGAGCGCCGCCCCGACCACGCCCATGCGCTCTATGCGCTCGGGCGGGTCGCGGAGGCCGAGGGCGATCCGGAGCGGGCGCTCGTCCTTCACCGGCGGGCGCTCGCGGCCCAGCCGGCAAGCCGGAACTACCTCGCGACCATCCAGGATCTCCTGATCGATCTGGGCCGGTACGACGAGTCGATCGAGGTGTCGAGGCAGGTGCTCGAGATCTCGCCGGATCACGCCCGGGCGTGGTGCGGGATCGCCCAGGCGTCGCTTTCCGCCCAGCGCTTCGAGGACGCGCTGGCGGCAGCCGAGCGCGCGGCCGCCCTCGCTCCTGACGACGATTTCGCGGTGCGGCTGCTCGCGGGCTCCCTCTGGGCGCTCGGTCGCGAGGAGGAGGCGCTGGAGTCCGCCCGGTCGGCCACGAGGATCGTCGGGTCGTCCGGCATGCCCGCGCGGCCGTGGGTCGCGCTGGGGCGGATGCTCATCTCGGCCGGCCGCCTGGACGAGGCGGAGGCGGCCCTGGCAGAGGCCATGCGACTCGGTCCTCATCTGGTCATCGTTCACGCGGCGGTTGCGCGGCTCGCCCTCGTCCGCCGTCAGCCCGGGCGCGCGGCGAAGGCCTCCGCCGCGGCGCTCCGGCGCGACGAGGCCGACGCGCGCGCCCACTGCGCTGCGGGCTACGCGGGCGCGGCCCGCGACGACTGGCGGTTCGCCCGCTCCGCCTTCGCGCGCGCATGTGCGGCCCAGCCTCGATATTGCTGTGGCCGAGCCGGCCTCCTGCTCTCCCGCCTCGAGCTGGGCGAGCCGGACGTGGACGTGGCCGCCGGCCTGGAGGAGATCGGCCGGTCGGCAGCGGGCTGTCGCTGCGATCTGGTGGCGCGCATCCAGCGTCGCGGCTGAGCGTTCTCCACTCACGTAGTTGTCAAACGTGCAGCATGCTCGTACGTTGGAGTGACTGGACGACGTCGATCTGCCTGGAGGCGGAGTGATGCGCATGCGTGTGGGCGCGGCGGTCATTGCGGTGCTTGCCACCCTGATCGTCGCAGGAGGAGCGGAGGCTGCCGTGCCGCCGGGCTCGATCCCGGTCGGGGACTCGTGGCAGACCAACGGCCGTGTGCAGACCATCGTCGTGGTCGGATCGACCGCGTACGTCGGCGGTGAGTTCACGTCGGTGCGCCCCTCGGGGTCGCCGCTGGGGACGGGCGAGGTCGTGCGCAACCACGCGTACGCCGTGAACGTCCAGACCGGGTCGCTCCTGCCCTGGGATCCGAACACGAACAACACCGTCCAGAGCATCGCCGTGTCCGGCGGGACGGTGTACCTGGGCGGCACGTTCGGCACGGTACAGGGCAAGACGCACGCCCGTGTCGCCGCCGTCGATGCGACCACGGGCGCCCCGATCCAGACCTTCAAGGCGAAGACGAACGGCTCGGTGAACGGGATCGCGATCGGCCCGAACGGGCTCTTCCTCGGCGGCGCCTTCACGACCGCCGACAAGGTCACCGCGAACCACCTGGCCGAGGTCGACCTCTCCACCGGCGCGCTCGTGCCCGGCTGGACGGCGAGCACCGACCAGAAGGTGACCGCCGTCGCGCTCAGCGCGGACGGCGCGCGGCTGATCGTCGCCGGCAACTTCCTGACGATCAACAACGGCTTCGGGCAGCGCTACCTCGGCGCCGTCAGCCCGGCCACGGGCGCGACGATGTCGTGGTTCACGCACCCGACCTACCCGGTCATCACGCTCGCGCTGGACGCGCAGGGCGTCTACGTGGCAGGCAACGGCAACGGCGGCAACGTCGCCGCGTTCAACCCGACCACCGGCCAGCAGTTGTGGATCGGCGGGGTGGACGGCAACGTCCAGGCGATCGCCGTCGACAGCGGCGCGAGCACGGTCTACGTCGGCGGCCATTTCAACAACTACTGCGGCCATGTCGGCGGCATCAACGTGTGCCGCACGCCGACTGCCCGCGACCACCTGATGTCGCTCGACGAGCCCACGGGCAACATCCAGCCCTGGCACCCGAGCGCGAACGGCGTGCTCGGCGTCTTCGCCATGGCGGCCGGCAACGGCACGGTCGAGGCGGGCGGCGATTTCACGAAGATCGGCGGCGTCGACCAGCAGGGCTTCGGCGAGTTCTCGTCGATCAACGCGCCGAGCCTGACGGACAGCTGCGGCGGCGCGCCGACGAACGTGAACCCCGTGACCGTCACGGCCTCGGGCTCCGCGTCGAGCGGCCCCGGGTTCTCGGGCTACAAGTACCAGGCGTCCACGGACGGCGGCCTGACGTGGGGCGCCCTGCGCAACGGGCCCACCGCGACGGTCAAGACGGTCGGCACGACGATGGTGCGCTTCGAGGCGCTCGACGCCTACGGCAACGCGAGCGACTGGACGACCGACACGGTGACCATCACCCAGTGAATAAAAGGGGTCTGACCCCGTTTATTCAGCGCGCTCGCCGAACTCGTCGAGCAGGATGTGGACGTGGCCGACCGGCTCGAAGCCGGCCCGCTCGAGGATCGGCCTGGACATCGACCCGCCCTGGGTGATCAGGGCGGGAGTGCCAAGGGCCGCCGCGTCGTCCCAGCGGGCGCGGAGCAGGGCCCGGTAGCCGCCGCGGCCGCGCGCGTGCGGGGCGGTCGCGCCGCCGTAGAGCAGAAGCCCCTCGGAGACGGGTGCCGCCGTCCCGGCGCTGACGAGCTCGCCGTCGATCCAGACGGCGTGCATGACCCTGGTGGGGTCGGCCCATCCGTCGCGCAGGAGCGCGCGGGCCTCGGCCAGCGCGTCGCCTTCCATGCCGAACGCGGCGTGCTGCACCTCGGACGCGGCGGCGTACTCCTCCAACGTCTCGGCCCGGCGGCCGACGGCTCCCGGCGGGCCGGGCGGTGGCTCGTGCCGGAGGACGAGCGCGACGGCGTACGGGTCGCTGTCGGGGACGACGCCGCGCGCGAGCAGGAGGTCGACGAGGTTCGCGGGCTCGGCGGCGCTGCCGACCTCCCACTGGGTCGAGCCGCGGCCCCGCTCGCGCAGGAGCCCTCGCACCTCGGCGAGCACGTCGTCGATCTCGTCCGCGGCGAAGCGCTGCCGCTGGACGGTGTTCCAGCTGGAGCCGCGGCCCATGCAGAGTGTGAAGCGCGGCGTCTCGATGCGCTCACTGCCGGGCTGGAGCTGGCCGAACGAGTTCGGGTACTCGGCGATCTCGCGCAGCACTACACGGTCTCCGGCGCCCGCACCGTCAGCCGGCCGCGGCTGACCTCGACCTGCCCGCGCGCCCGCATGTCGCGCAGGACGCGGCTGACCGTCAGGCGGGAGGTGCCGGCGAGGCTGGCGAGATCCTCCTGCGTGAGCGGGATGGTGGCCGTCCCGGACCCGTCGCGGTAGCGGTCGGCCAGGGTCTCGATGAACGACGCCACCCGCTGCGGCGCCGGGGTGTAGAGCGCGTCCATGAGCCGCTCGGTCATCTCGACGACCCGGTCGGCGAGGATCTCCACGAGCAGCGCGTCGACCGCGGGGTGCTCGCGCCGCAGGCGGTCGAAGGTCTCCCGGTTGAGCGAATAGGTCTCCGTCGGGGCCAGCGCCTGGATCGTCGCGGTGCGCATCCGCGCCTCCCGCACGAGGCCCATCTCGCCGACGACCCCGCCCGGCCCGACGATCGCGAGCGTCGCGACGTCGCCGAGCGGCGTGAGCACGCGGATGGCGAGCGACCCCGTCTGGACGAGGTGCATCGTGTCGGCCGGATCGTCCCGGTGGACGACGACCTCGCCGCGCTGGAACCGGCGCCGGCGGGAGAGCAGGAGCACCTGGCGCTTCTCGTCTTCGGAGAGCGGGGACAGGATGGGCCAGTCGTGCATGACACCTCCTTTAGGCGAGTGTATCCGACGTTACACACCGAGCGTATCGGCCGATGCAGATCGGCGCTGGCTGCGCGGATAGCGTGACGGGCACGAAACCGAGGTCGCCCGATCCCGGGATCTGCCACGACACGTCCCTGCCCGGCAGCGGCGTCGCAAGCGGTGCGGCTCCCCTACCCACGGCCGTACCACTGCCCTGCCGGTCAGACGACGCCGGGGGCCCGCGCGCGGAGCGGAACCGCGCGCGGGGCCCCGAACGGCTTCCTAGCGCGAGACCCGCGGGCGCGGGGCGGCCTCGGGTGCGAGCCGCACCGCGGCGCCGACGAGCAGCCCCGCCAGCAGGCGGCGGCCCGTTGCGCAGGAGCTCGTACCGGTCGGCCGCCAGGATGTGTCTTCCGTGTGTGTCCGTGGGGAGCACGTCGGCGAGGTGGTCCCCGACATCGACCTCGAGGTCGAGGGGATCGTCGACCGCATCGGCGGGATCGGCCGCCGGATCAACCGCGCGCTGGACGACACCCTCGGCGAGTTCGGGC
>JAICJM010000206.1 GCA_025928435.1 Thermoleophilia bacterium
CCCGCCGAACTGCTTGCGCATGGCCGACAGCACCTTGTTCGCGTACGTCCCCTCGCCGCGCGAGCTGAACCGCTCGTAGACCGCCGCCGTGAGCACGTAGGCGGGAATGCCCTCCTCGATCGCCGCGATCGACGTCCACCGGCCCTCGCCCGAGTCCGAGACGCGGCCGGAGTACTCCTCGAGGTCGCTGGACTCGTGCAGGGCGGCGGCCGTCAGGTCGAGCAGCCACGAGCCGACGACGCTGCCGCGCCGCCACACCTCGGCGACGCCGGCCGTGTCGATCGAATAGCGGTAGAACTCCGGGTGGTCGAGCGGGGCGGTCTCGGCGTCGTGCACCTGGTCGCGGGTGCCGATGTCCGCGTTGCGCAGGATGTCGAGGCCCTCCGCGTAGGCGGCCATGATGCCGTACTCGATGCCGTTGTGGACCATCTTCACGAAGTGGCCGGCGCCGTTGGGGCCGCAGTGCAGGTAGCCCCTCTCGGCCTGCGACGGCTCGCCGCTTCGGCCGGGCGTGCGCTCGGCGGCCCCGACTCCGGGGGCGATCGTGGCGAAGATCGGCTCGAGCCGCTGCACGACCTCGTCCTCGCCCCCGATCATCAGGCAGTAGCCGCGCTCGAGGCCGAACACGCCGCCCGAGGTGCCGACGTCGACGTAGTGAATCCCCTTCGGGCCCAGCTCCTCCGCTCGGGCGATGTCGTCGCGGTAGTAGGAGTTGCCCCCGTCGATGATGATGTCGCCCTCGTCGAGCAGCTCGGCGACGTCGCTCACCACCTTCCCGGTGACCGCGGCCGGCACCATGATCCAGACCGCCCGCGGCCGCTCGAGCTTCGCGACCAGGTCGGCCGTCGAGTCGGCGCCGACCGCGCCTTCGGCGGCCAGCGTCGCGATCGGGGCGGGATCCCGGTTCCACACCACCATCTGATGCCCGTCGTGCATCAGCCGGCGGGTGAGATTGGCACCCATCCGGCCCAGGCCGATCATTCCGAGTTGCATGCTGCTCTCCGATCCGCGGCGTCAGGGTCTCCGGCGCAGGCACCATACCCCGTATGACCGACCGGACATCGAAGATCGAAGGCCCGCCGGAGATCGTCCCGGCAGCTCCCGCGGACGCCCGCGCGGCGGCCGCATGCGTCCGCGCCGCGTACGCCCACCACGTCGAGCGCATCGGCCGCGAACCGGCGCCCATGACGGCCGATTACGCCGCCCTGATCGAGGCGGGCGAGGTGTGGGTGGCGCGGGCGGGTGAGGGCGTCGCCGGCGTGCTCGTGCTGCGGCCGCAGCCGCCGGCGTTGCTGGTCGAGAACGTCGCCGTCGAGCCCGGGCATCAGGGGCAGGGCCTGGGGCGGCACCTGATGGCGTTCGCCGACGAGCACGCCCGCGCCATGGGCCTCGGGGAGGTCGTGCTCTACACGAACGAGCGCATGACCGAGAACCTGCGCTTCTACCCCGCGCTGGGCTTCACGGAGACCGGCCGCGGGATGCAGGACGGGTTCGCCCGCGTGTTCTACCGGAAGCTCCTCTGACGGAAGACGTGCGCACGCGGACGCGTCCCTGTCAACAGCGTTTCCGTCCGCTACCATTTGCCCGCCGGCGTGACCACCCTCCGTTGCGCCGGCCGGACCGATTGTGCGTTCGCCGGCAGGCTGACGGAGCCCACCCTCACAGGGCCGGCGGATGGGGTCGGTCGAGGAGGCCGCGACCCGTTCGCGGCCTCCTCGCGTTTACGGCCCTACATCACCCGCCGGCGCATCGCCCACGCGCACACGAGCACGAGCGCGAGGAACCCGAGCGGGATGACGAGCGTCATCCAGGCGCCGGCGTTGGTGTCGTTCGTGGCCAGGGCGATCAGGTGCACGGCCGCTCCCGTCTAGGCGAGGTAGAAGAGCACGGAGAAGATCGCGAGCACGGCGGCCAGGAACCACCAGTAGAGCACGCACGGCGGCACGGTGGCGTGAAGCGTCTCGTCCAACGGCTGCACGGCCTGCGTCTCGAGCCAGTAGAGCGCGCCGAGCAGGTGCACGAGGTAGACCGCCATGAACCCGATGAAGACGCTCCCGATCCCGCCCGCGTGGCTGGGCGAGAAGCCCGGCCGGAACACCTGCGAGGCCGCGAGCACCGTCGCGACGAGCCCGACGGCGAGCGCCGCCCACGCCGGCGCCCGGAAGGCCGCCGACCCGGCGGAGGAGAGCCGGCCGGCGCCGGCCTGGACGAGCGCCGCCGCCGCGACGACGAGCACGAGCACGACGAGGCCCATCGCCCCCGACGGGTTCTGCCCGGGCGGATTCCACATGCCGTTGTTGTCGAGCGCGCGCAGGTAGAGGTAGGCGAACAGGAACGCCAGGAAGAGGAACGCGTCGGCGGCGACGAACAGCCGCCCGGCGATCGCCTGGTTGCGCCCCTCGAGCTCGAGGAGGGGGTTGTCGGCGTCGTGATTGAGCTCGGTCAACGGTCAGTCCCCCGCGGACGGGACGATGGCGGGCCCGAACTCGACCACCGGCGGCGCGGCGGGATCGCCGTACTCGTACGGCCCGGCCAGGATGCGAATCGGGCCCTCGAAGTTCGCGATCGGCACGGGCGTCGGCAGCTGCCACTCGATCGACCGGGCCATCCACGGGTTGGCCGGCGCCGGGACCCGCGAGACGACGAGTGACCACACGAAGTTCGCCAGGAAGACGAGCATCGACGCGCCCAGCAGGAACGCCGAGATCGACACCCAGACGTTCAGGAACTGCAGGTGCGGCGCGTACGTCGCGGTGCGCCGCGGCATGCCCAGCATCCCGACGGCGAAGAGCGGCAGGAACGTCGAGTTGAAGAAGACGAACGCCGTCCAGAAGTGGATCTTGCCGAGCGTCTCGTTCAGCTCCACCCCGGCCATCTTCGGAAGCCAGTAGTAGATGCCGGCGAAGAACGCGAACACCAGACCGCCCATGATCGTGTAGTGGAAGTGAGCCATCACGAAGAAGCTGCCGTGCAGGGTGACGTCGCTGGGGACGTCCGACAGATACACGCCCGACAGCCCGCCGATGAGGAAGTTGACGAAGAACGCGAGCGCGAAAAGCATCGGCACCGTGTATCTGATGCGCGCCCTCCAGAGCGTCGCGATCCCGACGAGGAAGATGAACCCGGTCGGCACCGAGATCAGCTCCGTCGTCAGCATGTAGAACGGCCGCAGGTTCCCGTTGATCCCGCTCACGAACAGGTGGTGCTGCCACACCATGAACGACAGCAGCGTCACGCCGAGCATGCCCGCCACCGCCAGCCGGTAGCCCCAGAGCGGCTTGCGCGCGAACACGGGCAGGATCTCGAGCACGATCGCGAACCCCGGCAGCGCCAGGATGTACACCTCCGGGTGGCCGAAGAACCAGAACAGGTTCTCCCACAGGAACGGGCTGCCGCCGGTCGGAGACGAGAAGAACGTCGTCCCCGACGTCCGGTCGAGCACCTCCATGAAGCAGGCCGCGAGCAGCATCGGCGGGCCGAGCAGCATCAGCACCGACGTCGTCAGCATGCCCCAGACGAAGATCGGCAGCCGCCCCCAGGTCATGCCCGGGGCGCGGTAGTTGAACACGGTGACGAGCATGTTCAGGGCGTTCAGGATCATGCCGACGCCGACGAGCGCGAACGAGAACAGGTAGCCGTCCATCCCGATGTTCGCGGTGCTCGCCAGCGACGGATAGCCGGTCCAGCCGGTCGGGAAGCCGCCGTAGGCGATCGTGCTCGTCAGGATCATCCCGGCGAGCGGCAGGAGCCAGAACGAGAGCGCCTCGAGCCGCGGGAACGCCATCCGCCGGCTGCCGATCATGAGCGGCAGGAAGTAGTGCCCGAACGGCCCCAGGATGATGCTCGAGACCATCATGATCATCATCGAGCCGTGCAGGCCGACGATCGTGAGGTACTGCCCGGGCGAGAACGTCGGCGTGTTCGGGTGCAGGAGCTGGGTGCGGATCAGCATCGCGTTCAGGCCGCCGATGAAGAAGAAGATGCCGATCCCGATCAGGTACTGGTTCCCGATCACCTTGTGATCGGTGCTCGCCCGCGCGTACCGTCCCCAGCCCGTGCGCAGGGCGACGTCGCCGGCGGAGCGGCCGAAGAGGCGGGCGATGGGATGGTTGAGGATGCCCAGCCCGGCCAGGTAGCCGATCGTGCCGAGCGAGTAGCCGAGCAGGACAGCGATGTCGTTGTAGTCGATGTCCGCGGTCCAGTCGAAGCGGGAGCCCATGCGGTGGCCGATCCACAGGCCGATCGCGTAGCCGACGACGAGCCCGACGAGGCCCCAGAGCAGGTTGAACGTGAGCAGGCCGTTCCGGCCGGGCGGCGTCGCCGGCATCGAGGCGGTGGGTTTCTCCGGTGAGCTCATCCGCCCCTCTGTGTCGGTGTCGGGTAGTAGGCCTTGGCGTACTTCGGCAGGTAGTGGGTCGCGGGGGCATTGGCCTGCTGGGCGTGCGCGATCCAGCGCTTCCACCCGGCGGCGGGGAGCACGTGCCCGCGGGAGGACATGTAGCCATGCCAGAGGCCGCACAGCTCGGCGCAGCGAATCTGGAACAGGCCGGCCTTCCTCGGCGTGGCGAAGGCGATGTTGTCGGCGCCGGGGACGGCGTCCGCCTTGACGCCCAGCTGGTAGGCCCAGAACGAGTGGATCACGTCGATCGAGGTGACGTGGAACTCGACGGTGCGGCCGACCGGCAGCGCGAGCGAGAACGTCTCGACGCCCCCGTACTGCGGGAAGCGGTAGGTGAACTGCCACTGCTGGGCGATCACCTGCACCTGCAGCGGGTTCCCGCTCGGATTCGAGATCGGGGTCGGCCCCTGGCCCCCGCCCGCGCCGGCGCCGGCGCGGCTGTTCGGCGTCTCGATCAGCTCGGCCGTGCCGAGGATGGCGAGCACGAGCACGATCGCCGTCGTCAGGCCCACCCAGCCCGTCTGCAGGCGGCGGTGGCCGCGGACAGGCGGGCCATCCTGGAGCGGGCCGGGCGGCTGGCGGAAGCACACCAGCGCGTAGACGAGGAACGTGAGCACGCCGACACCGATCGGGGTCATGATCAGCGCGAGCAGGTTGTTGATCTCGGTCTGGTTCGATGCCGCCTTGGTGAACCGCCCGGGCGGCATGTGCGGCGCCACCAGGAAGCCGACCAGCAGGTCGGCGACGATCGCCAGGACGACCCAGATGGCGGCCGCCCGGATCAGATGGGAGCGATCGTCCACGGGGTCAGACGACCTTGAGGAAGCCGTCCATCCAGCCGACCGTCTGCATCGGTCCGCCGAACCCGTAGATCCAGCCGGCGGCGCAGGGCACGAAGCACTGCCAGCGGTGCAGGCCCGGTTTGCCGGTGCGGAACTCGAAGACGATCGTGTTGTGCGCCTGCGCCATGGTGCAGGGCGTGACCGCGCACTGGTTGGGGGCGTCGTCGGCCACGCCCTTGAGCGGGACGCTCACTCCCAGGTCGGGGATGGTGAAGGTGTGGGAGGCGTCGTCGGGGTCGAGGACGTGGAGCGGCTTCCCGTTCACCGACATCGTGCCGCCGACGATCCCGCGCGGCTGGCCCAGGAACGGGTTGCGCAGCCCGCTGTCACCGTCGTACTGGTACACCGTGACGCGCACGATCGAGTGCGCCGGCACCTTCCAGATCGTGCTGTGCACCCACTGCCCCTGCTCGTCCTTCACGAGGTAGGACACCCAGTCCGGATGCGGCGCGTGGCCGTAGGCGGCGACCGTCTGGACGGTGACGTTCGTGACCCCCGCCGCGCTCGCCTGCGGCACCGTCGGCGGCAGGCTGATCGCATACCCGATCACGTACCACGCCACCAGGGCGGCCACCACGACGGTGCCGCCAAGCGCGCTCAGGATCCTCGTCGACCGGCTGATGGAGCCTCCCCTCGAAACGAGCGGCTGCATGCTCGACCCGGCGTCCGGCGGCGTCAAGCGCATGTCATCTCCCTGTCATGTCCGGGGCGCCCGCCCGGGCGTATGCTTGCGGACGTCGTGCAGATTCTGCTGGTCGAAGACGAGCCTCTGATCGCGAGCTTCGTCAGCCGGGGGCTCCGGGCGGAGGGATACGCGACCGCGGTTGCAGGGAGCGGCGACGAGGCCGTCGCCGAGCTCGGCGCCCGAGCGTGGGACCTGGTCGTGCTCGACCTGAAGCTGCCCGGGGTCGACGGGTTCGGAGTCCTCGCCCGCGCGATCGCGGCCGACCCGCCCGTCCCGGTGCTGGTGCTCTCGGCCCAGAACGGCGTCGAGATCAAGGTGGCGGCGCTCGACGCGGGGGCGAGCGACTACCTCGCCAAGCCGTTCTCCTTCGACGAGCTGCTGGCGCGCGTCCGCGCCTGCCTGCGCCGGCGGGGCCGCGCCGGCGGGTCACCGGCGGGCGTGCAGCCGCTCGAGCTCGACCTGCGCAACCGCCGCATCACCCGCCGCGACGGCGGACGCGTCCAGCTCTCCGAACGCGAGTGCGCCCTGCTCGAGTACCTGCTGCGCACGCCCGAGGAGGTCGTCTCGCGCGAGCGGATCCTGAACGCGGTATGGGACTACCAGTTCGACCCGCGGTCGAACGTCGTCGACGTCTGCATCGCCCGCCTACGGCGCAAGCTCGAGACCGAGGCTGTGATCGAGACCGTCCGCGGCGGCGGGTACCGGCTCGTTCCCTGCTGAGCGCGCCGCGGGCAGCCGGAGCTCGAACGTGCTGCCCGCGCC
>JAICJM010000161.1 GCA_025928435.1 Thermoleophilia bacterium
CACCGAATTCCCGTTCACCCAGGCCGACTTCGAGCAGCAGATGGAGCACGCGCTCGAGCTCTGCCCGGAGATCGTCGGCGACGAGTCCGTGGGTGTGAAGTACGCCATCAACGGCCTGCTGTCGCTGACGCCGGACGGCATGCCCATCCTGGGCGAGACGCCCGAGGTCAAGAACCTGTGGTCGGTCGCGGCGGTGTGGGTGAAGGAGGGGCCCGGCGTCGGCAAGTCGGTGGCCGAGTGGATGGTTCACGGCGAGTCCGAGATCGACCTGCACTCCTCCGACATCGCCCGCTTCTGGGACCACCAGAAGACGCGCGCGCACGTGCGCGCGCGGGCGGCCGAGGGCTTCAACAAGACATACGGCATCGTCCACCCGGGCGAGCAGTGGGCGTCGAACCGCGACGTCCGGCTGCCGCCGTTCCACTCCCGCCAGGCCGAGCTCGGCGCGACCTTCTTCGAGGCCGCCGGCTGGGAGCGGCCGCACTGGTACGAGTCGAACGCCGGCCTCGTCGAGCAGTACGGCGACCGCATCAACCGGCGCGAGGCCGAGTGGGACGCGCGCTGGTGGTCGCCGATCATCAACGCCGAGCACCTGGCGATGCGCGACGGCGCGGGCATCGTCGACCTGAGCGCGTTCACGATCTTCGACATCGCCGGCCCCGGGGCGCTCGCGGCGGTGCAGCGGGTGGCGATGCGGCAGATGGACGTCCCCGTCGGCCGGGTCGTCTACACGCCGGTGCTCTCGCCCGGCGGCGGCTTCAAGGCCGACCTCACGATCATGCGCCTCGGCGACGAGCTGTTCCGTGTCGTCACCGGCGGCGCGCACGGCCCGGCCGACCGCAAGTGGTTCTCCGACCGCCTGCCGGAGGACGGCAGCGCCCAGATCACCGACATCACGTCGGGCTGGACGACGCTCGGCCTCTGGGGGCCGCAGGCGCGCACGATCCTGGAGGGGCTGACGCGCGACGACGTCTCGCACGAGGACTTCCGCTTCGGCACGTGCCGCACGGTCGAGATGGACACGCTGCGCGTCCTGGCGTCGCGGATCTCCTACGTGGGCGACCTCGGCTGGGAGCTGTACGTCCCGATCGAGGAGGGCCGGCGGCTGTGGGACATGGTCTACGAGGAGGGCCGCCCCCACGGCCTCGTCCCGGTCGGCATCGGCGTCTACGGCACCACGGGCCGGCTCGAGAAGTGCTACCGGGCCTACGGCTTCGAGCTCGAGAGCGAGTACGACGTCGTCGAGGCCGGCATGGCCTGGGGGAAGGTGAAGGAGGAGGACTTCGTCGGCCGCGACGCGCACCTGCGCCAGCGCGAGGAGGACCCGGCCGCGATCCTGTGCACGCTCACGGTCGACGACCACACGTCGAAGAGCGGCGTCCAGCGCTACATGCTCGGGCGCGAGCCGATCCTCGCGCTCGACGGCAGCCGACTCGTCGATCGCAAGGGGCGTGGCTCGTATGTCACCAGCACCGGGGCCGGGCCGTCGATCGGCAAGCACATCCTGATGGCCTACCTGCCGCCCGAGCAGGCGGTGGCCGGCGAGCGGCTGCTCGTCGAGTACCTCGGCGAGCGCTACCCGGTCACGGTCGCCGTCGCCGGCTCGACGCCCGTCTTCGATCCCGAGAACACGCGCATCCGGAGTTAGTGTGGGGGACCTCATGCCGCTGAACATCCTCTGCTGCGTCAAGCGGGTGCCAATGACCGGCGGCCGCATCGTCCTGACCGCCGACGAGCAGGCGATCGAGACCCGCCACCTCGGCTTCACGATCAGCCCGCACGAGGAGTGCGGCGTCGAGGAGGCGGTGCGGATCGTCGAGGCGCACGGCGGCAGCTCGACCGTGCTCACCCTGGGGCCGCCCGAGGCCGAGGAGCAGCTGCGCGACGCGATGGCGCTCGGCATCGACCGCGCGATCCTGCTCGGGGCCGACGCCGAGCTCGACGGCGGCGCGACCGCCGCCGCGATCCTCGAAACGATCGCGGCCGAGCGGGCGGCGGGCACCGAGTACGACCTGATCTTCTTCGGCAACGAGTCGGCCGACGCCGGCAACTACCAGGTCGGGATCCGGGTCGCGCACGCGCTCGGCCGCCCCTGCGTGACGGGCCTGAAGGCGATCGCGGTCGAGGACGGCGCGCTGCGTTGCGAGCAGGAGGTGCCCGGCGGCCGCGACGTCTACCGGGTGCCGCTGCCGGCGGTCGTCACCGTCAAGGAGGGCCTGAACCTGCCCCGCTACCCGTCCGTGCCGGGGCGGATGCGGGCCAAGCGCAAGCCGCTCGAGACGCGGCCGGTCGCGCCGGCCGCGGCCGGCGTCGAGAAGGTGCGGCTGGTGGTGCCCGCCGGCCAGGGTAAGCAGGCCCAGATCCTGGGCCACGGCCCGGACGCGGCGCCCGCCGTGGTCGAGATCCTGCGCGGGGCGGGGGTGCTCTAGAGATGGCCGTCCTCGTCCTGGTCGAGCACTCGGGCGGCGTTCCCGACGACGTCTCCCGACAGGCGGCGACGCTCGCCCGCGGATACGCCGAGGCGGCCGGGGAGCCGCTCGAGGCGGTGCTGTTCGGCCCCGATGCGAGCGGCGCCGCGCAGGGACTCGGCGCGCTCGGGGCGGCGGCCGCGTACGTGGTCGTCCACGAGCGCCTGACCGCGTTCGCGCCGCAGGCGTGGGGGCGGACGATCGCGGAGCTCGTCGAGACGCACTCGCCGGCGGCGGTGATCGCGCCGGGCAGCGAGCGCGCGACCGAGGCGATGGCCCATGCCGCGGCCTTCGCCGACCTGCCGCTCGCGGCCAACTGCGTCGAGGCGGCGCCGGGCGAGGCGGCCGAGGTGACGCGCCTGCGCTGGGGCGGCAGCCTGCTCGAGCAGGCCCGCGTCCACGGCCGGACGAAGCTCCTCACCGTCGCCCCGCACGCGGTCGAGGAGGCGACGGGCGCGCCCGTCCAGACGGTCGTCTCGGAGTTCACGCCGCAGCTCGAGGACGCCGACCTGGTCGTCCAGGTCGTGGAGCGCGCCCAGACCGGGGCCGGCGGCGGGATCTCGCTCGCCGACGCCAAGGTGGTCGTCAGCGGCGGCCGCGGGGCCGGCTCGGCCGAGGGCTTCGCGCCCGTCGAGGCGCTGGCGGCGGCGCTGGGCGGGGCGGTCGGCTGCTCGCGCGCCGTGACCATCGCCGGCTGGCGCCCGCACACCGACCAGGTCGGGCAGACCGGCACGAAGATCGCGCCCGAGATCTACATCCCGTGCGGCATCAGCGGCGCCACCCAGCACATGGCCGGGTGCAAGGGGGCGAAGCGGATCCTCGCGATCAACACCGACGCCGAGGCGCCGATCGTCGCGAACGCCGACTACGCCGTGATCGGCGATCTGCACGAGGTGCTGCCGGCGATCACCGCCGCGATCGAGAAGGCGAGGGCCGGATAGACCCGGTCGCCCTCGCCGCCCTGCTGGTCGCGCTGGCCGTCGCCGCGGGCCTGTTCGCCCGCCGCGCCCTGCTGCTCGTCCGGTTGGTGCGGATGGGGCAGCCGAGCGACCGCTCGGGCGAGGTGCCCGCCCGCCTGCGCAACGAGGCGGTCATCGCCCTCGGCCAGCGCAAGCTGCTGCAGCGGCTCGTCCCCGGGCTGATGCACGCCTTCATCTTCTGGGGTTTCCTCGTGCTCCTGCCGACCATCCTGATGGCGATGATCGCGATCGCCGACCGGGGCGAGACGATCCCGTGGCTGGGCCGGCAGGGCTGGTTCGCGCTGCTCGCCGATGTCTTCTGCGTCCTCGTGCTGGCCGGCGTCGTGACCGCGTTTGCGATCCGCAAGATCCAGCGCCCGGCCCGGTTCGAGGGCAGCCACATGGGCGAGGCCGACCTGATCCTGATCCTGATCGCGGGGATCGTGACGACGCTGCTCCTGTGGCACGCCTCCCTGATCGCGCTCGGACTGAACGAGTGGGGCGCGAGCTGGTCGCCCGTCTCGAACGCGCTCTCGGACCTGTTCGGCGGCGGCTCCGGCACCCACGACGCCGAGCGCATCCTGGTCTGGGCGCACATCGCCATCGTGCTCTCGTTTCTCGTGTACCTGCCCAACTCGAAGCACCTCCACATCGCGACGGCGGTTGTGAACGTCTACTTCGGCCGCACCCGCGCCCGCGGCCGGCTCGAGCCGCTGCGGTTCGACGAGGAAGGGCCCGAGGAGGACATGCGGCTCGGCTCGGGGACGGTCGCCGACATGACCTGGAAGCAGGTCGTCGATACCTACTCCTGCACGGAGTGCGGCCGCTGCCAGGACGCATGCCCGGCGTGGGCGACCGGCAAGGCCCTCTCGCCCAAGCTCCTGATCATGGGCCTGCGCGACCAGCTCTTCGCCGAGGGCCCGGCGGTTCTCGCCGATGCCGAGGCCGAGCTGTCGCCGCTCGTGCCGAATGCTGTCACCGACGACGTCGTCTGGGACTGCGTCACCTGCGGGGCGTGCGTGCGCGAGTGCCCGGTATCGATCGAGCACATCGACCACATCGTCGACCTGCGCCGGCACCTGGTCATGAACGAGGCCCGCTTCCCGGCCGAGGCCGACCCGATGCTGCGCGACGTCGAGCGCTCGTCCAACCCGTGGGGCAAGCCCCAGTCCGACCGGGCGGCGTGGGCGGAAGGGCTGGGCGTGCGCGTGCTCGAGCCGGGCGACCCGGCGCCGGACGTGCTCTACTGGGTCGGCTGTGCGGCGTCCTTCGACGAGCGCGCCCGCACCTCGGCCGAGTCGACCGCCAAGCTGCTGGCGGCGGCCGGGATCGACTTCGCCATCCTCGGCCCGCGCGAGGCCTGCACCGGCGACCCGGCCCGGCGGATGGGGAACGAGTACGTGTTCCAGGCGTTCGCCGAGCAGAACGTCGAGACCCTGAACGACTCGGGCGCGAAGAAGATCGTCACGTCGTGCCCGCACTGCTTCAACACGCTCGCGAACGAGTACCCGGACTTCGGCGGCAGCTACGAGGTCGTGCACCACTCGGAGCTCCTGGCCGAGCTCGTGCGCGAGGGCCGCATCTCGCCCAGCGCCGGCGACCGCCGCATCACCTACCACGACTCCTGCTACCTGGCGCGGCACAACGACGTCCTCGCCGAGCCGCGTGAGCTGGTCGCGGCCGTCGGGCAGCCAGTGGAGATGGCCCGCAGCGGCAAGCGCACGTTCTGCTGCGGCGCCGGCGGCGCGCACATGTGGATGGAGGAGCGGGGCCGCCCGATCAACGAGGAGCGCGTCCGCGAGGCGGCCGAGACAGGGGCCGAGACCCTGGCCGTCGCCTGCCCGTACTGCACGATCATGCTGGACGACGGCGTGCGCACCTCCGGCCGCGACCTGCGTGTCGCCGACGTGGCCACCCTTCTCGCCGAGTCGGTCGAGGCCGCGGAATAGCCGTCGGCCGGGGGATTGCCATGCGGCAATCCTCACTCGGAGGGGTGATGCACCCTCCGGTATGGGCTCCGACTACCGGGGTATGAGCGAACCCCGCCCCGCCAACCACCCCTGGGATCGGGAGGGCACGGCCGCGACGGTGCGGGTGCTCCCCGGCACGTCCTACGAATTCGAGCTCCGCGGCGAGCGCTGGGTCATGTGCGCCGCCGGGCCTGAGATCGAGTCGATCACGGGCTATCCGCCCTCCGACTTCATCGACCATGCCCGCCGCTCGTACGGCAGCATCGTGCATCCCGAGGACTACGCGGGCATGGTCTCCCTGTTCCAGGACGCGCTCGCGCGACGCGCGCCGTACGCGATCGAGTACCGGGTGATCCACGCGGACGGGTCGACCCGCTGGGTGCAGGGCCACGGCCGGGGCGTGTGCGACGAGGCCGGCAACGTGACGCGGATCGACGGGTGCTTCTTCGATGTCACCGAACGGCGCCTCAGCGAGGACCGGCTGGCCCACCTGGCGCTGCACGACCCGCTCACCGACCTCCCCAACCGCGCGCTCTTCCAGGAGCACCTGACGGTCGCGATCGCGAACGCCCGCCGCAGCGGCAGCGGCGGCGCGGTGCTCTTCATCGACCTCGACGACTTCAAGCTCGTGAACGACAGCTTCGGTCATGCCGTCGGCGACGAGCTGCTCGTGCTGGTCGCCCAGCGGCTGCGGGAATCGTGCCGGGCCGGCGACGTGGTCGCCCGTCAGGGTGGCGACGAGTTCCTCGTCCTCGTGCAGGGCACCGCCGCCGACGCGATGCTCGACGCGGCCGCCCAGACCGTCGCCGCCAACCTGCGCGTCGCCCTCGCCAAGCCGTTCGCCCTGGCGAGCACCGACCTCTACATCACGCCGAGCATCGGCGCGAGCCTCTTCCCCGCGGACGGCGACACCGCCGAGACGCTGCTCAAGCACGCCGACATCGCCATGTACGCGGCCAAGGACGCCGGCCGCGACGGCTACCGCCTGTACCAGCCGCCCAAGCGCGACTCCAGCGTGGAGCTCGCGATCGCGTCGCAGCTGCGCCAGGCCGAGCGCCGCGACGAGCTCGAGCTCTACTACCAGCCGATCGTCGCTCTTGACCAGTCGTGCATCGTCGGCGCCGAGGCGCTCCTGCGCTGGAACCATCCCGAGGCTGGCCTCCTCCTGCCCGGCGAGTTCCTGCCCGCCGCCGAGCGCACCGGCCTGATCCGGCCGATGACCGCATGGGTGCTCGAGCGGGCGTGCATCGAGGCCCGCCGCTGGTGCGATCACGACCTCGACCTGTACGCCTCGATCAACCTGCCCCCGGCCTACTGGCAGCCCGCGGCGATCCGGCGCGTGATCGCGACGATCGAGTCGTTCGGGCTCAGCGCCGACCGGGTGATGATCGAGCTGACCGAGGAGGCGGCGATGACGGACATCGCCGACCTCGAGCCGATGCTGGCCGAGATCCACTCCCAGGGCCTGCGGCTCGCGATCGACGACTTCGGCACCGGCCACTCCTCGCTCGGGCGGTTGAGCCAGCTGCGTCCGAGCATGATCAAGATCGACCGATCGTTCGTGAAGGACCTGCCCGGCGACCGCGACGCCGGCGTGCTCGTCGAGACCATGATCACCATGGCCTCGAAGCTCGGCATCCAGTGCCTCGCCGAGGGCATCGAGACCGAGGCGCAGCTGACGTTCCTGCGCGACGCCGGCTGCCCGCTCGGCCAGGGCTACCTGTACAGCCGACCGCTGCCCACGTCGCGCTTCAACGCGCTGATCACCGGCGAGGAGCGGCGGGCGGCGTAGTCGTGTGTGAATAAACAGGGTCAGACCCCTCTTATTCACGCTCTTTGAAGGATCGGTGCCAGGCACCGGTTATGCACGCTTCGGCGCGTTCTCTGACGCGGTGGTGGTCGGGATGTCGCGGGCGGAGGATGCACCAAACGGGGACAGACCCCATTTGGTGCGTGCGCCTGTCAGAAGGGCGCACAACCGGGTGCACACACCTGCTCCAACGATGGGACAGCCCGTTCGATCACGCTTCCCGCAGGTCGCGCTCCGCCCGCCACTCCCGTTCCAGGATGGCGTAGTCGATCCCGCTCTGCCACTCGCCCTTCACCCACTCGTTCTCGATCATCATCGCCTCGCGGCGCATGCCGAGCTTCTCCAGCACCCGGGCCGAGGCGAAGTTACGGGCGTCGAGCCGGCCGATGATCCGGTGGAATCCGGCGACCTCGAAGCCCCAGTCGATCAGCGGCCGGGCCGACTCCGTGGCGTAGCCGAGGCCGTGGTGGTCGGGGTGGAACATGAAGCCGATCTCGCCCGTGCGGTGCTCCCGGCTCACCCACCGCATCATCTGGTCGCCGACGAGCTCACCGGTGTCGCGCCGGCAGACGGCGGCCGAGATCTGGTCGTCCTCGTCGACGAGCTCCGTGTTGTCCAGCTTGCGCTGCAGCAGCTCCACCGCCTCGTCCTCGTTGCGGGGCTCCGTGTAGAGGAACCGGTTCACGTCGGTCCGCGAGACGATCGCGAGCAGGGCGTCGAGGTCGTCCGGGCGGTAGGCCCGCAGGACGAGGCGCTCGGTCTCGATCGGGAACGCCGCCGTGTACACGCGCCCATTCTGCCTGGTCAGACGCCGAGCTCCCGCAAGACCTCGCGGTTGTGGCGGGCGTCGTCGCGCAGGGAGGCGATCGTCTGCCCCCGCTTCAGGTGCCGGTCCTGCTCGACCACGACCCAGTCGTCGTAGCCGATGGCGCGCAGGCGGGCGACGATGGCCGCCAGGTCGACGCTGCCCTCGCCGAACAGGCAGAACACGCCCCGGCGCCAGGCCTCCTCCATGCCGAGGCCCTTCGTGCGGATCTCGTTCATGACCGCACCGTCGACGTCCTTGAGGTGCACGTGGGAGACGAGCTCGCCGTAGGTGTCGAGGAACGCCACCGGGTCGCCGCCGCCGAACGCCGAGTGCCCGCTGTCGAAGCAGAACCCGAGCACGCCCGGGTCGACCTGCGACGCGAACCGGTCGATCTCGCGCGGGGTCTCGACGTACGTGCCACCGTGGTAGTGGAAGGCCGGCCGGTAGCCCCGCTCGAGGCAGCGCTCCGCCGCCCGCTGGGCGTTGGCGACGAGCATCGCGAAGCGCGCGTCCGAGAGCCAGGTGTCGGGGTGCTCCTCGATCTGCCCCGCCCAGGCCAGCCGCTCCGGCTCGCAGAACGCGTCCGAGATCAGCGCATAGGGGCGCGTCCCGCCCGGCGGCGTCGTGTCGTCGAGGATGTCGAGGGCACGGTCGAGGAACGCGAAGTCCTCGTCGATGTGCTCGCGCCGCGACAGCCGCAGCGGCAGGAACGAGCCGACCAGCTCGAGGTTCCGCTCCTGGAGCGCGGCGGCGGTGCCGGCCGCGTCGCCGAAGTAGCCCGGAGGCCCGAGCTCGGTGCCCTCGTGGCCGGTCTCGGCGATCGCGTCGAGCACGTCGACCGGATCGGGCAGGCCCGCGTCGTCGGCCGTGAGCTCGAAGATGCCGAACGAGACGGGCGCGGATGCGACCCTCATGCTGTCTCCTTCCCCGTGATCGGGACACGTGGGTCACGCGCCATGCCCGGCCAGGCGTCCCGCGTCCAGGCCAGGTCGGGATCGTCCTCGGCGGCCATCGACCGCTGCTCCGCCGCGAGCGCGTTCAGGTAGTAGCCGTGGTAGCCGTGGGCGGCGCAGAACGGGTGGTATCCGCGCGGCACGAGCAGGACGTCGAGGTCGCGCACCGTCCACGTCTCGTCGAGGCCGCCCCCGCGGCTGTACAGCCGCTGCACGCCGAAGGCCTCCGGCGCCTCGAACCGATAGGCGTAGACCTCCTCGAGGTCGTTCTCGACCGGCAGCCGTTCCCGCTCGTGCTTGTGCGGCGGGTACGACGACCAGTTGCCGGCGGGCGTCAGCACCTCGACGACGAGCAGCCGGTGGGCCGGAAACTCCGGCGCGATGATGTGGTTGATCTGGCGGGTGGCGTTCCCGGACCCGCGCACCTCCACGCGCACATCCTCGGGCGCGATCGGCCGCACCGGGTGGCCGGCGTCCGCCCGGGCGGCGCACACGCCGACCAGGCCGTCCCCCTCGAGCGTGCAGGCCGTGCCGGGGGGCAGGTAGAGCGCCCG
>JAICJM010000035.1 GCA_025928435.1 Thermoleophilia bacterium
ACGAGCGCGCCCTTCGCCGAGCCGGTCGAGATCGTCGGCGACCTGCGGGCGCGGCTCCATGCCGCCACCGACGCGGTCGACACCGACTTCACGATGGCGCTTGTCGACGTGTTCCCCGACGGGGCCGCGAACCTGATCGAGGACGGGATCCAGCGCATGAGCCTGCGCGAGCCGGAGCGGGGCCGGCAGCTGCTCGAGCCCCGGCCGGGTCTACGAGGTCGAGATCGACCTGTGGGCGACCGCATACCGCCTGGTGGCCGGCCACCGGCTCCGCGTCGAGGTGTCATCGAGCGAGTTCGATCGCTACGATCGGAACCTGAACACGGCCGAGCTGCCGGGGCGGGGCACCCAGATGCTGGTCGCCCACCAAACCGTCTTCCACGACGCGGCCCGGCCGTCGCACGTCCTGATTCCCATGCGCCTCGCACGCGCGGAAGGAGACCCATGAAGCTCAGCGCCCGAAACCGGCTCGACGGCACCATCGTGAAGATCACGCGCGGCGACGCGATCGCGAACGTCGCGCTCGACGTCGGCGGTCAGAGGATCGTCGCGTCGATCACGGTCGAGGCGGTCGACGAGCTCGGCCTGAAGGAGGGCGCGAGCGCGACCGCCGTCATCAAGGCCTCGGACGTGATGATCGCCGTCGACGCGTAGGCGGTCAGTCGCCGCTGCGCGGGTGGCACGTGCCCGGCGCCCAGTTCCAGACCGCGAGCACGGAGGCGGGCGGCGTCACGGCGCAGTTGAAGTTGCTGTTGCCGGGGATGCCGGCGTCCCCGGCCCGCCACGGCCCGGAGCCCGTCTGCCGGTAGACCAGGTAGGCACCGTCGTCCTGATTGCCGATCTGGGCCTTCTTCGAGCTCTTGCTGGGGATGAGCGCGGCGCCGGCCCAGTGGTCGCCGGTGGCGGGGTCGAGCGCGTAGTAGGTCTGGCCCTTCACCAGCCCGGTGTAGTCGGACACCGGCAGCCCCGATGAGCCGGAGCCTCCGCAGCCCGCCAGCGCGAGCGCCGCTGCGGCGGCGAGGAGGGGCGGCAGGTGGGCGGGTGCGGGGCGCACGGCGGGCCGGGAGACGATACCGCCTGCACCTCTCCCGCCGCAGGGCGGAGCTCAAGCCGGGTTGTAAACGGTAATTGAGCGTGTTGTGAGAATCTCTTTGGAAGCATGTGGAAGGGGGGTCGGATTGCCGATGATCGCCGCATGCAACGATCCAGGAAGATCCTCATGTGCCTCGCGGTCCTCGTCGTGGGAGTGGGACCCCTCGCCGCCCAGGCCACGGCCTCGACCCCGCCCCCGGTGTCGGGGACGTTCCCGAAACGAATCTTCTACCGCCAGTTCCAGCTGCCGCTCAAGCCGCACACCTGGACGCTTTACGACGGCGTCCCCGGGTGCTGCCCGCAGTCGTACTGGGCGCCCTCGCACGTCGTGTCGAAGGGCGGCATGCTCCGGATCCAGACCTACAAGGATCCCCAGTACGGCGGCCGCTGGGTCTCCGGCGGCACGTCGATGGCACGCCTCGTCAGCCAGACGTACGGCCGCTGGGTGATCCGCTTCCGGATGAAGGCGGCCAAGGGCGTCGGCATGGACGTCGCCCTTCGCCCCAACGGCGGCGGCACCGTCCTCGACTGGGCCGAGGAGTCGTCCGACAAGGGCGCCGCCCGCCGGGTCGAGACGGCGACGCTCCACTACGGCAGCACACGCGTGCACGCTCACGTGACGGCCGACTTCACCAAGTGGCACCGGATGACGGTCGCCTGGGTGCCGGGGGACATCACCGTGCGCCTCGACGGACACATCTGGGCGCACTACACGAGCCACGTCCCGTCCACGCCGATGCACATGGTGATGCAGACGAACGTCGGCTCGAACGGCTTCACCGGCGTCATGCCGGACTCGACGACGCCGAGCAAGGTCGCGCTCCAGCTCGACTACGTGGCCATCTACAAGTACCACTAGACCGCACGCTCTACCGAGGGGTCAAAAGCGCCGGCCGGAAGGTTCGCCTCCCGGCCGGCGCTCGTCTTTGTCGATGGTTGATCCCGATCCCCCGCGCGCCTGGACGTCAGGCTGTCGGTGGGGGTTCGGGTCGCTGGTGGGGCTGCGGCTGCGAACCGTCGCATCGCGGCGTCCTCAGTCGCGCCCATATTTCGCCCAATATGAACTCCCTCTAGTCCTTGCGCTGCGTGGTTCGCAGTCGCCCAGGACACCCGGGGAATCGGGATCAACCATCTAGGCCCCCGCCGGCACCGCGGCGGGGGCGCGGAGACATCTGCACGAGCCGCGGTTTGCCGTGCTCGACCTGGAGCGTCGTGTGACCGATGCCGAAGCGGTCGTCGATCAGTTCCTCGAGCTGCTCGCGGATGCCGTGGCAGTCGGCGTCGGACTCGACCAGCACGTGGGCGGACAGGGAGGGGAACCCGGAGGTCACCTCCCACACGTGCAGGTCGTGCACCTCGACGACGCCGGGGTGGCCGGCGAGCGCCGTCCCGATCTCCTCGACGTCCATCCCCTCCGGCGCGGCCTCGAGGAAGATGCGGCCGCTGGCCCTGAGCAGCCCGTAGGACGCGCGCAGCATGAGCGCCGCGACGAACAGGGAGGCGATCGGGTCGGCCCGCTCGAAGCCGGTCGCGAGGATCACGATCGCCGCGATCCCCGTGCCGATGAAGGCGTACAGGTCGGTGAGGATGTGCTGGAAGCTGCCCTCGACGTTCAGGCTCTCGCGGTTCGCCTTCGCGAGCACCCAGGTCGCCAGCAGGTTGACGACGACGCCGACGGCCGCGACCGCCAGGATCAGCTTCGCCTCGACCGAGGGTGGCGACGCCAGCCGCCGCACGGCCTCGATCACGATCAGCACGGCCAGCGTGAGCAGGGTCGCGCCGTTGAACTGTGCGGCCAGGATCTCGGCCCGGCGGTAGCCGTAGGTCAGTGCCCCCTTCGCGGGCCGCGCGGCGAGCGACGCCGCCCACAGCGAGAGGCCGATCGCCACGGCGTCCGTCAGCATGTGGGCCGCGTCCGAGATCAGCGCCAGCGAGTCGGCGACGAGGCCGACCGCGATCTCGACGGCCATCAGCCCCAGGATCAAGCCGAGCGCGATCGCGAGCTGGCGCCGGTTCGCGTCGGCGGAGACGGCATGGGAGTGGCCGCCGTGGTGGCCGTGGTGGTGGTCGTGGCTCATCGGGGTGGCGCCTGCGTGAGGATATCCGGCAGCTGCCCCGGTCTCACGAACCCCGCCCGCCCGGCGTTCTTCTCGGGATGAGTGCCCTCGACGAGGCTCCCGTGGCGATCCCCGTCCGCCGCGACGTGCCCGCGCTGGCCGCCGGGCTCGTGACGGTGACCGCCTGGGGGTCGGCGTTCGTCGGCATCCGCGCCGCCGGGGAGGCGCTCTCGCCCGGCGCGATCGCGCTCGGCCGGCTGCTCGTGAGCTGCGCGGTGCTGGGCGCGGTCGCGGTCGTCCGCCGCGAGCCGCTGCCGGCCCGCCGCGACCTGTTGCAGATCGCCGCCTACGGCGTCCTGTGGCTGGGCCTCTACAGCGTGACACTGAACGCCGCGGAGCGGCAGGTCGACGCCGGGACGGCCGCGATGCTCGTGAACACCGGGCCGATCCTGATCGCGATCATGGCGGGCGCCTTCCTCGGCGAGGGCTTCCCGCCGGGGCTCTTCGCCGGCTGTGCCGTGGCGTTCGCCGGGTGCGTGACGATCGGCTTTGCGACCGCGGAGTCCACGTCGCGGGCGGCGCTCGGCATCTTCCTGTGTCTGGTCGCGGCGCTCGCGTACGCCGCGGCGGTCGTGGTGCAGAAGCCCGTCCTCGCGCGCGTCTCGCCGCTCCAGGTCACGTGGCTCGGGTGCGCGGCGGCGACCGTGGCGTGCCTGCCGTTCGCGCCCAGCCTCGTCTCCGGCGTGGCCGAGTCGCGTGCGGGGCCGATCGCGTGGACGGTCTACCTCGGGCTCGTCCCCACGGCGCTCGGCTTCGCGACCTGGACGTTCGCGCTGGGCCGGACGAGCGCCGGCCGCATGGGGTCGCTCACGTACCTGGCGCCCGTGGTCGCGATCATGCTCGGCTGGGCCGTGCTGAGCGAGCGGCCGCCGTGGCTCGCCTTCGCCGGCGGCTTCCCGTGCCTGGTCGGCGTGTCGCTGGCCAGGCGGCGCTAGCTATAGCTAGCCGCCGGCCAGCTCGCGCAGCGCCGCCTCGAGCGCGTCCACGCAGGCCGCGACGTCCTCGGGCGAGCTCGACTCGGCCGGCGAATGGCTGATGCCGCCGTTCAGGCTGCGGACGAAGAGCATGGCGACGGGCACGCCGGCCCGGGCCAGCACCTGTGCGTCGTGGCCCGCGCCGGAGGGCAGCGACGGCGCGGGCCCCGCCGCCCGGGTCAGCACGTCGCGGAGGCCGGGGTCGCACGCGACCGGGTCGATCCGCATCGTGATGTCGACCTGCGTCTCGCAGCCGTGCGCACGCGCGGCCTCGTCGGCGGCCCGCCAGACCGCTCGCTCGAGCGCCGCCAGCCGCTCGGCGTCCGGCGCCCGTGCGTCGACGCGGACCGTCGTGCGCCGGGCGATCACATTCGCCGCCCCCGGCTCGACGGCGACGGCCGAACCGACCGTGACGACGGCATCCGCGATCTCGCGCGTCGCTGCGGCGATGCCGACCTGAAACGCGGCCGCGCACAGGGCGGCGTCGCGGCGGCTGCCCATCGGCGTCGTGCCGGCGTGGCCGGCCGCGCCGGCGAAGACGACGCGCAGCTCGAGGATGCCGACGATCGAGGTGATGACGCCGAGTGGGGCGCCGCCCTCGGCCAGCACAGGGCCCTGCTCGATGTGGGCCTCGACGAACGCGGCCGGCGCCGGCACGAGCCAGCCGCCGCCGGGCGTGAACGGGTGACCGCCGGCGGCCAGCGCCTCGCGCACCGTGACGCCGTCGCCGTCGGCGTTCTCGAGGCCGGCGGCGTCGAGCTGGCCGCTCACCGCCCGGCTGCCGAGGAAGCCGTCGCCGAAGCGCCAGCCCTCCTCGTCGCGGAACGCGACCACCGTCGCCGTGCGCGCGCCCGGCTCCAGCCGGGAGGCCGCCTCGAGCGCGGCCACGACGCCGAGCGCGCCGTCGAAGCGGCCGCCCCGCGGGACGGAGTCGAGATGCGAGCCGCACCACACCTCGGCCGCCCCGGGCTCACGCCCCGGCAGGCGCCCGTACAGGTTGCCGATCGCGTCCGTGCCCGTCTCGAGGCCGGCCTCGCGCATCCAGCCCTCGACCAGGGCGTGGGCGGCGTCCTCGTGCGCGGACAGCGCCGGGCGATTGGCCCCGTCGCCGTCCCCGATCGCGTAGATCGCATCCAGGCGCTCCTCGACCCGCGATCGCGTCACCGCAGGATCGTCGCCGGGGGCGCGAACGAGCGCACCTTGGACGTCCCCAGGCCCAGCGAGACCAGCGACTCCGCGTGCGCGACCGCGGCCGGCACGGCCTCGACGACCGGGACTCGCAGCCGCCCCTCGAGCTCGGACCGGATCGAGACCATCGCGCCGCAGCCCATGCAGAGCACCTCGGCCCCCGCGGCGATCGCCCGCGCCCCCGCCGCCGCGATCCGGTCGAGCGCCGCGGCCGGGTCGGCGTCCAGCTCGAGCACCTCCACCTCGCTCGGCTCGACCGCGGCGCACCGGGCCTCGATCCCGTAGTGGCGCAGCATGCCCCACGTCGCCGGCGTCGCCCGATCGACGGTCGAGACGATCCCGAAGCGGTGCCCGAGCGACATGGCGAGCAGGAAGCTCGCCTCCGCGATCCCGACCACGGGCGCCTCGGTCAGCTCGCGGGCGGCGTACAGGCCCGGATCGCCGAAGCAGGCCACGATGGCGGCGTCGAACGTGCCGGCCCGCTCGGAGACGAGCCGGGCCACGGCGGCGGCCGCGACCGTCTCGTCGTACCAGCCGTCGATGAAGGGCACGCTGCCCTCGACCGTCGCCGCCTCGATCCCGGTGCCCGGCCGGGCGGCCGCGCGGGCGGCGTCGGCCATCCCATCGGTCATCGAGACGGTGGTGTTCGGATTCACGAGCAGGATGCGCGTACTCATGCCGTCGCCGCCTCGAGCGCCCGCCGCTGCGCGGGGACGAACCGGCCGAAGCCCGGCGCGACCGTCTCGTCCGCGCCGTCGCGGAAGACCGTCGTGCCGCGCACGAGCGTGCGCACCACCCGGCCCGTCACCTCGCGGCCCTCGAAAGGCGTCCATTTGTGGGTGTGGTGCAGGTCGGCGCCCCGGATCGTCCACGCCCGCGCCGGGTCGACCAGCGCCAGGTCGGCGTCGGAGCCGATCGCAATCGCGCCCTTGCGCGGCGCGAGCTGCCACAGCGCGGCCGGCGTCGTCGCCGTCCAGCGGGCGATGTCGTCCCACGAGAACCCGCGCGCCCGGGCCTCGGTCACGACGACCGGCACGAACGTCTCGATCCCGGGCAGGCCGTTCGGCGCCGCGAAGATGTCATCTGCGCCGCGGGTGCGGCTTTCGTACGTGAACGCGCAGTGGTCGGTGGTGATGCAGTCGATCGTGCCGTCCGCGAGCCGCTCCCACAGGTGCTCGACGTCGGCCCGGGAGCGGATCGGCGGGGCGCAGCGCGCGAACGGCCCCAGGCGGGACAGGTCGTCGTGGTCGAGCGCGAGGTACTGCGGGCACGTCTCGCACGTGACGCGGATGCCGCGCGCCTTGGCCCGCGCGACCGCGTCGGCGGCCGCGCCGCAGCTCAGGTGGACGATGTGCACCCACGCGCCCGCGGCCTCGGCCAGCACGATGGCGCGGCTCACCGCCTCGACCTCGACCACGGGCGGGCGCGAGTCGTGGTGCGCCAGCGGCTCCTTCCGCCCCTCGGCCTCCATCCGCGCTAAGCCGGCCGCGAGCAGCGTGTCGCTCTCGGCGTGCACGCCCAGCATGAGCCCGGTCGAGGCGAGGTGGGTGAGCGCCGCCAGCAGGCGGTCGTCGTCGACGCCGGGGAAGCTCGGGTCGGAGTTGCACATGAATGCCTTCAGGCCGGCCGCGCCGGCGGCGATCTGCTCGTCGATCTGCTCGGACGCCGTCGACTGGACGACGCCGCCCCAAAGGGCGAAGTCGACCACCGCGGCCGGCTCGGCCAGGGCCCGCTTGCGCTCGAACGTGGCGCCGTCGACCGTCGGCGGCCGAGCCTGTGGCATCTCGACGACGGTGGTGACCCCACCCGCGGCGGCGCCGCGGCCGCCCGGCTCGAAGCCCTCGTGCTCGTCCGGATCGGGGTCGAACAGGTCGGGGTCGTCCTGGATGAAGTGCGTGTGGGCGTCGATGACGCCGGGCAGGACGACGAGGCCGGTCGCGTCGACCATGTCCGCGCCGGTCCGGTCGGCGGCGCCGGGCGCAGCCAGCTCGGCGACGACGCCGTCGGCGATCACGACGTCGATCGGCCCCGCCCCGGCCGCCGTCACGACCTGGCCTCCGTGAACGATGATCCTGGACTCGCCGCCTGCCATGTGCCCCTCCGTGGTCGTCATTGGTCGAGGTGCGGCGACAGCACCTCCTGCAGGCCGTCGCCGACGAGGTTTGCCGCCAGCACCGAGATGAAGATCGCGATGCCGGGGAACGTCACGTACCACCACTGCGTCAGGTAGTAGTCGCGCCCGACCGCGATCATCGATCCCCACTCCGGCGTCGGCGGCTGGGCGCCGAGCCCAATGAACGAGAGGGCCGCGAGCGTCAGGATCGCGTAGCCGAGGTCGAGGCTCATCTGGACGATGATGGGCGTGGTGCAGTTCGGCAGGATGTGGCGGAAGACGATCCGCGCCCGGCTCGCGCCCGCCAGGCGCGCCGCCGAGACGAACGTCTCGTTGCGCAGCTGCAGCACCTGGCCGCGCACGAGCCGCGCGTACCAGGGCCACCACACGATCGCGGTCGCGAGCGTCGCGTTCACGAGGCTCGGGCCGAGCGCCGCCGCGACGCACATCGCCAGGATCAGCGCGGGGAAGGCGAGGAACATGTCGGTGATCCGCATCAGCACCTCGTCGACGAGGCCGCCGGCATAGCCCGCGACGAGGCCGACCACTGTCCCCACGCAGGCGGCGATCGTGAGGATGACGACGCCCGCGGTGAGGCTGTAGCGGGCGCCGTAGAGGACGCGGCTGAAGAGGTCGCGGCCGACGTCGTCGGTGCCGAACAGGTGGTGGGAGCTCGGGCCCATGAACTTCGCCGCCGCGTCGAAGCCGTTCGGGTCGTACGGCGCGATCAGCGGCGCGAAGACCGCGCCCACGACGAGCAGGCCGAGCAGCACGAGCCCGAGCGCGCTCAGCGGGTTTCGCAGCAGGCGGGCCAGGATCGCCGTCGTCCCGCGGAGGCGGCGGCGGACGTCGTCCGCGGCGCCCGGGACATCGGGCGTCGGGGCCATCTCGGCGGGAGGGACGAGGCTCACGCGCCCGCCTCCTGGGCGTCGGCGATCCGCGGGTCGAGCAGGAGGTACGCCACGTCGACGAGCAGGTTCACGATCACGTAGGTGATCGAGATCAGGAGCGTCACGCCCATGATCGCGGCGAAGTCGAGGTTCGAGATCGCGTTCACGGCGTAGAGCCCGATGCCGGGCCACGAGAACACGACCTCGACGAGAACGCTTCCGGCCAGCAGCGTCCCCACCTGGAGCCCGAACACGGTCGTCACCGGGATGATCGCGTTCGGCATGATGTGGCGCCGAACGACGAGCGAGCGCGAGATCCCCTTGGCGACGCTCGCCCGCACGTGGTCGCTCGATCCGACCTCGATCACCGACGCCCGGGTCATGCGGGTGATGACGGCCATGCTCCCGGCTGCGAGCGTCACGGCGGGCAGGATCAGATGGCTGAGCGAGGAGCGCAGCGCCACCGTGTCGCCGCTCCAGATCGCGTCGAGCACGTACAGGCCGGTGGCGTGGGTCGGCGGCAGGAACGCCGGGTCGATGCGCCCGCCCACGGGCAGGATGTTCAGCCGCTGGTAGAAGAGGATCTGGAGGATGATCCCGAGCCAGAAGACGGGCATCGACACCGCCGCGATCGCGAGCAGGCGGCTGAGGTGGTCGGGCAGCCGCCCCCGCCGCAGGCCCCCGAGCAGCCCGAGCGGCACCCCGGCGACTACCACGATCAGCATCGCCGCCAGGGTGAGCTCGACCGTCGCCGGGAAGAACTGGCGCAGGTCGTCCGACACCGGCCGGCGGGTGGTGATCGAGTCGCCGAGGTTCCCGTGCAGCAGGTCGCCCATGTAGGTGACGTACTGCCGCACGAGCGGCTGGTCGTAGCCGTACCGGTGCCGGAGCACCTGCACCTGTTGCTCCGTCGCGTGTGGCCCCGCCTGCAGCCGGGCCGGATCCCCCGGCACGACGTGCGTCACCGCGAACGTGACGACGCTCATGCCGAGGAGCACGAACGGCAGCGAGATCAGGCGTCGGAGGAGGAGTCGCCTCATCCGGTCGCTCAGGCGCTCAACCTGTACGGGTCGACGGAGTTGATGTACATGCCGTTGAACTCGAACCCCTGCAGCTTCGGACTGATCGGCAGCAGGTAGTTCACGTCGCTCAGGAAGATGTACGGGGCGTCCTCGACGACGATCCGCTGCGCCTGCGCGTAGAGCTGCATGCGCTTCGCCTCGTCCGGCTCGGCCGTGGCCTGGTTCAGGACGGTGTCGAACTGCGGGTTCGAGTAGTAGGTGAAGTTGTAGCCTGCAGACCCCTGGGCCGAGGTGGCGAAGAGCGTCCACAGGAAGTCGAACGGCGTCGCCAGCGATGGCCACCACACGACCCCGTAGGCCTCGTTCGCGGTGGCCCTGTTCGAGAGCGTGCCGACCCATGTCGACGGCGACAGCTCCTGGATCGAGACCGTGATCCCGAGGTCCTTCATGTTCGACTGGAACTGCTCGCCGAGCGGGCGCTTCCAGTAGTAGCCCGTCTCGTAGATGAACTTGAGCGAGAACCCGCCCCCGTCGAACCCGGCCGCGGTGAGCATCTTGCGGGCCTTGTCCGGGTCGTAGGAGTACTGCGGGAGCGACCCGTCCCAGCCGGGGAAGATCTTCGGCAGCGGGCCGCGGGCCTGGCTGGCGGTGCCGTTCAGGACGCTCTTCGTCCAGGTGTCGTAGTCGAACCCGTACGAGATCGCCTGGCGCACGGCCTTGTTCGCGGTCGGCCCGGTGCGGCACGGCAGGCCGAGGTAGTAGACGTTGAAGCTCGGGTCGTCGGTCACGTGCACGCTCTTCTCGGAGCGCATGGAGTAGACGACGTCGTCGGGCAGGTAGAGCGCGATCTGGCTCTGGCCGCGCTCGATCTCGAGTCGGCCGCTGGACGGGTCGGAGACGTACTGCACCAGGATCCGCTCGAAGTGGGCGCCCTTCCAGCCGTCCCAGTACTTCTCGTTGCGGCCGAACGACGCCTGCTGGTTCAGCTGGTAGTTCGTCAGGGTGTAGGGGCCGGTGCCGACCATGTTCGACCGCAGCCACGACTGGGCCCAGTCCTTGCCCTTGTGGTCGGTGATCGCCTTGGCCGAGATCATGTACAGGCCGTACAGGCTGGCGAAGCCGTAGAGCAGGCCGTCCGAGTAGCCGGACAGGTTGACGACGACGGTGTGGTCGTCGGGGGTCTCGACGCTCTTCACGGTCGAGAGGGCGTAGGCAATGCCCTGCTTGACCGCGATCTGGCGCTCGATGTTGAGCTTCACGGCGGCGGAGTCGAGGGCGGTGCCGTCGGTGAAGCTGACGCCCGGCCGCAGGTGGAAGACCAGCGTGTTCTTGGCGTTGTCGAGCTCGTAGCTTGAGGCGAGCCGCGGTTCGACGTCGATCGTCGAGCCCTTGAACTGCAGCAGCGGCTCGTACACGCACCGCCACAGGAGCGGCGACTGGCCGTCGAGCGAGACTCCCGGGTCGAGGGTCACGGGCGTCGCGCCCGAGGTCATCGTGAGCACCTTGGCGGCGGCCTGGCTCGATCCGCCGCTGTCGCCGGCGTTGGCGTTCGTGCCGCCGCAGGCGGCGGCGATGGCGGAGATCCCGGTGAGCGAGAGGCCGGCGGCGCCCGCGCGGGCGAGCGCGTCGCGCCTGCTCATCGGCCGGCGCAGAAGGTCGTCGATGAGGCCGGCCCGGTCGGGGACGGCGGGCTGTTCGCGGTGGTCGTTCACGCGTGTCCTCCTGGAGATGGCGGCTGGGCAGGGAGCGCGCCGGCGACGCGTTCGTGGAAGTGGCAGCGGACGGTGCCGCCGCCGGCTGCCGGAACCGGCGGCGGATCGGTCGTGACGCAGATCTCGGGGTCGTCGAGGCTCTCCCGCAGCCAGCATCGGGTGTGGAAGCGGCAGCCCGACGGCGGCGCGGCCGGGCTGGGCGGGTCGCCGCGCAGGACGATGCGCTCCCGCGCCGCCTCGACGGCGGGATCGGGCACGGGAGCGGCGGAGAGGAGCGCGACGGTGTAGGGGTGGGCGGGGCGGTCGAGCACGCGCCGGGCGGGCCCCACCTCGCAGATCCGGCCGAGGTACATGACCGCGATCTCGTCCGCCACCTGCCGCACGGCGCCCAGGTCGTGGGAGATGAAAAGCGACGTTAGCTCGAGGTCGCGCTGGATCTCGGCCAGCAGCTCGAGGACCTGGGCCTGGATGGAGACGTCGAGGGCGCTCGTCGGCTCGTCGGCGACGAGCAAGTCGGGGTCGAGCGCGAGCGCCCGGGCGATGCCGACGCGCTGGCGCTGGCCGCCCGAGAGCTGGGACGGGTAGCGGCGCTCCGCGGCCCGGGGAAGGCCGACCCGGTCGAGCAGGTCGTGCACCCGGGCCGCCCGCTCTGACCGGGTTCCGCGATCGTGGATCCGCAGCGGCTCCTCGATCCAGCTTCGGACGTCGATGCGCGGGTTCAGGCTGGAGTAGGGATCCTGGAAGATCATCCCGATGCGGCGCCGCCACGGCCGCAGGTCGCGCTCGCCGAGCGGGGCCAGGTCGCAGCCGTCGAGCTCGATCGCCCCGCCGGTCGGCTTCAGGAGCCGCACGACCGCCTTGCCGAGCGTGCTCTTGCCGCAGCCCGACTCACCGACGAGCCCGAGCGTGCGCCCGCGCCCGATCTCGAGGTCGACGCCGTCGACGGCGCGCACGTTCGTGTTCCCGCGCGCGTAATGGACGCGCAGGTCACGCACGGAGAGCAGGGAGGCGGACGCGGTCACGCGCCCGCTCCCGCCTTCGTCCCGCGCAGCGGGCGGCCCGCCTCCGCCTCGGACGGCGACACCGGGTTGTGGCAGGCGAAGCGCTGTTCGGGGCGGCCCTCGTCGGCCGTGAGCGGCGGATCCTCGGCGGAGCAGCGCTCGAGCCGCCAGGCGCACCGCGGCCTGAACGGGCATCCCGGCGGGATCGCCGTCGGGTCGGGGGGCTGGCCGGGGATCGCGGCGAGGGTGCCCTCGACATCGCGGTCGGGGCGTGCGATCGAGCGCAGGAGGCCGACGGTGTAGGGATGCCGCGGGCGGGCGAAAATGTCCGCGACCGGGCCCGACTCGACGATGCGGCCGGCGTACATCACGTTCACCCGCTGGGCGGTCGCCGCGACGACGCCGAGGTCGTGGGTGATCAGGATCAGCGCCGTCCCGAACTCGCGGGTGAGCCTCCGCATCACCTCGAGCACCTGTGCCTGGATCGTCACGTCGAGGGCGGTCGTCGGCTCGTCCGCGATCAGGAGCTTCGGTTTGAGCGCGAGGGCGATCGCGATCATCACCCGCTGACACATGCCGCCGCTGAGGCGGTGCGGGTAGCTGTCGAGGACGCGGGCCGGGTCGGGGATGCCGACCTCGGCCAGCAGCTCGGCCGCGCGCGCCCGGGCGGCGGACCGGGTGATCGACTCGTGGGCCTGGAGCGCCTCCGTGATCTGCTTCGCGATGCGCACGACCGGGTTCAGGCTCGAGGTCGGGTTCTGGAACACGATCGCGACGTCGCGACCGCGGCGGCGGCGGAGCTCCGATTCGCTCAGGGACAGCAGCTCGGCGCCGTCGAGCGCCAGCCGCGACGCGGTCACCTCGGTGTGGCGGCCGGGCACGAGCCCCATGAGCGCGAGGCTCGTCACGCTCTTGCCCGAGCCCGACTCGCCCACGAGGCCGACGGTCTCGCCGGCGTCGACGGTGAAGCTGACGCCGTTCACGGCCGGGACGGCGCCGACCCGGGTGCGGAAGCGCACGGCCAGGTTTTCGACCTCGAGCAGGGCCATCAGCCGGCCTCCGCCGGCGCGGGCGGCTCGAGCGCGCGCCGGGCGACCTCGTCGGGCAGGCCGATCGCGCCCAGCGCCGCCACGAGCGTTCTGCGGGCGTCGTCCCAGTCGCCGGTCATGAGCGCGCGGAGGCCGAGCCCGTCGCCGAGCCGGGCGAGGATCAGCGCCTCCTGCTCGTCGGGCAGCCGGGGCGTGACCAGCCCGGCCTGGTGCCAGCGGGCGAGGGTCTCGGTGACGAGCGCCTCCCAGCGCAGGTCCGTCTCGACGAGCAGGTCGGCCATCTGGCGGTCGCCGGCGCCGGTGCCGACGAAGTTCAGCCACAGCCGCCACTCGCCGTGCCTCTCGGCGGCGTGGGGGACGGCCACCGAGACGAACCGGCAGACGCTGTCCTCGGCGGTGGGGGCGTTGCGGATCTCGCCCTCGACCCGGTCGAGCCACGTGCGCATCGTCCACTCGAAGCAGGCCGAGATCAGCTCCGACTTGTCGGCGAAGTAGTGCGTGAGGACGCCGGTCGTGAAGCCGCCCTCGCGCGCGATGCGGCGCAACGACGTCGCCTCGAGCCCGTCCCGCATGATCACGCGCCGCGCGTGCTCGAGCACCTCCTCGCGGCGCGATCCGGCGTTCCTCATCGGTGGCTCCGGGCGGGACATGACAACTGTTATGACGCTATCGAACCCCGCCGCGGGGTGTCAAGAGCGCCGGTAGGGTTGCGTCCGGAATGACACCGGGGATCGTTGGCCGCGAAGCTCAGCTGCTCGAGGTCGAGAGGTTCCTCGATGCGGCGAGCGCGGGATTCGCCGTCCTCGTGTTCGAGGGCGACGCCGGGATCGGCAAGACGACGCTCTGGCTGGAGGCGCGCCGCCGCGCCCAGGAGCGCGGCGCGCTCGTCCTCGCCTGCCGCCCGTCCGCGGCCGAGGCGAAGCTCTCGTTCGCGGCGGTCGCCGACATGCTGGGGCGCGTGGACGACGACGCGTTCGCCTCGCTTCCCGATCCTCAGCGCGAGGCGCTCGAGGTGGCGCTCCTGCGCCGCCGGCCGGCCGGGAAGGGGCCCGACAGCCGCGCGGTGGCGGCGGCCTTCCTGACGCTCATCCGCGGCCTGCCCGGAGATGGCCTGGTGATCCTCGCGATCGACGACTGGCAGTGGCTCGACCCGCCGTCGCGGCGCGTGCTCGAGTTCGCGGCCCGGCGGCTCGAGGACGAGCGGATCGGCCTCCTGTGCTCCACCAGGCCCGCCTCGCCCGGGTGGTCGGCCGGCGCCGCGGCCGAGCGCATGACGCGGGTCGCGGTGGGGCCCCTGTCCCTCGCGGCGCTCGGGCGGATCGTCTCCGGGAGCCTGGGGCGGCCGCTGCCGCGTCCGTCGCTCGTCCGGATCGCCCAGGCCAGCGGCGGCAACCCGTTCCACGCGCTCGAGATCGCGCAGCTCGCGGCCGGCCAGGGGCCGGAGCGGGTCGCGGGCGCCGGGCTCGTGCCGGTCTCCGCCGATCTGCGCAAGCTGACCGCCGAGCGCATTCGGCGGCTGCCGCAAGCCGCGCGCGACGCCGTCCTCCTGGCGGCGGTGGTCTCGGAGCCCGACCGGCGCAGCGTCGACATCGAGGCGCTCGCGCCCGCGGAGGAGGCGGGGATCGTGACCGTGGACGCCGCCGGGCGGATCGCGTTCGCACACCCGCTGTTCGCCTCGGCCGCCTACGAGTCGGTTCCCGCCGCCCGCCGGCGGGAGCTGCATCTGCGCGCCGCCGGGCTGGTCGCGGAGCCGGAGGAGCGGGCCCGCCAGCTCGCCCTGGCCGCGCCGGGCCCCGATCCGGCGGTCGCGGAGCAGCTGGACGCGGGGGCGGCCGCGGCCGCCGCGCGCGGCGCATCCGACGCGGCGGCCGACCTGGCCGAGCTGGCGGCGCGGCTCACCCCAGCGGACGACGGGGACGCGCGGGCGCGGCGGCTGCTGGCCGCGGCCCGCTTCGAGCTGGACGCCGGAGACCTCGACCGGTCCGACGCGCTGACGCAGCAGGTGCTCGAGAACGCCCCGCCGGGCGTGCTGCGCGCGCGGGCGCTCTGGCTGGCATCCGACCTCGCGGCCCGGCACAGCAACTTCGCCGACGCCGGGACGCTGGCCGCCGAGGCGGTCGAGCTCGCGGGTGACGACCCGGAGCTGCGGGCGGCGATCGAGCTGCACCTGGTGTACTGCGCCGTCAGCGCCGGCAACATCCCCGGCGCGGAGCCGTACGCGCGCGCCGCCCTGGAGCACGCCCACGCGGCCGCCAACGACGGGATGGTTGCCGACGCCCTCGCGGTCCTGACGATGGCCGACTTCCTGGCCGGGCGCGGGCTCGACGAGGCCCGGCTCGAGCGCGCGATCCTGCTCGAGCGTCCGGACATGGCGCGCGCGTTCATCATGCGCCCGCAGGTGATCCGGGGCATGCTGCGCCTGTGGACGGGCGAGGTGGACGGCGCCCGCGAGATCCTGGCGACGGTGCTCGGGGAGCTGGCGGAGCGCGGGCAGGAGGCGGCGGCGCCGATGCTCTCCCACTACCTGGTCTGGGCCGACGTCTGGCGCGGGGACTTCGCGGCGGCCGCCCGGACGGCCGCCGCCGCGGACGAGGCGGCGGCACTGCTCGACGACCCCGCGGTCTCGGCCGTCGCGCTCTCCGGGAGCGCGCTCGTGCACGCCTTCGACGGCCGCGCCGACCTCGCGCGCCGCGAGGCGGGCGAGGCGCTCGCGCTGTTCGAGCGGCTGGGATGGCGGTCGGGCGTGATCTGGCCCCTGTGGGCGGTCGGGATGGCCGAGCTCTCCGACGGCAACCCCGCCGGCGTGCACGCCGTGCTCGGCCCGCTCGCCGCCCAGGTGGACGGGATGGGGGCGACCGACCCGGTGCTGCGGATGTTCCTGCCCGACGAGGTCGAAGCGCTCGTCGCGCTGGGCGAGCTCGACCTCGCGGAGGAGTATCTCGGCCCGTTCGAGCGCGACGCCGGAGAGCTCGACCGTGCGTGGGCGATCGCCGCGGCCGGACGGTGCCGCGGTGCCCTGGAGGCGGCCCGCGGCGCCCGCGGCGAGGCGCTGGCGGCGTTCGAGCGCGCCCTGGCTGCCCACGATGCCGTCGAGATGCCGTTCGAGCGGGCGCGGACGCTGCTGCTCGCAGGCGACGCCCATCGCCGTTTCAGGCAGCGCGGCCGGGCCCGCGGGCTGCTCGAGGAGGCGTGCGCGGCGTTCGACCAGCTCGGGACGACGCCATGGTCGGCGCGGGCCCGGAAGGCGATCGCCCGGCTCGGCCGGCCGGGCTCCGGTGGCGAGGCCCTCACCGAGACCGAGCGCCGCCTGGCCGAGCTGGCCGCCTCCGGCCTGTCCAACCAGGAGGTCGCGGCCCGCGCGTTCGTGTCAGTCAAGACCGTCGAGGCCAACCTCACACGCGTCTACCGCAAGCTCGGCGTCCGCTCGCGGGTCGCGCTCGCGAACGCGCTGCGGGAGGCCGGCGGGGAGTCCGCTCAGACGTAGGGTTTCCCCGCTTTCGGTCAGGCACGGAGCGGCCTACGGTGGTGGGCGGATGGCAGGTGAGGCCCCAATCGACTTCGTGGCGGAATGCCTGTGGCCGGACGTCCACGAGGACGACCTGCGGGCGCTCGACGCGCGCGCGGGCGGCGAGTCCGAGCGGCTCGCCGCCCGCGGCGGGTCGGTCCGGTACATGGGCTCGCTCCTGATGCGCGAGGACGAGGTGGTTCTGTGCCTCTTCCGCGGCCGCCAGGACGACGTCCGCCGCGTCGTCGAGGCGGCCCGGATCCCCTATGACCGCATCCTCGAGGCGGCGTGCTCGCCGTGGCCCGTTGAACCCGACAGGAGGAGCAGATGAGCGAACGAACGCACACGTCCCGGCGGCCCCGCGCCGCCGTCATCGCCGGTCTCGGCATCGTGGTGGCCCTGACGGTCTCGGCGTGCGGCGGAAGCGGCGGAGGCGGGTCGTCGTCGACCGGGACGAGCACGCCCGCGGCCGCGTCGACCCCGGCGACGCAGGTCACGACGACGACGTCGACGTCGACCACCACGTCCGACAGCGGCCTCTCCGGGAAGTGGAAGGGCACGTACAGCGGCACCTACTCGGGCACCTTCGTGCTGAACTGGAACCAGTCGGGATCCAAGCTGAACGGCACGATCGATCTCTCGACGGCGGGCACCGTGCCCGTGAACGGCACGGTGGACGGCAGCTCGATCAAGTTCGGCACCGTCGGCGGGAGCGCGGTTCACTACACGGGCTCGGTCTCCGGCGACTCGATGTCGGGCAGCTACACGACCGCCGGCGGCGACGGCAGCTGGACGGCGCACAGGGCCTGACGCCTCACGCAGGGATGATGCTGATCTGACCCGAGCTCTCGAGGATGGCCCACCCGATGTCCTCGAGCCGGGTCACCTGCTGCAGCCGGGCCTCGGCCAGCACCTCGCCCAGGTCGAGCCGCTGGCGCTTGAGGTTGGCGGTGTTCGGCTTGCCGTTCTCGACCAGGATCAGCGGGTCGCCGTCGAGGACGGGACGGAGCCGGGGCACCTTCACGCTCAGGAACGACACGAAGACGGTCAGGAGCGTGAAGGTGCTGATGACCAGGAGGGCGCCGGTCAGCGAGTAGTCGCTCTGGGTGACGCCCTGCTGGACGAGGTCGCCGACGACCACGAGCAGGATGATGTCGAACGGCTCGGCCGAGCCCAGCTCCCGCCGGCCCACGATGCGCGTGAGCAGGTAGATGAAGGCGAAGATGACGAATGCGCGGAGTACGAGGTCCATGGGCTACGGGTAGACGGTGACCGTGCGGCGGACGGTCGCGAGGGTCGTGTGGCCGTCTGCGAGGGTGACGGTCTCGTTCCGCCGCCAGCCGATGTTGGTCGGGTTCACCTGGAACTGGAACCAGTAGGTGGTGCGATGCCCTGCCGCGACGGGTGAGAACTCGAACGCCGGCCTGTCGTCGACGCTGCTGCCGGCGGCCGGCTGCGGGTTGACCGAGTTCTGCGTCATCGACTCGTACCACGCGTGCGAGAAGACCAGGACGGGGTGCGAGATCCGGCGATGGGCGAGGACCTGGATGCGCACCTGGAACATCAGGCCGCCGCGCAGGTGGGCGGGTGCCGAGACGCGCAGGTCGGCCGCGGGCGAGCTCGCCTCGGACTCCGTGGCCCGCTGCCCGAAGACGTTCGCGAGCCCGAGGACGACGAGGACGGCGGGGACGACGAGGATCGCCCGCCGCACCCAGGTCGCGGCGTCGGGGTGGCGACGGTCGCTGGACCGCTCGCGGATCAGGCCGTCGGGGAGCTTCGACGCCACGCTTCGGGGTTCGGCCGCGTGGGGCGGCCTCCTGCAAGGGTCGGCGCGCGAACGGCGGCTGCGACACGCTTGTTACGATCACCACGGGTGACACCGTGGAGTACGGAGCGCACCTACCCCTGATCGCGTTCGAGCGCGAGCCGACGCTCCGGGATCTGAAGGCGTATGCCGCGGCCTCGCTCGGACACCGCTGGCTGTCGGCGAACGACCACCTGGTGTACCCCCGCCCGTGGCTGGACGGCCTCGCGGCGCTCGCAGCCGTCATCGAGGAGTCGGGAGACCTGACGCTGGCCACGACCGTGAGCCTGCCCGTCGTGCGCGGGCCGGCGTCCCTGGCGCGGCCGTCGGCGTGCCGTTCGAGGAGCGCTGGCGGCGGTTCGACGAAGCCGTCCGGGCGGTGCGGGCGCTGCTCGGGAGCGCTCCCGCCTACGAGGGGCGGTTCTACTCGGCCACCGGGGCGCTGCCCGAGGCCCGATCGTCGCCCCGCATCCCGATCTGGATCGCGAGCTGGGGCTCGCCCGCGGGGCTGCGCCGGGTGGCCCGCCAGGGCGACGGCTGGGTCGCCTCCGCCTACAACATCGGCCCCGAGCGCTTCGAGGCAGCGCTCGGCCGCCTCCGGCAGCAGCTGGCGCATGACCGGCGTCCCACGACGCCTTCGGCAACGCCCTCGCGACCACGTGGCTCCACATCACGGACGGTCGTGCCGGCGCCGAGCGGGTGCTGGCCGACGTGCTCGCGCCGATGCTGCGGCGATCGGTCGAGGAGCTGCACGCGCTCTCGCTGCCGATCGGGCCGCCCGAGGTCTGCGCCGAGCGGCTCGCGGCCTACGCGCGTGCGGGCGTGGAGCGCGTCATGCTCTGACCGATGCACGACGAGGTGCGGCAGCTCGAGTTGTTCCAGGAGCGGGTGGCGCCCCTCGTCGCTGCGGCGTGACCAGCCGAGGCGGACGCCGGCCCAGGCCGTCCGCGTAGCACGTGCGTGGGACGAGCACTGAGTCTCGTGGCGCTTGCCGCCGCGCTCGGGGTGACGACGTGGTTTGTGGCCAGGCCGGGGAGCACGACTGCCCCGGCGCCGGCGCCGCCGCGGACAGCGGCGCATCACCACACCCGGCACCGACCGCGATCGCCGTCCCACCGGGCGCGGCCGCTCGCCATGCGCCGCCGGCTGCAGGCGCACATCGTCTGGCACCGGTCGCGCGCGGTCGGCCTGCCCTACGCGGGGAGCCTGGTCGGAGGCGTCCGGTTGCCGCGGGAGGGCGTCCATTTCTTCACGTGGGACCCCGTGCTGCACCGGTCGCCGAACCGGCCCTGGCGGCGGTACGGCACGGCTCGGCTCGTGCGCACACTGCTCGCGGTGGTCGACGCCTACGCCGCCGCGCACCCGCATGCGGCCCGGGTCGGGATCGGCGATCTGTCACGCCCGCACGGCGGCGACTTCGGGCCGCGCTTCGGGGGGATCGGGCACGCCTCCCACCAGAACGGGCTCGACGCCGACGTCTATTACCCGCTCCGCGACCGGCGCGAGCGAGCGCCCACGTCGGTCGGCGGGATCGACCACCGGCTGGCGCAAGACCTGGTCGATCGGTTCGTGCGGGCCGGCGCGCAGTTCGTCTTCGTCGGCCCCAACACGCATCTCCATGGGCCGACCGGGATCGTCGAGGTGCTCGTCCATCACGACGACCACATGCACGTACGCCTCCGGCCGGGCAGCGGCTAGTCTGGACGGCATGGCGCGTCTGTATGCCGCCACCGGGGACGGCATCGCGGCCCTCACGGAGCGGGCCGGCGAGTGGACGGCCGAGCCGCTGCTGGACGAGCCCGGAGCCGGGTGTCTGGCGACCGACCCGGGCGACGCCGACACCGTGTACGCCGGGCTGCGGGAGGGCGGCGTGCGACGCTCGACCGACGGCGGCCGCACCTGGGTCGACTGCAGGCTCCCCGACTCAGGCGTCTACTCCCTGGCCGTCAGCCCCGCCGACGGCGCCGTCTACGCCGGCACGGAGCCGAGCCGCCTGTTCCGAAGCGGCGACGGCGGGGAGCGCTGGGAGGCCCTGGACGGATTGCTCGAGCTCCCGTCCCGGCCCACCTGGAGCTTCCCTCCGCGACCGTGGACGTCGCATGTGCGCTCGATCGCGCCGAGCCCGCACGACGCCGACGTGATCCTGGTGGGCATCGAGCTGGGCGGGCTCATGCGCTCCACCGACCGCGGCGAGACCTGGCACGACCACCGGCCCGGCGCCCAGCGCGACGTGCACTGCCTCGCCTGGCATCCGCGGGTGGAGGGGCGGGCGTACGAGGCGGGCGGCGGCGGCGCGGCGTGGAGCGGGGACGGCGGCGACACCTGGCATCCGGCTGATGAGGGCCGCGACCGCCACTACACGTGGGCCGTGGCCGCCGATCCCGACGATCCCGAACGATGGTACGTGTCGGCGAGCACCGGCCCCTTCCAGGCACACGGGACGGGCGATCCGCAGGCCCGCGTCTACCGGCGCTCGAACGGTGAGGACTGGCACCCCGTGGCGGGCGGGCTGCCCGACCCGCTGCCCGCGATGCCCTACGCCCTGGTCACTCTCGAAGGCCGCCTGTTCGCCGGCCTTCGCAACGGGGACATCTGGCAGAGCGCGCCGATCGGGGCGACAGCTGGCACCCGTGCACGCTCACGGGCCGGCCGCTCGGGCAGCTGCTCGCGCTCGCCGGCGGATGACCCGTCAGGGGTCGAAGACCGACCAGCAGATATCGGTGCGCAGCCGCTGGTCGTCGAGGACGAGATCGCGGATCGTCTCGGGCAGCTGTTCGCGCTGCCAGCGGCACTCGCGCCGGCGCGCGGCCTCGCCATCGCCCTCGGACGCCGCCGCGCGCACGGCCTTGATCGCATAGGGGCCGCGCCGAGCTCGTGCGCGGCGACGTGGGCCACCACCGCAGCCTGACCGGCGGCGTACGCGGCATGGCGGGCTGCGCCGCGCAGATCCCTGGCCGCCGCCATCGCGTGACCTCCGGCCGCACGTGCCTGGGACATCTTGATCTCGGCCCCGCGCCCATGCCCGGGCGTGCTCGATGGCGTCAAGCGGCCGCGCGTCGGACGGCCGCTCAGACTCGAACAGGATCAGAACGGGCTCCGCGCACGCGGCCGCCCACAGAGCGAGCGCGCCGGGGGTCAGTACTCGTTCTTGATGGTGAAGTAGGAGCCGCGGATCGTCCCGGCCAGCCTCGACTTCTGGCGCGCGAACTTGAACCGCTCGGCGAGCTCGTCGGGGATGTCCATCCCGTCCGAGAGCTTGAATCCGACCGCGCGCTTGCCGGCGTCGCCGAGGGTGTACATCACGTTGATCGAGAGGCCGCTCTCGTAGAAGACGTAGGCCATGCGGATGTTCTCGACCTGGAAGGCCGTCGCCTCGAGCGGCCGGGAGGCGATGACGATGTCACGCTCTTCCTTGAGGATCCGGTGTACCCAGTCGACCGTCTCCTTCGCGTCGCTCGCGGGCTCGACCGTGAAGACGTGGTCGTACTTGTTCTTGAAGTACCGAGCCTCGTTGGCGCGCAGCCCCGCCAGCGCGGACGCGACCGGGGACGACTCGAGACCCTCGGTCGAAACGGTCTCGAAATCCACGGCGTACGACATCGGCACGCCGGAGCGTATCCGGCTCCCGACACTATGTGTGGCCATGGACGAGCCGTTCGTGATCAATCTCGCCGCCGCGCCCGCGATCGGGGCGCCGCGCGGAGCCACGTTCATCCGGGTCGAGCCGGACGGCGTGACGGGGCCTGACACGGGCGTCAACGTCCAGGTCATGCAGCCGGGGCAGCCGAACGGCCGCTACGACTCCGAACCGGTGCAGGAGGATTTCCTCGTCCTCTACGGGGTGTGCATCGCGATCGTGGAGGACGAGGAGCGCCCGCTGCGCCAGTGGGACTTCCTGCACTGTCCGGCCGGGAAGAGCCACGTCTTCGTGGGAGCCGGGGACGGTCCCTGCGGCGTGCTCATGATCGGCTCACGGCGCGAAGAGGGCTTCCGATACACCGTCAACGAGAAGGCTGCGAAGTACGACGCGTCGGTGTCGCGTGACACTGATGACCCGGCGGAGGCGTACGCCGACTGGCGCGCGGAAGGCGCGGACGTGCAGGTTCCGAACCCGTGGCCGTCGAGGTAACCCTGCGATGGAGCGTACCGGGATCGAACCGGTGACCCCCAGCTTGCAAAGCTGGTGCTCTCCCAGCTGAGCTAACGCCCCGCGGGACGGAAGGATACCGCCCTGCGGGAAGACACGACCCGCAGCGCGGCCGCTAGCTCTGCTCGGGCTCCGCGCCGGTCGCCTCGGTCGGCGGAGGTTCGACCGGCGCCACCGGCCCCACGCCGCCGCCGTTCGTCACCGCAGCCGCGACGGCGGGGGCCACGTCGGCCACGACCGGCTTGCCGTTCCCCGTCGCGTCGCGCACGCCGTCGAGCATCTGCCGCACCACCTGCATCCCGGTGGCGCCCTGCGCCATGACCTGGGTCAGCATCTCGGCCATGCCCTGGGCGCCGTTGAGGACGTTCAGGTTGTCGACGTGCTCGAACGACCGCGCAGCGGCCGCGACCAGCTCGGGCATGCGCTCCGCCATCCCCTGCGCGATGACGGCGTCCTGGTTCTCGGTGAGCGCCTCGGACGCCGCGCGGATCGCCTTCGCCTTCGCGAGGCCACGGGCCTCGATGGCGGCGCCATCCGCCTCGCCCATGAGCCGGGTCGCGTTGGCGTTCGCCGTGCCCTCGAGCTCGACCCGGCGCGCGTCGGCCTCGGCCTTGGCGATCGCCGCATCGCGGTCGGCCTCGGCCCGCTTGCGGGTCGCGTAGGCCTGCGCGTCCGCCGGCTTCACGACCTCGGCCTGCAGCTGCTGCTCGCGCTTCTCGGCCTCGCGCTTGGCCACCTCGGACTCCTGCACGACGACCTGCTGTCGGGACTGCGCCTCGGCCAGCGGGCCGGCCTGCGCGGCCTTCGCCTTCTCGGTCTCGACCTCGGCGTAGTAGCCGGCCTGCTTGATCTGGCTCATCTTGGTCGCCTCGGCCATCACGGCCTGGGCCTCCTGCTCGCGCTGGGTGGCCTCCTGGTCGGCCTTCGCCTGGGCGATCCGGGCCTGCTTCTGCACCTCGGCGGCATGCGGCGCCGCCAGGTTCTTGATGTAGCCGGTCGGGTCGACGATCTCGCGGATCTGAAGGGCGTCGACGACCAGCCCGAGCCGGCTCATCTCGTCGCCGGAGCTGTCGAGCGTCTCCTGCCGCAGCCGGTCGCGGTTGTTGATCATCTCCTCGACGGTCAGGGAGCCGATGATCGAGCGCAGGTGGCCCTCGAACACGGCATGCACCTGGCCGTTGATGGAGGCGTTGTCCATGTCGAGGAACCGGCGGGCGGCATTCGAGATCGAGGCGAGATCGTCGCCGACCTTGAACAGCACGACGCCCTGCACGCCGACGGGAATCCCCTGCGAGGTCACGCACTCGCCGATCTCGAGCGCCGCCTCGCGGATCGCGAGCGGCAGCCGGCGGACGGTCTGGAGGCCGGGCAGCACGACCGTGCCCTTGCCGACGACGACCCGGAACGCGCCGTCGGGCCCCGCGCCGGCGCCCAGCCCGGAGATGATGAGCGCCTCGTTGGGCTCGGCCACCCGCCAGGTGCTGCGGAACAGCAGCACGATCACGATCAGGGCGACGACAACGACGGCCGCTGGGATGGCGGCGGTTGGCACGGTCACGAGCATTCCTCGGCTCTCCTCGGTCAGTACGGCAGCACGACGACGTGACGGGGCGGGAAGTGCTCCTCGACCACCACGCGCGCGTTCTTCGGGATCGCGGCGCCGTCGGCACTCGTCGCCGTGAACGTCTCCGACCCGCTGCCGACGGCGATCACGACCTCACCGGGATCCTCCGTGCCGATCGGCGTGACGACCCGGCCGGTGAGGCCGGTGACATCGTGCGGGTCCACATGTCCAATGTAGATGGAAGATGGCGGCGTGGCAACGCCGCCGGGCGATCCGCGGGCACTTCCGCGCATGCCGTGCGCACGCCGCGGGAATGCTTTCCGGCAGGAATGCCGGCCCCTGCCTCCTCACTCCGGCCCCGCGACTCCCTATACTCGACCGCCGTGCCCGCCGTCCTCCGACGTGTCCGGCGAGAGGCGGTTCTGCCGATCGCGTGCGGCGCGCTCGCGGCTGTGCTGGTCGTGGCGCTGCTGACCTTCGTGCCGCCCTCCGGCGATGCGCCGTCGCACCTGTTCCAGACGTGGCTCTACCGGCACGGCGGATTCCAGCTCTGGAACAACCTCTGGTACGCGGGCCGGTACGAGTTCGTGAGCTACAGCGCGCTCTACTACCCGCTCGCCGCCCAGACCGGCGAGCTATCGGTGCTGGCGGTGGCGGCGGCGACGCTGGCCGCGTGCTTCGCCGCCCTCTCGCGACGGGAGTGGGGTCGGGCCGCACGCGGCCCCGCGGTCGCCTTCGCCTGCACGACGCCGTTCGTCCTGATCGTGTCCGGGTCATACCCGTTCGCCGCCGGCGCCGCCTGCGCCGCCGGCGCGATCCTGGCGCTTCAGCGCGGCCGCCGGGGGCTGTTCTGCCTCACCGTCGTCGCGACGCTGGGCTTCTCGCCGCTCGCGTTCGCGCTCCTGCTGGCGCTGCTCGCCGGGCTGCTGCTGGGCCATCCCGAACCGCTCGTCGCCGCCCGCCGCCACTGGATCGCCCTGGCGGTCGTCGTCGCCGCCGTGCTCGCCGGGGTGTTTCTCCAGCGCGCGTTCCCGAGCGGCGGCATCTACCCGTACAACGTCACCGACGCGCTCGTCGTCGTGCTCTTCTCGCTCGCCGGCCTGTACGTGACGGGGAGGAGCCCACGCGCTCGCTCGCTGCGGATGCTCTTCGTCGCCTACCTGATCCTGAACCTGTGCGCGTTCCTGTTCAAGAGCCCGGTCGGGTCGAACGCCACCCGGCTCTTCGCCGTCGCCGGCGCCCCGCTGCTGTGGTTAGCCGCGAACGTCAGCCGCCAGCGCTCGCAGGTCATCGTGTTCCCGATCCTGGCCGCGACCGCCGCGCTCCAGGTGGGGCCCTGGATCCGCGACGCCTACTCGGCCTGGGGCAACCCGGCGGCGTCCGCCGCCTACTGGCGCCCGGCCATCGACTACCTGCATGCGCGCGGGGACGACCAGCACCGGGTCGAGGCCGTGGCGACGTGGGGCCACTGGGAGGCCTACTACCTGGCCCGGGCCGGCTTCCCGCTCGCGCGCGGGTGGTTCCGGCAGGACGACTTCCCCGAGAATCGGGTGCTGTACGACCACCACCTGACCGCGGCGGCGTACGACCACTGGCTGCGGGTGCTCGGCGTGCGCTACGTCGTCCTGCCCGACACGACCCTCGACTACAGCGCGGGGGCCGAGGCCCGCCTCCTGCGGTCGGGGAACTCGGGCCTGCAGCCGATCTGGAGCTCGAAGCACCTGAAGATCTACGAGCTGCCCGCTGCGGCGCCGATCGTGTCCGCCCCGCCGGGGAGCAAGGCGGCGATGCTGATCCGGCTCGGCCACCAGGGCATCAGCTTCCTGGCTCCGGAGCCCGGGCGCTACCTCGTCCGCGTCCGCTACAGCCCGTACTGGCAGCCGCACGCGCCCGACGCCTGCGTCGCCCGTGGGCCCGACGGCATGACCGACGTCACCACGGCCTATCCCGGCGTGGTCGACCTCAGCCTGACGCCGTCGCTCGCGAGCGTCGCCGACGCGATGACGAGCAGCAAGCCCGACTGCTAGGCCACACCTCCGCCGCTTGCGCGGACACGATAGAATGGCGGGCCCGCGTCGAGGACGGAATGCCGAGCACGGTCGAGGATACCGCGAGCTGCGCGCTTTGCCGCCGCCATCTACTGGTGGGCGAGCCCGCGCGCCTGTACCAGGATCCCCAGTCCAAGCGGTTCGCGAAGGTGTGCCCGCTCTGCTACGAGCGGGCCGACCGGCGCGGGTGGCGGGCCGAGGGCCGGCCGATCGTGGCCGTCCACGCCAACCCGCCGTCCGACCATCTGCTGCGCGAGCGCGAATCGCTGATCGACCGGCTGCGCGGCCAGCTGCAGTCGGTCGAGTTCGACCTCGACCGGGTGCGGTCGGCGCTCGCCAAGGCCGAGCAGCAGGCGGCCGAGCTGCGCGGCATCAAGCGTGAGCTGAAGGACCTGCAGGGCGAGGTGCGCAAGCACGAGCGCGAGGTGCGCACGCTCCAGGACGAGAAGCGCCGCGCCGACGAGCGCGCCGCCCAGGCCGAGGCCGCGCACAAGTCCGAGATCGCCCGCCATCACGCCGTGGCCGCCGCCCTGGACGAGCGTGCGGCCGAGATGGCCAGGTTCGCGCAGGTACAGAGGCAGATCGAGCAGGAGCTCGAGTCGCAGCGGGCCCGCTACGCGGAGCTGGCCGAGGCCCGCCGCAAGGAGTCCGACGCCCGCCACGTCCGCCGGCTGGCGCTCGAGGCGTTCAACCGCTCGGAGCACATCGAGCGCGTCGTCGCCATCTCCCGCAGCCTGGGCGACCCGATCGTGAACGTCCACTGCGACGGCCTGGAGCTGCCGCGGCCGGTGAAGATCACGATCATGTGGGACATCTCCTGGTACGAGTACGTCGTGCGCCTTGACCTGCTCGAGCGCAGCGTCACCGTCGAGGAGGCCCGCCGCGGCGACGACCCGCGCGAGCTCCC
>JAICJM010000127.1 GCA_025928435.1 Thermoleophilia bacterium
CGTCGCCTGGCTGTGTCCTCGGTCGCCCCGATATTCCCGATATCGGGGCTCCCTGCGTCCTTGCCATGCTCGATTTTCGCTCGCCCGATCATCAAGGAACCTCTGGGACGGAGCACTAGACGCGCGAAACCGGGCCAGGCCACGGCGCCGGGCGAGGTGGGTCTGGTCGTGGCCATCGTCGGGATACATCGATCCGGGCCCTCCCGACGCGTGCATGTGCGTCACGACCGAACGTCCCGTGGCGGATCACGCGCGTCGCCGGGAGACCGGGCTCGACCGCGACATGACGGCGGCGAACAGGCCGGCACGGGCGCACCGGGCGGCGAACGACGCGTCGGGAGCCACGGTCACGAACATCGCGATCTGTTCCCCCGCGCCCGGCCCGCGAAGCACCCCGTCGCGACCGCCACGGGGGCAAGTGCCGCGAGCGGGGCCGCGCGCGGGACATCGCCTCAGCCCTCGGCGGCCTTCTTGGGCTCGCTCTTGCTCGACTCGGCCGGCTTGGACTCGGAGGACTTGGAGTCGGACGACTTGGAGTCGCCCGTGGACTCCGAGCGCTCGGCGGACGAGGACTTCTTGCCGCGGCCGTAGTCGGTGGAGTAGAAGCCGGATCCCTTGAAGTGGATCGCGACCGGGTGCAGCACCCGGGTCGCCGGAGCACCGCACTCCTCGCACGCGGTCAGGGGCTCATCGGCGATCTTCTGCAACACCTCGAACCTGTGCCCGTTCGTGCATCGGTACTCGTAGATCGGCATGCAAACCGAGTATATCGCACGCGACCGACGCGAAATCGGCCCTCCCTGGCACACTCGGGGCGAGAGTGCCAGCCGGGATGCCTTCTGTAGCATCACCCCCCGTGCGGATCGCGATCGTGACGGACTTCTACTACCCATCGCTCGGCGGCATCACCGAGCACGTGGACGGCCAGGCGCGCGAGCTTGCCAACCGCGGCCACGAGGTCACGGTCATCACCGGCCACCTCGTGCACTCCCCGCCGGTCACCGACGACGCGCTCCACGTGCCCGAGCCGAACTTCGAGATCGTCCGCATGGGGATCGCCATCCCGCTCTACGTCCCCTACTGGGGCAACAACGCCCAGACGCTGCACACCTACGGCCCCCGCCTGGGTCAGCAGCTGCGGACACTCTTCCGCGAGCGGGGCTTCGACGTCGTCCACGTGCACGCGCCCTACAACCCGCCGTTCCCTGCCTGGGCGATCGACCAGTGCCCGGACGAGACCATCTGCGTCGCCACCTTCCACAGCGTCTTCCCGCAGTCGACCGGGATGGACATCCTGGCCGAGTGGACGCGGCCCTGGATCGAGCGCCTCGACGGCCGCATCTGCGTCAGCGAGGCGTGCATCGGCTCGCTCGCGCCGTACTACCCGTACGCCTACGACGTGATCCCGAACGGGATCGACGCGAACCACTTCTCGCCGGACGCCGAGCCGGTCGCCGAGCTCCTCGGTGACCACCAGAGCATCGTCTTCTGCGGCCGGTTCGACCCGCGCAACGGACTCGACACGATGATCGAGGCCTACCGCCTGCTGCACCGCGAGCGCGGCGACCAGGTGCGGCTGATCGTGATCGGCGACGGCCCCCTGCGCAAGCTGTACCGGCGCCAGGTCGGCGAGGAGCTGGCGCCGTTCGTGCACTTCGCCGGGCGGCTGAACCGCAGCCGACCCAACTACCTGACCTCGGGGTCGATCTTCTGCACGCCGTGCAACCGCGCCTCGTTCGGGATGGTGCTGCTCGAGGCGATGAGCTGCGGGCGACCCGTCGTCGCGAGCCGGATCAGCGGCTTCCAGCTCCTGATGGAGGAGGGCCGCCAGGGCTTCCTGGTGCATCCCGGCGACTCCGCCGAGCTGCACGCGGCCGCCCTTCGCCGCCTGCTCGACGATCCCGGCCTGCGCGCGCGGATGGGCGCCGAGGGCCGCCGCACCGCGCTCGGGACCTACTCCTGGCCACGGGTGGCCGCCACGCTCGAGGCCTACTACGCCGACCTCCTCGCCGGCGAGCAACCGGTATGGGCAAGCGCGAAGTCATCACTCGCTTCGTAATCCTGGGGGCGCTCTGGATCGCGGCCACGGCCGTGATCGGGCAGGCCATCGGGGGGATCGCGGGCGACGTCATCGAGGGCGTCGCGGTGCTGCTGCTGCTGTACGTCGCGTGGTCGGCGTTCACGCCCAACGCCCGCCTGTTCGGGCGCGTGATCGGCACCGGTACCTCGCCGGCGCCGAAGATCGCCATCACCTTCGACGACGGCCCCAGCATCGAGCACACGCCCGCCGTGCTCGAGGCGCTCGCGACCGCCGGCGCCCGGTGCACGTTCTTCGTGCTCGGCCGCCACGTCCGCGCCCACCCCGAGATCGCACGCCGGATCGTGGAGGAGGGGCACGAGCTGGCCAGCCACGGCGACGACCACTCGCTGCTCACGTTCGCCGGCCCGGCCGCGATCGCCCACCAGTTCCGGGCCGCCGAGGACGCCGTGTCCGAGGCGATCGGCTCGTCGGTCGCCCACCTCTTCCGGGCCCCGCACGGATACCGCGGCCCGTTCGTGGCCCCGGTGGCGCGCCGGCTCGGCTACCGCCTGGTCGGCTGGACCGGCTCGATCTTCGACACCGCCCGCCCCGGGGTCGACGTGATCGTCGACCGGTGTGCGAATGTGCTCGAGCCGGGCGCAATCCTGCTCCTGCACGACGGCGACGGGTCGGGTCAGGGCGGCGACCGGTCGCAGACCGTCGAGGCCCTGCCCGAGATCCTGCAGACCGCCCGGGAGCGCGGGCTCGAGCCCGTCACCGTGTCCGAGCTGGCCGAGGAGCTGCGCCCCAGGCGCAACACGGTGCCGCGCGCAGCGGCCTTCACGGCGATCGCCGTCGCGATCGTGTTCGCGCTCTCGCGCAAGTTCGACCTCCAGGTCGTCGCCGACGTGTTCACGCGCGCGAACCCGCTCTACGTGCTCGCGGCGCTGGTCGCCAACCTGTTCTCGGTCGCGTTCAAGGCGCTCACGTGGCAGGCCGCCTTCGACGCGATGCCACACGTCGACGACGAGGAGCCCGCGGACGTGGGCATGCGCGACGTCGTCCCGGCGATCTTCATCGGCTTCCTGCTCAACACGGTGCTCTTCGCCCGCCTGGGCGAGGTGGCGCGGGTGTCCGTAATGCGCCGCCGGCTGGCGGCGCGCGGCCATTCCCTGGCCCTGCCTCCGGTCGTCGGCACGCTCGTGACCGAGCAGCTGCTCTCGGGCGCGACGCTCGTCGGGGTGCTGATCGGCGTCGTCGCCTTCGTACCGGTGCCGCGGGCGGCGGTGAACCTGCTCGCCGTGCTCTCGGGCGTCGTCATCTTCATCGGGCTCGTTGCGGCCGGGATCGAGATCTGGAGCCGCCTGCGGCGGCCAGGCAGGCCAAACGACGACTACGTCGAGCGCTGGTGGCACCTGCTCGGCATCAGCTTCGGCTCGATGGTCGAGGGGCTGCAGCGCGGCCAGGCGATCTTCCAGCGGCCGAAGCTGCTCACGTTCGGCCTCGTCACCGCCGCGGCGAGCTGGCTCGCGCAGATGGCGGGCATCTACCTGACCCTCGCGGCCTACGACATCCACAAGAGCCTGGGCGTCGCCGCGGTCGTCTTCCTGGCGTCGAACCTGGTGCAGCTCTTCCCCATCACGCCGGGCAACCTGGGGGTGTTCCAGGGCGCGACCGCCACGAGCCTGACGCTCCTGTACGGTGTGCCCGCCAATCTGGCCCTGACGTTCTCGATCGGGCTCCAGCTGATCGAAGCCCTTCTCGGCGTCGGCGTCGGGTTCGTGTTCCTCTCGATGGAAGGCCTGTCGGTGGCAGAGCTCCAAACCCAGGTCGAGGAAGAGCGCGAGTGACGCGCCTCGTCGCGCTCGTCGCGGTCGCGGCGTGCCTGGCCGGCTGCTCCTCCGGAGGCGACTCGAGCACGGTGTCCTCGGGGCCGAAACGGGTCGCCACCCTGCCGACGTCGGGCACGGTCACCTACACCGACGGGCGCGTCTACACCGTCGCCCCGCTGGGGACGGCCCTGCGCCTCGACGACATCACCGTCAAGGTGCAGAGCGTCGCCTGGAAGCGGAAGGTCGACCTCGGATCCGTCGCCGGCGTCGCCATCAAGCCGCCGCCCGGGACGAAGGCGTTCGGCGTCGTGACCCTCACCGTCACGAACACGGGGCACAAGCCCGAGCGCCTCGGGGTGACCCAGATCTGGCTGCGCAACGCCGCCGGCAGCCCGTTCCTCGCGTCCGCCACCGCGCGCGTGCCCGACAACCTCCTGCGGATGCCGATCCCGGCCGGGAAGTCGGTCACGGGGGCGCTCGTGTACCCGACGCCGCAGAGGGAGACGGGCTACCTGCTCGTGTACCGCTTCGACGACTCGAAGGCGATCGCCAAGGCCGGCCACGTCGGCCTGCTCCGCTACGCCTCCTAGACCTCCCGGGCCAGCAGGTCGGCGACGGTCTCGCGGGCCACGACGACGCGCGCCTCGCCGCCTGCGACCATGACCGCCGCGGGCCGCGGCAGGCCGTTGTAGGTCGACGCCATCGTCGAGGTGTAGGCGCCGGTGGCCGCGAGCGCGATCACGTCGCCGGGCGCGAGCTCCGGCAGCTCGGCCGCCTCGATCAGGACGTCGCCCGACTCGCAGTGCTTGCCCGCGATCGCGTACGTGTGCGCCGCGACCGCGTCGGGCCGGTCGACGGCGAACGCCTGGTAGCGGGCGCCGTACATGGCTGGCCGGGGGTTGTCGGCCATGCCACCGTCGACGGCCGCGTAGGTGACGCCCGCCGCCGTGCGCTTGATCGCCCCGACGGTGTAGAGCGTGACGCCGGCCGGGCCGGCGATCGAGCGGCCCGGTTCGAGGATCAGCTCGGGCAACGGCAGGCCGCGCCGCCCGAGCTGCTCGGCGAGGCCCGCGGCCGTCGCGGCGACGGCCGCCCGCACGTCCGGCGCGCGGTCGCCGTCGGCGTAGGCGATGGCGAGCCCGCCGCCCAGGTCGAGCACGGGCAGCTCGCTCAGACCCTCGCGGTCGATGAACGCCGCCAGCCAGGCGGCCGCCTCGAGGTAGGTGTCGACCGACCCGATCTGCGAGCCGAGGTGAACATGGAGGCCCATCGGGCGGACGTGCTCGAGGCCGCCGGCCCGGCGCAGCGCGGCCGCCGCCTCGTCGCCCGCGAGCCCGAACTTCGACGCGGCGTGGCCGGTGGCGATCTTGCGGTGGGTGTCCGCCTCGATCGCCGGGTTCACGCGCAGGAGCACCGGCTGCACCCGCCCGGCGGCGGCGGCCAGGCGCTCGATCTGGTCGAGCTCGCCGTCGTGGTCGGCGACCAGGAGGCCCGCCCCCGCCGCAAGCGCAGCCGCGATGTCGGCGTCGGACTTGTTGTTGCCGTGGACGATCAGACCGTCGCCGGGCGTCCCGGCCGCGACGGCGAACGCCAGCTCGCCCTCGGAGGCGACGTCCATGCCCAGGCCCTCCTCCAGCAGCACCCGCAGGACGGCCACCGTCGTCTGCGCCTTGCACGCGAACGCGAGCCGGGACGGCCCCGGATAGGCGGCCAGGCTCTCGCGGTACGCCCGCGCCCGGTTCCGCAGCGTCGCCTCGTCGTAGACGAGCAGCGGCGTGCCGTGGCGGGCGGCGAGATCGGCGAGCGCGACGCCGCCGACGGCCAGCCGGCCGCCCGCGACGGCGGCGGTATCGGGCAGGAGGGACGTGCTCATCCCGGTATCCTGCCCGCCCATGTCGAACCGTGTGCTCGTCGTCGGCTGGGACGGGGCCGACTGGGACATTCTCGACCCGCTGCTCGCGGCCGGCGACCTGCCCAACCTGGCGGCCCTGGCAGAGCGGGGCGCCCGCGGCGTGGCCCGGTCGGTCGTGCCGTCGCACTCCTGGGCGGCGTGGCCGTCCTTCCTGACGGGCGTCGACCCGGCCGGGCACGGCGTCTTCGACATCCTCGAGCACCGGCCCGGCCAGACGCGGCGGATGCCCGTCTCGTCCCGCTCGATCCTGGCGCCCACCTGGCCCCAGCGGCTCTCGGACGCCGGCCGCACCGTGCTGCTGCTGAACGTGCCGCTCACCTACCCGCCGATCCCGGTGCGCGGCGTCGTCATCTCGGGCGGCGTCATCCCGCCCAAGGCGGTCTACTCGCACCCGGCCGAGGCCGGGCCCGACCTGGGCTGGCCGATCAACGGCGGCTCCTGGACGACCTTCCGCAACCGCCCGCTCGACCTCATCGCCGACGTGGAGAAGGTGACGACGGCCCGGGCCGAGGCCGTGCGCCGGCTGATGGACGAGAACCCGTGGGACGTCGCCTGCGCCGTGTTCGTCTCCCCCGACCGCATCCAGCACTGCCTGCTCGAGTACGTCCATCCCGGTCATCCCGACCACGCGCGCGCGGCCGCCACGCCCGTCGCCGAGCGCGTGCGCGACGTCTACCGGCTGCTCGACCGGGAGCTGGGGACGCTGGTCGAGCGCACCGACGAGTCCGACACGGTCGTGCTCATGTCCGACCACGGCCACCAGCCCTGCACCCGGGCGCTGAACATGAACCGCGTGCTCGAGCACCTCGGGTACCTGCACCAGGGGCGCGGGTCGGCGGTCGTGAGCCTGCTCGCGTGGGGCCGGGTGCGGTCGATCGCGCGGGTCGCCTACGACAAGCTCGGGCTGCACGGCAAGGTGGCCGTGCCGACCGCGCCGATCGACTGGGCGCGGACGCGGGCCTACACGAGCGTCGTCTCGACCGGCGAGGGCGTGTCGCTCGCCCTGCGCGGGCGCGAGCCGGAGGGGACGATCGCGCCTGAGGACTACGAGCGAGCGCGGTCGGAGCTGGCCGCCGCCCTCGAGGGCTTCACCGACCCCGGCACCGGCGAGCGGCCGATCCGGCGGGCGGTGCCGCGCGAGCAGGTGCTCCAGGGCACCTACCTCGACCGGGCCCCCGACCTCCTGCTCGAGGCCGCGCCCCGCTACTCGCTCACCCACGCCCGGGCGATGGTCGAACAGGCCGACTGGCTGTCGGGCGACCACCGGCCGGAGGGCGTCTACGTCTCAGCCGGGCCGGGCGCCGGGCCCGCGAACGGCGCCGAGTTCTCGCTCACCGACTTCGCCGCCCTGATCTCCCGGGCGGCCGGCGTCGAGCCCGACGCCGCCTGGTCGGCCGCCGCCGCGGAGGAGGAGCCGGCGGCGGTGTTCTCCGACCAGGAGCAGCGCGAGGTCGAGGAGCGCCTGCGCGGGCTGGGCTACCTCGAGTAGCGGGCCCGCGCACGGCGTGACGGACGAGCGCACCCTCCTCGCCGGGACGGGCGCGAACGTCATCGGCCTCGCGGCCGGGGTCGTGGCCGCGTTCGGCGTGCAGCTGCTCCTCGGCCGGTCGCTGCCCCACGGCGGCCTCGCCCTTGTCACCGTCGCGGTCCAGTTCGCGTTCGTCGCCGCCGCCGGCGCCCGCTTCGGCATGGACCTGGCCTCGGTACGGGCGGTGGCGATCGGCGCCGGCGCGGGCGACATGGCGGGCCTGCGCAGCCTCGTGGACCGGTGCGCGGGCATCGCGCTCGCGGCCGGCGTCGTCCTCGGGGCGGCGGTCGCGGCGCTCTCGCCGCTGGCCGGCGACCGGGCCGAGGCGATCGCCGTCGGCGCGGCCGCGCTGCCGCTGGTCGCGACCACGAACGTGTACCTGGGCGCGACCCGTGGTCTGAAGCGGATGGGACCGACCCTGTGGGTGTTCTGGATCGGCCAGCCGGTGGCGTGGATCGCGCTCGCGGGGATCGCGATCGCGCTCGGCGGCGAGGCGGATGCCGCGATCGCCGCGTACGACCTGTCCTGGCTGGGCGGCCTGGTCGCCGCGTGGGCGATGTGGCGGCGGCTGGCGAACTGGCCCGAGAGCCGCCCGGCGACGCGGGACGAGGTCTCGGCAGTCCTGCGCTACGGCGCCCCCCGGGCGCCGTCGGCCCTGCTGGCGCAGACGCTCTTCTGGGGCGACCTGTTCGTCCTCGCCCACTACGCCTCCGGCCGCCGCCTGGACGCGTACGCGGCCGCGGGCCGGATCTCGCAGCTGATCCTGCTCTTCCTGACGTCGGTGAACCTGGTGTTCTCACCGTTCGCCGCCGACCTGCACGCCCGCGGCGAGCGGGAGCGGCTGGACGCCCTCTTCAAGCGCGCCACCCGCTGGGCGCTCGCGGCCACCCTGCCGCTCGCGATCGTCCTCTTCGTCGCCGCCCCGCAGGCGCTCGAGGCCTTCGGCCCTGGGTACTCGGCCGGGTCGACCCCGCTGCGGATCATGCTCGTCGGGCAGACGGTGAACGTGGCCACCGGCGGCGTCGCGTTCGTGCTCGTGATGGCCGGGTTCACGGGCCTCGACCTGGCGGACAACGTGCTCGCGGCGGCCCTCCTCCTGGGCCTCGCGATCCCGCTCGCCGCCGCCGAGGGACCGACCGGTGCCGCCGCCGCTTCGGCCGCAGCGCTCGTGGCCGTCAATCTCGTCCGGCTGGCGCAGGTCGCCCGCCGCGTCGGCATCCAGCCGTTCGACGCCGGCTACACGCGGCTCGCGCTCCCGGCCGCCGGCTGCGCGGCCGCCGCCTGGGCGGCGCGGGCGGCGACCGACGCCCATGCGTGGTGGGTCGTCGCGGCCGCCACGACGGTCGCCGGGTCGATCGCCTACGCCGTGCTGCTGCCGGCCGGCCTGCCGGCGGCCGAGCGGGCCGTCGTCGCGTCCTTCACGCGCAGGATCTCGAACCGGCCCAGGTGATCGGGCACGTCGGCCGGGTCGCGGTAGACGAACGCGAGCGCCGGGTCGGCCATGATGCGGCGCAGGACGTCGGGCGGCTGGTCGCGCAGGTCGAGCAGGACATAGTCGACGTGCAGACGGCGCAGGATCTGGTTCCTGCGGGCATCGGTGGTCTCGAGCGAGAAGAAGGCCTGGCCCAGGTGGTTGCGGGACGCCTCGTCGAGCTTCGGCACCGCCCGCGTGCGGGCCTCGGGCAGGACGGCGGCGCGGATGTCGGCGAAGGCGAAGAGCTCGAACAGGCGCTGCGGGTCGCCGAGCACCACCGGCGCCGGGCCCGGCAGGCGGCGGAACTCGTGTGCGACGCCCGGCGTGATCCGCACCGTCTCGAAGGCCGGCTCCGGGCGGTACGGGCCGGCCTCGGCGGAGTCGCGCACGACCGGCCCCCAGTGCCACACCCACGGGGCCAGCAGGGCGACGACCAGCGCGACCGCGGCCGGTGAGACGGCGAGGGCGGGCGCCCGCCGCGACGGCCGCCACAGGGCGAGCGGCACGGCGACGAGCGCCGCGACGACCAGGACGCTCGTCGGGGTCTGCCAGACCCAGTCGAGGCCGCGCGCCTCGTGCAGGCCCAGGGCGAGCGCGACCGCGAGCGGCCACGTCCAGCGGCCCAGCGCCGCCGCGACGATGCAGGCCCCGGCCGCCGCCACGGCCGGCCAGGTCAGCGGCTGCCAGAAGCGGTGGAACTGCCCCATCCCGACGGCGACGATCATGGCGGTGTTCACGCCCGGGACGAGCAGCAAGAGGAGCAGCGCGACGCTCGAGCCGGCGAGGGGCAGGAGCCGCCGGTAGCGGACGACGAGGGGCAGGAGCAGGATCGCGGCCAGCACGTACCCGCGCTCGAACACGGGCGCCCAGGGGTACATGAGGAGCGCCCGGCGGCCGTGGAGCACGAACTCGTCGGGATGCGAGAGCACCGGATGGCGGTGGCCGCCGTGGATCGCGATCGCCCAGATCCAGAGCGAGATCGCGCCGATCAGGACGGTCGCGCCGGCGAGCGTGAGGGCGGGCGTGCGCACCCCCCGCCCTCCGGCCAGCCACGCCCCGGCCAGGAGGCCGGCGGCGAGCACCAGCGCCGGCACGGCGTAGGTCGGATGCACGAGGGCGATCGACACGAATGCGGCCGCCGTCGCCGGCGCGGCCCGGCGAACGCGCCCGATCTCGAGCAGGAACAGGATCAGCACCGCCGGCGTCAGCACCCAGACCGACAACGGCGCCGGCTGGTTGATCTGGATCACGAGGCCGTTCAAGAGCGAGCACAGGTCCCACGCGACGAACACGGCCGCGAGGAGGCCGATCCCGCGATGCCCGGTGAGGGCCCGCCCGAGGGCGTAGGCCGACGCGATGGCGAGGGCCGCGCACAGGGGCTGCACGTCGCGGAACGCGGTCACCGGGTCGGTCCCGGCCAGGCGGGCGACGCCGGCCAGGGCGGCGTGCATGATCGGGAACGCGTAGCCCGCGTTGGCCGGCCCGTGCAGGAACGGTGAGACGCTCCCGAACGAGATCGACGAGACGTCCTCCAGCTTGCGCATGAGCCCGACGTGGAAGAGGCCGTCGCCGACGACGGACAGCGACAGCCGCCAGGCCAGGTAGGCGAACGCCGCGACCCCGGCCGCGCCCCCGGCGAGCTCCCACGCGGGGGCCCCCGGCAGCGCCGACGGGCGCCGGACGAAGGCCGCCAGGGCGGCGATCTCGCAGGCGAGGGCGCCGATCACGAACCCGAGCGGCAGCCCGATCAGGTAGGCGAGCGCGAGCGGCGGCCCCCACGCCACCAGCCCGAGCGCCGCCGCGACGGACGCGCTCCCGGCCCGGCCCAGCTCGCCCTCGAGCTCGAGCGCCCGCAGCGCCAGCCAGCCGGGCACCAGCAACACGAGGGCGAAGGCCAGCCACACGGCGATCGCGGCGAGGCCGAGCCCACGGGCCGCGAGCAGGCCGGCGGCCAGGGCGGCGACGGCCGCCAGCTCGAGCCTGCGCGCATGCACGGCGCGGATGCTAACGAACCCCCGTTCCCGCCAGGGGAGGGTTGCGGCGACCGCTATCGGCCGGGCTAGATAGCATTCCGGCTATCGTTACTGCCCCGCGGTCGGAGGGGCCGCACGATTCCACCACGAACGTACGGAGTGACGCGTATGCGAGTCTTGATCCTCGGCGGGGACGGCTACCTGGGCTGGCCGACCGCGATGCGATTCTC
>JAICJM010000281.1 GCA_025928435.1 Thermoleophilia bacterium
CCAGCATGCGCAGGTACCGCGGCCGTCCCAGCACGCCCGGACGGGGCACGACGCCCTGCATCCCGCGGGCGCCGGCGTACTCGAGCCCGCAGCCCTCGCAGCGCACGCCGAACGACATGTCGCTCTCCTGCGTGCGGATGCCGAGCTCGGCGAAGAGCCGCAGCAGGGTGGGGTAGGTGCGCTCGTTGTGGACGATGAAGCCCGTGTCCAGCGCCACCTCGCGCCCGTCCGCCGCCCGCACGGCGATCGTGTTGGCGTGGCCGCCGAGGCGCTCGTCGCGCTCGAACAGCGTCACCTCGTGCGTCCGGCCCACGATGTGGGCGGCCGTGAGGCCCGCAACGCCGCTGCCGACGACCGCGACGCGCAGGCGGCTCACAACGGCACCCGCAGGGCGCGCTCGGGGGGCAGCGCGAAGGCCGCGGCGATGCGCGCGTCCATCGGCTCCAGGCCGAGCGTCCCGAGGACGAACCGGCGCGTGATCGCCTGCCACAGCGGCAGCCGCTCGAGCATCGCGTGCCCGGCGCCGGCGACCTCGAAGCGGGCGATCCGGGCGGCGGTGCCGCGGGCGCGGCGGCCGAGATGCAGCGACCCGGCCGGATCGGTGACCCGGTCGCGCGAGCCGTGCACGAGCATGACCGTGCGGCCCGCGAGCTGGGCGACAGGCTCCTGGGGCGGGCACCAGGCGGCGAGCCCGGCGACGGCGCGCACCGAGTCGTGGCCGGCGGCCCGCAGCGCCGCGCGGGCGCCCATCGAGTGGCCGACGAGGCACACCGGGGCGCCGAACCGGCCCGACAGCTCGTTCAGGGCCCATTCCAGGTCGCGGACGGGGTCGCCGTCGTTGTAGCCCACCACCCGGTAGCGCAGCTGGGCCACGGCCAGGCCACCGCGGCGGCCGGCCCGGGCCAGGTCGGCCAGGAACGGGAACATGCGCAGGGCGGGCGTGCGCAGGTTCGAGTCCCGCGCGGTGCCTTTCGACCGGCCGCCGTGCGCGATCAGCGCCACGCCGCGCGCCGGGCTCCGTGGTGCAACGGTGACCAGGGCGGGGGCGGGTTCGGGCACGGGAGCGGCGATCGTACCGGTCGCGAGGGCGTCCATGAGCATCATTCGCAAGGCGCCTGCGAACGGATCGCCCGCGCCGCCACCTGGCATTACCCGTACGGGGGATTTCGCATGCCGCGGATCGGCGCTACGATCCCTTCCCCTTAAACGGGAGGGCAGAAGATGTCGTCGAAGTCGAGCGCGATCGGGAAGGGCATCCTGATCGGCGCGGCCGCAGGAGCGGCGCTCTATGTGATGTGGCGTCGGTCGCGCGAGCGCCATCAGGCCTTCGAGGCGCCCGTGCGCGCGCCGCAACGGCCGCCGGAGGCGGCTCCGGAGCCCGCGCAGGAGGCGTTCGTTCCCGCTGCGGCGGCCGAGCCGGAGCCCGAGGCCGTCGAGCCCGAGCCGGAGCCCGTCGCCGAGCCGGACGAGCCGGAGCCGGTGATCGTGGAGGAGCCCGAGCCGGTCGCGGAGGCGCCCCCGGAGCCCGCCTTCGAGGCTGCCGCGACCGAGTCGCAGCCGCCGCCCGCGCCGGTCGCCGAGCACGGCGCCCGCCGCCATGGCCTGACCTACACCGGCCGGCCGCGCGACCTGAGCCCCGCCGGCTGGCCGCAGCCGATGCCCCTCGGGGCGGCGGGCGGCGTGCGCAGGCCCACGCCCGTGAGCGCCCGATCCACCTGGCCCGGGGTCGCCGGGGCCGGGCAGATGCGGCCGACGCGGGTTCGGCGGTTCGCGCCGAGAGGCGGCGGCGGGCCGCTACACAGGGCCGGCTGAGCCCGGCCCGTGCCGATATTCTTCGTACTCGAGCGCCGGAGGGGTCCTGAATGGGACCCCTCCGCGCCGCTTGAGGGACAGTCGGGATGGGAGGAGCACGCCGCCTTCATGGACGGGCTCGTCGCCGACGGGTTCATCGTCCTCGGCGGGCCGCTCGGAGACGAGCACCGCGTCATCCTCGCGATCGAGGCCGCGTCCGAGGAGGAGGTCAGGAGCACGCTGGCGCGCGACCCCTGGCACGAGTCCCACCTCGTGGTCGAGTCGGTCGACCCCTGGACGATCCGGCTGGACGGCCGCCGCCCCTGAGTCAGCCCCGCGGCGAGGAGATGCCCTTTCCGGCCGGCTGGAACCATTCCACCGGCCGGGCTGTCCCAACGGCGTGACGCGCCTTGCCCTCGTTGTCGTCACCGCCGGACTCGCATGCATCGCGGGCGGGTGCTTCGGCGGCGCCGCTTCACCGCGGCCGGGCGGATCCCACCACGAGTCCAGGATGCCGGTCCGCACCAGGGCGTATGCGCGGTTCTCGATCCGCGGTGTCTACGCGAGCCGGGCCGGTGGTCGGAGCAACCACTTCTTCGGGCCCAGCGTCCGGCGTCGCTTCACGGTCATGTGCCGAGCCCCGAAGGGCCGCGATCGAGCCGGGCCGACCTCGTGGGAAACGCGGCTCTGCACGGCGCTGCTCGACTACCGGGCGGCTCCGCGGAACTCCACCGCATGCTTCTGCCCGGCCACCCCCTTGAACGTCGTGGTCCACGGTGAGGTCGGTGGTCGCCGGATCCGTGAGGCGTTCAGCGCGTGCGTCTGCGGCCTCGGCCGCCGCGCGCGGCGGGACGCCCTGATCATCCTGAAAACGCGCCCACCCCTCGGGGCCCGAGCGTCCTCGCGGAGCCGGCCCCCTACGTCTTCGCTTTCTCCTTGGCCGACTGGCCGATCCAGGGCATCATCGCCCGCAGCTCGGCGCCCACCTGCTCGATCTGGTGCTCGGCCGCGTGGCGGCGAAGCGCCGTGAATTGCGGCCTGCCCGCCGCCTCCTCGGCGATGATGTCACGGGCGAACCGGCCCTCCTGGATGTCGCGCAGGAGGCCGCGCATCTTCTCGCGCACGTGCTCGTCGATGACGACGGGGCCCCGCGTGAGGTCGCCGTACTCGGCCGTGTCGGAGATGGAGTAGCGCATCCCGGCCAGGCCGCCCTCCCAGATCAGGTCGACGATCAGCTTCAGCTCGTGGAGGCACTCGAAATACGCGATCTCGGGCTGGTAGCCGGCCTCGACGAGGGTCTCGAACCCGGTCTGGATCAGGCGGGTGACGCCGCCGCACAGGACGGCCTGCTCGCCGAAGAGGTCGGTCTCGGTCTCCTCCTCGAAGGTGGTCTCGATCAGGCCCCCGCGGGCGCAGCCGATCCCATGGCCATACGCCAGGGCGAGCTGCCGCGCCGAGCCGCTCGCGTCCTGGTGGACGGCGATCAGGCCGGGGACGCCGATGCCCTGCGTGTACTGGCGCCGGACGAGGTGGCCCGGGCCCTTGGGCGCGATCATGGCCACGTCGATGTCCGCCGCCGGCGCGATCTGGCCGAAGTGGATGGTGAACCCGTGCGCGAACATCAGCATCGAGCCGGGGCGCAGGTGCGGCGCGATCTCGTCGCGGAAGAGGCCGGCCTGGATGTGGTCGGGCACCAGCACCATGACGATGTCGGCCTGCGCCGTCGCCTCGGCCACCGTCGCAACGGCGAGGCCGTCGTCCGAGGCGGCTTTCCACGCCCGCGAGTCGGGGCGGGCGCCGACGACGACGGTGTTGCCGCTGTCGTGGTGGTTCAGGGCATGGGCGTGGCCCTGGCTGCCGTACCCGATGATCGCGATCGTCTTGCCGCCGAGGGCGCCGGGATCGCAGTCGGACTCGTAGTAGATCGTGCTCATGCAACCACCCTTATTCGTCGTCGTTGTCCCAGCCCGCCGTCGCGGTCGAGGGCGATCCTGCC
>JAICJM010000232.1 GCA_025928435.1 Thermoleophilia bacterium
ATCAACATGGTGATGGGCTCGGGGCGCGACATCGGCGACCCGGCGCTGGCCCACCCCGACCTGGCCGGGATCCACTTCACCGGCTCGACCGCGGTCTTCCAGTCGATGTGGAAGACCGTCGGCGACAACATCGCGAGCTACAAGTCGTACCCGCGCATCGTCGGCGAGACCGGGGGCAAGGACTTCATCTTCGCCCACCCCTCCGCCGACGCGGCAGCCGTCGCCACGGCGGTCGTCCGCGGATCGTTCGAGTACCAGGGCCAGAAGTGCTCGGCCGCGTCGCGCGTGTACGCGCCGTCCAACCTGTGGCCGCAGCTGCGCGAGGCGCTCCAGGAGGAGGTCTCGACCATCCGGATGGGCGACGTGCAGGACTTCCGCAACTTCATGGGGGCCGTGATCGACGGCAGCTCGTTCGCGACGCAGCGCGACGCCGTGAAGCTCGCCACCGACTCGCCGGAGGCCGAGGTGGTCGTCGGCGGCGACACCGACGACTCCGAGGGCTGGTTCGTGCGCCCGACGGTGATCGAGACGCGCGACCCCGGCTTCGACCTGATGCAGCGCGAGCTGTTCGGGCCGGTCGTGACCGCCTACGTCTACGACGAGAAGAAGGTCGACGACACGCTCGAGTTGGTCGACCGCACCTCGCCGTACGCGCTCACCGGGGCGATCTTCGCCACCGACCGGGGCGCGATCGAGCACGCCTCCGACGCGCTGCGAAACGCCGCCGGGAACTTCTACGTGAACGACAAGCCGACCGGCGCGGTCGTCGGTCAGCAGCCGTTCGGCGGCGCCCGGGCGTCGGGGACGAACGACAAGGCCGGCTCGATGTGGAACCTGATCCGGTGGGCCAGCCCGCGCACGATCAAGGAGACGTTCGTGCCGGCGACCGACTACCGCTACCCGTTCATGGGCGAGGAGTAGGCCGGCCCGTTTTCGCCATCAAGGGTCGGCCCGCACGAGCCGATCTTGACTACCAAATGGATGCGGAGCGCAGGGAGTTCTTCCGAGTCATGGTCCGGCTGCCGGTGTCGTGCGCTGCCCTGGACGAGCGCGGGCGCACGAGCCTCATGGTGGTGCGGTCGGTCGACCTCTCGGCCGGCGGAGTCAAGGTCGTCACCGAGCACTCGCTCGTGCCCGGCAACCGGGTGCGGGTCGTCTTCCGGATGGACGACGACACCACCGCGCGCCTCGACGCCACCGTCCTGCGGGTAGAGCCGCTCGACGACGAGCTCTACCGCTACGCGATCGACTTCGACCCGCTCGACCGCAGCGTCGAGCAGCGGCTGATGCGGGCGGTGTACGCAGTCGAGCAGCTGAACGCGGGCCGGCACAAGCACGTGCGCATGACCGTCTGGCAGGCAATGCGGTGCCGGACCGAGCGGGGCGAGGCGTTCGGCGCCCATGCCCTCCAGATCTCCGCCGACGATGCCCAGATCATCACCAAGCGGGAGCTGCACGAGGGCGAGCGGCTGCACGTGTCGATGGAGGACGGAACGCTCGGCTTCGGCGTCGAGACCGACGCCATCGTCGGCACGGTGCACACCGACGCGCGCGGCAGCTCCGTCGCCACCATCGCCTGGGACAACCTCGACCGCGTCACCCGCTCGGCCATCCTGCGCCGCTCGATGGAGCAGGAGCGCCGCGACATCGCGGGCGACTGACGTGCGGGGCCGGGCCCGACTCAAACCGGCGCTAGACTCGCGCCGATGCGCGTGGCGGTGATCGGGCTCGGAACGATGGGTGCGCCCATGGCGCGGCACCTGCTCGCGGCCGGGCACGAGGTGACGGTGCACAATCGCACCCGCGAGCGCGAGGAGCCGCTCGCCGAGGCGGGCGCGGCCCGCGCGGAGACGCCGGCGGCGGCCGCCGCGAACGCCGAGGCGGTGCTCGTCTGCGTCTCGGACACGCCTGACCTCGAGCACGTCCTGCTCGGCCCCGACGGCGTCGCGGAGGGCCTGGGGACGGGGGGCCTCGTGGTCGACTGCTCCACGGTGTCGCCGGCGGCGACCGCGGAGATGGCCGCGAAGCTGCGCGAGCGCGGGATCGGCATGGTCGACGCGCCCGTGTCCGGCGGCTCGGAGGGCGCCGAGAAGGGCACGCTCACCATCTTCTGCGGCGGCGAGGAGTCCGACGTCGACCGCGCCGGCCCGATCCTGGACGCGATCGGGAGCAAGATCACCCATCTCGGGCCGAGCGGCGCCGGCCAGGTGGCCAAGGCCGTGAACCAGGTCATGATCGCCGGCACCTACGCGACCGTCGGCGAGGGCATCGCGCTGGCGCAGGCGGCGGGCCTGCCGCTCGAGAAGCTGGTCGAGGCGCTCTCGGGCGGCGCCGCGGCCTCGTGGGTGCTCCAGAACCGCGCGGCGAACATGATCTCGAACACCTACCCGCTGGGCTTCAAGCTCGCCCTCCACCGCAAGGACCTCGGGATTGCCCTCGACGAGGCCGAGCGCGCCGGCGTGCCGATGGATGTGGCCGCGCTCGTGGCGACCCAGGAGGACGGGCTCATGGACGGCGGCTTCGGCGACGAGGACGTGAGCGCCGTCGCCCGTATCCCCAAGCGCACCGACTGAGCGGAGAATCGGGGACTGTCCCCGCTGGGCGGAGACAGTCCCCACCCTATCGGCGCACGGGTGTCGAGACCGGCTCGAGCTCGAACGGCAGCAGGTCGACGGTCTCGGCGAACCGGGCCAGCAGCGACGCGCGGTCACGGGCCGCCAGCGCCACAACGGCCAGCCGGTGGCTCACCGTGTCGTCGTCGTAGTCGCTCAACCGGTGGCCGGGCCGAACGAGCACCTCGACGTGGGCGTGCGGGTAGCGTTCGAGCACGGTCGTCGGGTCGGGCACCGACCGCACGACGGCGTCGGCGTACGTCCGCAGCAGGAAGCTCGCGGCCACCGTGTCGGCTCGCGCCGGCGGGAGGTCGGGGGTGCGGCCGGTGCAGAGGGCGAGCTGGAGCTCGTACGTCGACACGCCGTGCACCGCCGCGACGAGGGGCGCGAACTGCGACGCCATGCGCCCGTTCACCTCGACGATCATCGGCCGGCCGTCGGGGCGGACGAAGAACTCGATGTTGAACGTGCTGTCGCCGAAGCCGAGCGCCGGCATGAGCCGCTCGGCGATGTCGGCCATCGCCCGCTGGGGGCCCTCGGGCAGCCGGCTCGGGTATTCGAACCGCAGGAAGCTGATGCCGTTCGGGTGCATCACCGCGTCCGTGACGCCGATGGGCGTCACCTTCCCGCCCTGCATCCAGCCCTCGAGGGTCACGAGCGACCCCTCGAGCAGCTCCTCGGCGATCAGCGTCCGGAAATCGCGGCCCTCGAGCGCCCGCTCCTGGGACGTGATCGCGTCGATCTCCCGCCGCGCCTGGGCAACCACGCCGGCGAACTCGGCCTCGTCGTGGACGTGGTAGGCGAGCTGGGAGAGGTGGGCCGCGGTCGGCTTCATGAAGAACGGGAACGGCAGCGGCGGGCGCACGTCGGGGTCGTCGAGGTCGACCGCCGCGAACGCCGGGGTCGCCTCCGGCACCGCCCGGGCCTGGATCTCGCGCGAGGCGAGCTTGTCGTGGCAGCGCATGAACGCCTCCCGGCCGGGCCCGGGGAGGCCGGCGGCCTCGGCCAGGATCGAGGCGATGTGGCCCGTGGCGTCGCTCGAGCCGAAGATGCCGTCGGCGGGAGGGCCGAAGCGGATCATGTGGTCGACGAACGTGCGCGCGTCGAAGCTGGCATCGATCGGCTGTCCGGCAAAACGGAGCGCGTACCGATCGAGGATCCGCTCGTCGGCGAAGTTCAGCCGGTCGCGCTGGCTCGGGCAGACGACCAGCACGCTTGGCACGGTGCCGTGTGACGGTCCGTCCACCGCCCGTATTGTGACGGAGCCCTTCCGGAATCGCCACTTCGCGTCCCGGCGGAGGTGATCAGCCCCACACCCGCTCGGCGGTCCGGGCGAGCGTCTCGAGCTTCGCGCGCTGGTCATCGTGCGAGAGCGCATTCCCCAGAACGGAGGTCGCGAACCCGCACTGTGGGCTGACGGCGAGCCGCTCCAGGCCGACGTGCCGGGCGGCCTCGCGGATGCGCCCCTCCAGCTCGTCCACCGTCTCGCGCCGCGGCGACTTGGTCGTCACGAGGCCGAGCACGACCATCTTGTCGTCCGGCACCTCGTCCAGCGGCTGGAACGACCCCGACCGCTCGTCGTCGTACTCCAGCAGGAGCCGCTGGGCCGCGACGTTGCGGAACACGGCCCGGGCGATCGGCTCGTACCCGCCCGAGACGAGCCAGCGGCTGGCCTGGTTCCCACGGCAGAGGTGAAAGCCGAACGTCACGTCCGGGTGGCCCGCCATCACGTGGTTGTCGAGCTCGATCCCGCGCGCGATGTAGCGGTCGGCCGTCCAGCCCTGGCGCTCGTAGAACGCGCGCGTCTCCGGGTCGATCAGGAGCGGGTAATGGGGCGCGTCGAGCTGGATGTAGGTGCACCCGAGCCGGGCCAGCTCCGCCACCTCGTCGCGGGTGAGCTCGGCCACGTCGTCGAGGAAGTCGTCCAGCGTCGGATAGGCGTCACGCGAGTGCTCGGCCGACCACAGGTTGGCGTACAGGCTCGGGCTCGTGAGCGTGAGCTTGGGGATCGCCGCCGCCCGGCCGCGCAGGTAGGTGAAGTCCTCGGCGGCGATGTGGCGACGTCGCCGCAGCCGCTCGCGGACTCCCAGGCCGGACGGCCGCTCGGTCGAGCGGTCGCCGACGTCTTCGCCGTGCCAGTCGCCCCACAGGTACGCGTCGAGCGGGACGTCGCCGAACCCGTCCACGGCGTCGGGGAGCCCGCTCTGGAACGAGAGCCGGCGCATCTCGCCGTCGGTGACGACCTGGATGCCGGCGCCCTCCTGCATCTCGACGACCGCGTCCACGGCCCGGTCCTCGGCCCGCTTCAGCTCGGCGGCCGACGCCTCGCCGCGATCGAACCGGTCGCGGACCTCGAGCAGCTCCGGCGGGCGCAGGAGGCTGCCGACGACGTCGGTGCGGGCCGTGATCACGCCGCGAGTGTATCCTCGCCCCGCGTTGAGGACGCGAGCCGCACTCCTCCCCGAAACCGGGGCCAGCCTGCGCGTGGTGGAATTGGAGCTCGATCCGCCGAAGCAGCACGAGGTGCTCGTCCGGCTGCACGCGAGCGGGGTCTGCCACTCCGACCAGAACGCGATCGACGGCACGGCCGAGACGCGCTGCCCGGCGGTGCTCGGCCACGAGGGCGCGGGGATCGTGGAGGCGGTCGGCCCGGGCGTCACGGCCGTCGCCGCCGGCGACCGCGTCGCCCTCTCGTGGCTGCCGGCGTGCGGGGTGTGCGACGAGTGCCGCCGCGACCTGCCCCACCTGTGCGCGGCCGCCTTCCCGGCCATGGACGCGGGCGGGCTGCTCGACGGCACCACCCGCCTCTCCCACGACGGCCGGCCCGCCTACCACTACTCGCTGCTCTCGACGTTCGCCGAGCACACCGTGGTGCCGGAGGCGTCGTGCATCCCGATCCCCGCCGACGTGCCGTTCGACGTCGCCGCGCTCGTCGGCTGCGCGATCACGACCGGCGTCTGCGCCGCCTGGCGCACCGCCCGGGTGGCGCCGGGCGAGCGAGTGGCCGTGTTCGGCTGCGGGGGCGTCGGGTTGTCGGCCGTGAT
>JAICJM010000250.1 GCA_025928435.1 Thermoleophilia bacterium
CGATCGTCGCCACCACCGCCAGCGTAAGCAAGGCGGCGGCAACGGATCGGCGCTTCAAGCGCTTTCCCATTGGTTCGCTCCGTTCCGTTGACACGCCTACCATAGCTGCACAATACCCCACCTGGCGGTCGGCATGCCAGACCTGAGGAGAATTTGTCGAGTTCGGGCACCATCGAACGTGGTACGAGGCGCACCGTTCTGGCCCGTGAATGGCGTGTTTCGGCCGTTCCCGGGGGCTGGGGTGGGGCCGTGGCGTACGTCGTCACCGGCGCCGCCGTCGCGCTCCTCGCCTATGACCGCGGAGCCTACTACTTCGGCGCTTGGCCGGGTGGGTATCTGGGCGTGTGGCGGATCGTCATCGCCGCCTCCGGACTGGCCGCGATCGGCGTCCTGGCCGGGACGCGCGGCGAGCTGCGGCTCTCCCGCCCGGCTCTCGTCGCGGGAGGCGCGATGGCGCTCCTGTGGGCGTGGACGGCCGCATCGTGGCTGTGGTCGGACGATCGCTCGGCGACGGCGACCGACATCCGCTTCCTGCTGGTCTACGTCGCGGCGCTCGGCGCGCTGATCCTGGGGGCGGCGGGAGGCCGGGCGGTGCCGGTCGCCCTGGGGACGCTCACCGGCATCACCGCCGTGGCCTCGTACGCGCTCGCGACGCGCCTCTATCCCGGCGTCTTCGGGATGTTCACGTCCGGCTCGCAGTTCGGGCGCCTGTACCAGCCGATCGGCTACTGGAACGCCCTCGGGGCCTACGCCGGCGTCGGCGTGCTGCTGGCGCTCGGGTTCGCCGCCCGCGCGGGGATGCTCGTGCGGATGCTGGCCGCTGCGGCGCTGCTCCCGCTCGCGGCGGTCGTCTACCTCACCTTCAGCCGGGGGGCACTGATCAGCCTCGTCATCGGCCTGGTCGTCATGGTCGCGATCGACCGCCGCCGCCTGCAGCTCGTCGCCGCGATGGCCGCGGGCTCCATCGGCGCCGTCGGGGCGATCGTCGCAATCCACGCGCACCCGGCCCTGACGATCTTCCAGCGCCAGTTCGGGCCGCAGCGGTCGCAGGGCGCGGCCACGGCGGCGAGGCTCGTCGCGCTCGTGCCGCTCGCGCTGGGCGCGGCTGCCCTGTTCGCCGGCCTGGAGGCCCGGATCGCTGTGCCCCCGCGGGCCCGGAAGGTGGCCGGCGCCGCACTCGTCCTCGCCGCCTGCCTCGCGGTCGCGGTCGGGATCCATCGCGACGGCAGCCCGGTCGGCCCGGTGCGGGATGCGATCTCCACGTTCAACAAGCCCGCGCCCACGTTCCCGGGCGGCGACCTCAACCGCCGCTTCGCGAGCCTGTCGCTGAACGGCCGCGCGGTCTTCTGGAAGGCCGCCTGGAACGACTTCACCTCGCACCCGGTCATCGGCTCGGGCGGCGCGACGTTCCACAAGTACTGGATGCACCACCGGCCGGTGAAGGTGCTCGTCTACAACGCCCACACCCTGGAGCTCGAGACGATGGCCGAGCTGGGCGTGATCGGGCTGCTGATCGTGCTCGCGGCGATCTTCGCGCCGATCTGGGCGGGCCTCCGCAGCCGGGCGCACCCGCTGGCGGCGGCCGTCACGGCGGCGTACGTGGCGTTCATGGTCGAGTCGAGCGGCGACTGGACGTGGCAGCTCCCCGGCGCGACGATCGCGGCGCTCGCCTGCGCCGGGGTGGTCGTGAACCTCGGCGACCAGGAGAAGGCGATCGCGCTCTCGGAGCGGTGGCGGTTCGCCGGCGCGGTCGTCGCGGGCATGATCGCCGTGGCCGGCGTCTGGGCCGGCTGACCTTCACGGCGCGCGGTACGATCTTCCGATCTTGGCGGCAGGTGACCCTCAGCCCGAGCCGAGCCTCCTGCGCTCGGTGACCATCGTCGGCCGGCGCACGCGCGGGTACACGGTCAACCTGTACCGGGAGACCCCCGGCGTGAAGCTCGTGCGGCGCGGGCGGTACCGGCGCCTGAAGGTGGGTCCGCTCTCACTCGAGTGGTACCCCTCGTAGCGCGGTGGGGATCGACGACTTCCTCGCGCGGTCTCGCGCCGGATACGAGCGCCTGACCCCCGCGGCCGCCCGTGACGCCGTGGCCGATGGTGCCGTCATCGTCGACACCCGCCCGGTCGACCAGCGCCGCGCGCAGGGCGTCGTGCCGGGCGCCGTCGTGGTGCCCCGCAACGTCCTCGAGTGGCAGGCCGACCCCACGTCGGGCCACGCGGACGATCGGCTGGCCGGCAGGCGTCTGATCGTGATGTGCGCGGAGGGCTACGCGTCGAGCCTGGCCGCGGCGACGCTGCAGGAGATCGGCGTGCGCGCCACCGACATGGTCGGCGGCTTCCATGCCTGGCGGGACGCCGGCCTGCCCGTCGAGCCCTGCCCCGACTAGGCCCGCAGGCCGACGATCGAGAAGCGCTCGACGTCGATCAGGCCGTGGTCGGTGATCTTGAGCGCGGGGATGACCGAGAGGGCCAGGAACCCGAGCGAGTGGAACGGCGCCTCGAGCGTGCACCCGAGGGCCACGGCGGCCTCGCCCAGCGCGCGGCTCGCCGCCACGACCTCCTCGGCCGGGGCATCGGACATGAGCCCGGCCACCGGCAGGGCCAGCTCCGCCTTGATGCCGCGATCGTGGACGGCCACCATCCCGCCGCCGATCTCGCGCAGCCGGCGGGCGGCCCGCACCATATCGTCATCGTCCGCGCCGGCGACCACGACGTTGTGGGCGTCGTGGGCGACGGTGGAGGCGATCGCGCCCCGGCGCAGCCCCAGGCCGTGGATGAAGCCGAGCCCGACCCTGCCAGTGCCCAGGTGGCGCTCGATGACGGCGATCTTGGCCAGGTCGCGCTCGGGGTCGGCGACGGCCGCTCCGTCGGCGACCCGCGGCGGCATGACGAGGGCGTCGGTCACGATCTGGCCGGGGCGCACGCCGATCACGCGGGCGTCGCCGCCCTCCCAGGGGATGCGCAGGTCGCCGCCGGTCAGCGGTGCGACGTGGACGGTGTTCCGAACCCAGTCCGGCACGTCGGCGGAGGGCAGGTCGGCCACTGGCCGGCCGTCCTTCAGCACGGTCGCCGGGCGGAACGCCTCGAGGTCGGGGAGGAGCAGCAGGTCGGCGCGGTGTCCGGCCGCGACGGCCCCCCGGTCGTGCAGGCCGTGCCAGGTCGCCGGGTGGTGCGTGGCCATCACGAGCGCGTCGGCAGGGTCGACGCCGGCCGCGACGGCCGCGCGCACCATCGAGTTGACGTGGCCCTCCGAGACGATGTGGTCGGGGTCGCGGTCGTCGGTGCAGAACGCCAGGCGACCCGGCCCGAACTCGGCCACGAGCGGGAGCAGGGCGGCCAGGTTGCGGGCGCCGGAGGCCTCGCGGATCAGCACCCACATCCCCGCACGCAGGCGCTCGCGGCCCTCCTCGAGCGTGGTGGCCTCGTGGTCGGAGCGGATCCCCGCGGCGGCGTAGGCCTGGAGCGCCGGTCCCAGCACCCCCGGCGCGTGCCCGTCGACGTGCTCCGCGCCGGCGAGACCGAGCTTCTCGAGCTCCGACGGCGACCCGGAGATCACGCCGGGGAAGTTCATCATCTCCGCCAGCCCGAGCACCCGCCGCCGGCGCAGGAGGCCCTCCAGGTCGCCCGGGGTGAGCGGGCGCCGCGGCGACTCGTATACCGAGGCCGGCACGCAGGACGACGCCATGAAGAACACGTCGAGCGGCAGCCCCTCGGTCGAGTCGAGCAGCCAGTGGACGCCGTCGGTGCCGAGCACGTTCGCGATCTCGTGGGGGTCGGCGACCACCGTGGTCGTCCCGTGCGGGAGCACCAGCCGGGCGAACTCGTCCGGGAGCAGGCGGGACGACTCGATGTGGACGTGGGCGTCGATCAGCCCGGGGACGACCCACATGCCGGAGGCGTCGATCGTCTCGCGGCCGCGGTAGTCGCCGACGCCGGCGATCCAGCCGTCCGCGACGGCGACGTCGGCCCGGAGCCACTCGCGCGTGAAGACGGAGAGGACATGCCCGCCGGCGATGACGAGGTCGGCCTGCTCATCCCCCCGGGCCACCGCCAGTCGTCGGGCGAGATCGCTCATCGATGCAGAGTATGGGGGACTGTCCCCGCTCGACGGGGACAGTCCCCGCCTTTCGGTCTTCAGCCGTCGAACGGGACGAGCAGGTCGCGACCCTCGGGCACCCGCGACCACGGCGCCACCTCGACCACCCGCCACAGGTGGCCCTCGCCCAGGCCCGCGCGCACCTGGCGGGCGGCCTCGGCGGCGCGCTCTCGCAGCAGCTCGCCGGGCGGCCGGTGGAGCGAGAGCTGGCGGTCGGCATCCGAGCTCAGAGCGGTGATCTCGAGGCCCAGGCGCTCGACGGCCGCCGGCAGCTCGACCAGCCGGGGGGCGAGCGCGTCGCGCAGCCGCTCGAGCTCCGCAGTGGGCTCGCGCAGCGTGACGGGCCGCCGCCACGACCCCCCGGCCGCCAGCCGGGCGGAGATCACCAGCGTCCGCGGCGGGCGGCCGGCCCGGCGGCGATCGGCCAGCAGGCGCTCGATCAGGACGACGAGCGCCCCGCGCAGGGTGAACTCGTCGCCGACCGGCTCGGGAAACTCGATCGTCTCGTGCAGCGGCTCGGGCGGCGTCCGCGGGGCGACGTAGGTCTCGTCCTCTCCGCGCGCGAGCCGCCAGGCCGCGATCCCGGGCCGGCCGAACCGGTCGGCGACCGCGGGCAGCGGCAGCGCCGCCAGCTCGCCGGCCGTGCGGATGCCGAGCGCGTGCAGCGTGTCGGCCGTGGCCTCCTCGAGCGGCAGCCGGGCGACGGGCATCCCGGCCAGGAACCCGGCGGCCGCGCCGGCCTCGACCACGCGCGGACGGCCGGGACGGGCGCGCACGGC
>JAICJM010000129.1 GCA_025928435.1 Thermoleophilia bacterium
CCGCTCCCCGACCGCCCGCACGGCGTGCAGGTCGTTGTACTCGCAGACGAGCGTGTCGGCCGTCACCGCCGCCGGCACGCCGGGGCTGGACGGGATGCCGAGCGTCGCGAGGCCGGAGCCGGCCTGTGCCAGCAGGGAGTCGGCGTGGCCGTGGTAGCCGCCCGCGAACTTCACGATCTTCGTGCGCCCGGTGTGCGCACGGGCGAGGCGCACGGCGCTCATGACCGCCTCGGTGCCCGAGGAGACGAACCGCACCTGCTCGAGCGACGGCACGGCGGCGCACACCTCCCGCGCCAGCTCGAGCTCGAGCTCGGTGGGAGCCCCGAACGACGTGCCCTGCGCGGCCGCGGCCGTCACGGCGGCGACGACGTCGGGGTGGGCGTGGCCGGCGATCAGCGGACCCCAGGACTGCACCCAGTCGACGTACGAGTTGCCGTCGGCGTCCCAGACCTCGCCGCCGGCGCCGCGCGCCAGGAACAGCGGGTGGTCGCGGCCGACCGAGCGCATCGCCCGCACCGGGCTCGAGACGCCGCCGGGCAGCAACCGGCGAGCCTCCTCGAAGAGCCGCGCCGACTGGGTCTCGGTTAGGACAGCCACCCCGCCGCCTCGGCGGCGTAATACGTGATGACGAGGTCGGCCCCGGCGCGGCGGACGCCGGTGAGCGCCTCGAGGGCGGCCGCGCGGCGGTCGACGAGGCCGCGGGCGGCGGCGGCCTCGAGCATGGCGTACTCGCCGCTCACCTGGTAGGCGGCCAGCGGCACGAGCGTCTCCGCCCGCAGCCGGCGGAGAACGTCGAGGTACGGCAGGGCCGGCTTCACCATGACGACGTCGGCGCCCTCCTCGATGTCGAGCAGCGCCTCGCGCACGGCCTCGTTGCCGTTGCCGGGATCCATCTGGTAGCCCTTGCGGTCACCCTCGGACGGCGTGGAGTGGGCGGCGTCGCGGAACGGGCCGTAGAACGCCGACGCGAACTTGGCGCTGTAGGCCATGATCGCGGTGTCGGTGAGGCCGTCGTTGTCGAGCGCCGAGCGGATCACGGCGACGCGGCCGTCCATCATGTCCGACGGCGCGACCATGTCGGCGCCGGCCGCGGCGTGGGACAGGGCCGTGTCGGCCAGCAGCTCGAGGCTGATGTCGTTCTCGACCACCCCGTCGCGCAGGACGCCGCAGTGCCCGTGCGACGTGTACTGGCACAGGCACACATCGGTGATGACCGTGAGCTCGGGCACCTCGGCCTTGATCGCGCGCACCCCCAGCTGGACGATCCCCTCCGGGTCGTAGGCCTCGCTGCCGGCCTCGTCCTTGCGGGCGGGGATCCCGAACAGCAGCACGGCCGGAACCCCCGCGGCGTGGACGCCCACGGCCGTCTCGACCAGGCCGTCGATGCCGTGATGGCTCTGCCCGGGCATCGACTCGATCGGCGTCGACTCGCCGCCGCCGTGGCGCACGAAGAGCGGCTGGATCAGATCCGACGGGGTCAGGCGCGTCTCGCGCACCATCTGCCGGATGCCGGAAGTCCGCCTCAGCCGGCGCAGGCGGGTGGTGGGAAACGGCATGTGAGGATTGTATTCGGACGCCGTTTCCGCCTTGCCGCACCAGGGGCGCTGGAGTAAGATTGCCAAGAATGGACTGGCCCGAGTCTGTCGAAGGTCAAGACATGGACGTCTCGCAGATGCACGAGGGCGAGTACTCCAACGAGGCCCTGCGCAAGCTCGGGGCCCGCGTCCGGCACCTCCGCCGCAAGCGTGGGATGACCCAGCGCGACCTCTCGTTCGAGGGCTGCTCGTACAGCTATCTGGCCAGGATCGAGGCCGGCGACCGCCGCCCCAGCCCGCGCGTGCTGATGGAGATCGCGCGCCGCCTCGGCGTCAGCACCGAGGAGCTCACCGGCGAGACGGCGCCGGGGCAGCGGCCGCGCTCGCTCGAGCTGCTGGACGCGATGGTGCTCGGCCGCATGGGCCGGCTGGAGGAGTCCGAGGAGCTCCTGCGCGGCGTCCTGCGCGAGGCCGAGGTGAACGGCGACGGCGAGCGCATGAGCGAGGCCTGCGAGGGCCTCGGCCTGCTCGCGGCCGAGCGCGGCGACGACCGCGAGGCCCGGCGGCTGCTCGAGCAGGCGCTCGAGGTCGGCACGCCGCCCGACCCGGCCCAGCGGGTGCAGCTCTACGGCCGCCTGCAGGAGATCTACCGCCGCGCGGGCGACGTCGCGCGCGCGCTCGCCCTGCTCCAGGACTGCATCGCGCGGCTCGAGCGCGACAGCACGACCGACGAGGCGAAGCTCGTCCGCTACTCGCTGTGGCTGAGCGAGGCCTACGCCGAGGCCGGGGCCTTTGCCCGCTCGGCGACGGCGCTCGCCGAGGCGCTTACGAACCGCGCCCAGGGCGTCGACCTGGCCTCGCGCGCGGCCAGCCAGTACGCGATCTCGCGCGCCCACGCCACCGCCGGCGCCCTCGACCAGGCGATCCGCTTCTCCGACCGGGCGCTCGCCCTGTACGAGCTGGCGGACGACAACCGCGCGCTCGGCGAGGCCCATCTGACCTACGCGCAGCGGCTGCTCGACCAGGGCGACACCGACGACGCGGGCACCCACCTGCGCGCCGCCCGGGAGGTGTTCGGGCCGGCCGCGGAGCCGGTTCAGCGCGGCCGGCTGCTGGTCGAGGAGGCGCGCCACGCGCTCCAGGCCGGGCGCGGCGAGGAGGCCGTCCGCAGCGCGACCGAGGCGGTCGCGGTGCTCGAGGGGGCGGCGGCCGACGGGCGCGTCGGCGAGGCGCACCTCGTGCTCGCCCGGGTGCAGGACGAGCTCGGCGAGATGGAGCGGGCGGACGCGGCCTACACGGCGGCGATCGCCTCGCTGCAGCGCCAGGGGGACAGCGCCCCGGCGCTCGCGCGGGCATACCGCCACTACGGGAAGTTCCTGAAGCGGCTCGGCCGGGCCGAGGCGGCGCTGGAGGCGTTCGAGCTCGCCGCCGACCTCGCGCCCTCGAACCAGGACGCGCTGGCGCCGCTTCCCACCGCCGACCTGCGGCTGCCCTCCGACTTCTGAGGGGCGCGTAGAGGAGATCTTGTCGGATCTCGAAGATCCCGCGGCGGTGCCGCGCAGGCAGGTGTCCGAGGCCATGATGCTGGTCGCCCTCGACCGGCTGGACGAAGCCGAGGAGCTCCTGCTGCGCACCCTGCGCGCCGCCGAGACGCTCGACGACCGCGATTCCGGCTCGCGCGCGCTCGAGGGTCTGGGCCTGATCGCCTCGCGCAGGGGCCGGTTCGAGCGTGCCGTCGAGCTCCTCGAGGACGCGCTCGAGCGGGCGGGCGACGCCGACCCGGACGACCGCTTCGAGCTCTACCGCGAGCTGGCCCGCCTGCACGGCGAGGGCACGAACCTGCCCCGGTCGATCGAGATCCTGGAGGGCTGCCTGGCCGGGATGCGGGCGCGGCCCGAGCGGGACGCGGTCAAGCTGGTCGGCTACACGGTCTACCTCAGCTACGCCTACGCGGACATGGGCGACTACGGGCACGCCACCGCCGTCCTGACGGAGGCGCTGCGCGAGGACGCCGAGGAGATCGACCGCGCCACCCGCTCGACCGCCTACCGCGCGCTCGCACGGCTGTACGCCGCCACCGGGCAGACGCAGATCGCCGTCGACTACGCCCGCCGCGGCGTCGAGGTCGCGAACGAGACCGGCAACGAGTGGGACCGGGCCAACGCCCACCTGCTGCTCGCCCACATCCTGCTCGACGACAGCCAGGCAGACGAGGCCGGCCGCGAGCTGGTCGCCGCCCGGCGGGCCTACGGCGCCCGGATGAGCAGCATGGACGAGGGCTTCGTCCGGGTCGAGGAGGCGCGGCGGGCGCTCCAGGGGGGCGATCCCGAGGGCGCGGCCGACCTGGCCCGCGAGGCGATCGAGCTGCTCGGCAACCTGTCCGTCCCCGGCCAGCTCGGCGAGAGCTACCTCGTCCTTGCCCGCAGCTACGACGAGACCGGCCGCCCCGACCGGGCCGAGAAGGCCTACGCCACGGCGATCGACGCGCTCAGGCGGCAGAACGGCTGGCATTGCGAGCTGGGGCGGGCGTACCGCTGGTACGGGAAGTTCCTGCGCAAGGCCGGGCGCACCGAAGCGGCGATGGAGGCGTTCGAGCAGGCGGCCGACCTGGCCCCCTCGAACCATGATCGCCAGGACACGGTCTAGTCCCGCGCGGACACCGGAGGCGGCCGGTCCGGCTCCGGCTCGTCCCCCGGTTCGATCTCGACCTCGACCGGGATCGGCCCGCCCCGCCACGGCTCCAGGCTGATCCGCTCGAGCAGGAACGCGGAGATCTCGCGCCCGATCGCGACCAGCGGCATCGCCAGGAACACGCCCGCGAGGCCGTAGAGCTCGCCGGCCGCGAGCAGGGCGAAGATCACCACCAGCGGGTGCACCTTGACCGCGCCGCCCATCAGCTTGGGCACGATGACGTGGCCCTCGATCTGGTGGATGAAGAGGAACAGGATCGCGACGCCGATCACGGCCGTCGCCGACTGGGTGGCGGCCACGGCCAGCGGGGCCAGCGCGCCCATCCACGGGCCCAGGTAGGGGATGATCTCGACCACCGCCGCCCAGCCCGCGAAGGCGAGCGCGTAGGTCGAACCCGCCGGGAAGACGCCGGTCACGCCCAGGATCTCGAGGCCGATCCCGGCCGAGGCGCCGACGGCCAGCGACACCATCGTCTGGCCGCGGATGTAGGCGAGCAGCGCCCGCTCCACCCGCGTGACGAGGTCGTCGTCGGGGCCGGTGCCGGGGAACACCCGGCGCAGGAACCGCGAGAGGCGGGGGGCGTCGAGCAGCATGTAGACCGAGATCACGATCACCAGGACGAGGTTGAAGATGCTCTCGAAGACCGTGATCAGGAGCGACTGGACGACGGACACCGCCCGCCCCGAGTAGCGCTGGAGATGGGTGACGTCGACGTGGTGCAGGAGCCGCTCGCCCGGCTTCTCGACGTTCACCTTCACCGGGCTCGAGTCGTTGATCCATCGCTGGAGGTCGGCCAGCTTGCGGTCGGCGGGGGTGACGCCGTGGGCGTCCTCCCGGAACTGGTCGTTCACCTGGTTGGCGACCGACTGCACCTCGCGCGCGATCACCGTGCCCGCGATCACGCTGATCCCGCCGATCGCGACGGCGAAGCACACGTAGACCAGCAGCACGGACAGGCCGCGCGGGATGCGCACGGCGCAGAACGCCCGCACGATCGGGTTCAGGAGGATCGCGATCAGGGCCGCGACGATGAAGACGAAGACGGCCCCGTTCACCGCCGACACGAAGAGCCATGCGCCCACCACGACGAGCGGCAGTCCCACGAGCTGGATCCACCGCGGGATCACGATGTTCCCCGGGCCGGTGCGAGGCATCGCGGCCATCGTAACAGTCGCGGTTCCAGGCCATTCCGCGCCGGACGGCCGCCCGGGCGCCTGCGCGTGGACGCCCGCCGGACGGCCTGGATCCGCTACCCTGGCGTGCGTGACCTCGAGGCACCGCCGCCGGTATCCGCGTCGTCGCGCCGACCGTCGCCGCACCCGCCGCAGGGTTGCGCTGGTCGGCGTGCTCCTGGTCGTCGTGACGATCATCGCGACGGCCCTGCGCTCGGGATCCTCCGAGAACTCGCCCGCGGCGATCGCGAGCGTCGTGCCGTCCTCGCAGTTGGCTCCGAACGCGCCTCCGGCGCCGCTCGGCATGGCCACCGCGCCCGGCAACCTCGTGCTCGACGTGCCGATCAGCCACCGCCGGATCACGGCGATCGTCTACCACGGGGTGGGCACGTCCAACGTCGTCCCGCTCGTGCCGCTCGGGTCACAGCGCAACGCCGGCGTCCTGAACACGATCGCGAAGATGCTCACCGGCGCGCCCGACGGCGGCGGCGGGCCGTCCTACTACGTCGACGACGCCGGCCAGGGGCCGAGCACGGGCTCGGTCGACGTCGGCGCCGTGGAGGGCACCGACGTCTACTCGCCCGTCGACGGCAAGGTCGTCAGCATCCGGCCCTACGTGATCGACGGCCGCGCCCACGGCAGCGTGATCGAGATCCAGCCCACGTCGACGCCCGCCGACGTGGTCACCCTGACGAACCTCTCGCCGGCCGCCGGGATCGTGGTCGGGACGCCCGTCTCGGCGGCCACGACGAAGCTCGGCGCCGTCGTCGACCTCTCGAAGGTGCTGACCCAGGAGATCTCCCGGTACAGCTCGGACGCGGGCAACCACGTCCACATCGAGGTCGGGCCCGCGCCGGCCACCAACGGCGTATTCCTTTAACGTGAGGGAACCCATGGTTCCCCCACGAGCCCCCTCCTTCTCGGTAGCGGACGGTCTTCGCGCTGCGGCGAGAGCGCGGTCTCGCCTCCGCCACCGGGCTCTGCGCTCCGGCCGAGGAGGTCTCACCTCGACGTCGCGGCCTCCCGTCCCCACGAAGAGCTAGCGGTCACGTGAGAATCCTGTTCATCGCCGACGCCTTCGCAACGCCGGGGCGGCGCGTCATCGAGCAGCACGTGCCCCGGCTGCGGGCGGAGAGGGACATCGGCTTCGTCGTGGCCAACGGCGAGAACCTCGCGGACGGCACCGGCATCACGAGCCGCCTCGCCCGCCGCCTGCACGGCGCCGGGGTCGACGTGATCACGCTCGGGAACCACGCCTTCCGCCAGCGCGAGGTGTACCCGCACCTCGGGATGGACCCGCGCATCGTGCGCCCGGCCAACTACCCCAGCACCGCCCCGGGCAGGGGCTGGTGCGTGGCCAGGGCGGCGGACGGCACGCCGGTGGCGGTCATCAACCTGCTCGGCAAGCTCTTCCTCGACCCGGCGGTGAGCCCGTTCGCGGTGGCCGAGGACCTCGTCCGCGAGGCCCGCCAGGAGGCTGCGCTCGTGCTGGTCGACTTCCACGCGGAGGCGACGAGCGAGAAGGTGGCGATGGGCCGGTTCCTGGATGGGCAGGTGACCGCGGTGATCGGCACGCACACCCACGTCCAGACGAGCGACGCGCACATCCTCTCCGGCGGCACCGCCTACATCACGGACGCCGGGATGACCGGGCCACACGACTCCGTGATCGGCGTGCGCACCGACCTGATCCTGCGCCGCTTCACGACCCAGATGCCGGTCCGGTTCGAGCCCGCCGACGGCGGCGTGCGCCTGGAGGGGGTCGTGATCGAGTGCGACGGCGACGGCCGCGCCTCCTCGATCGAGGCGATCCGGGTCGAGGAGTAGGGGCCTACGCGGCCGGGAGCGGCGGGCCCTGCCAGGCCGGCGGTTCCGGGACCGGCTCCGGCTCGGGCTCGGGGCGCGGCACGAGCAGCGCGATCATCACCACCGGCAGCCACCAGCAGATGTACGGGTAGAACCAGTAGCTCGCCGCCATCTGCGCCGCGAGGACGACCGCCCCGGCGAACGCGGCCACCGCGGCCGCGTCCTTGCGCCGGCGGCGCGGGAAGAGGGCCAGCGAGAGGATGCCCAGGCCGGCGGCGATCTGGAACACGTGCTGCGGCCAGCGCAGGTCGTACCAGCCGGGGTGGTAGGTGCCGACCGTCCAGATCGCCATCGGCGTGACCCGTCCGAGCTGGTAGTCGATCGTCCGGTGCCAGAAGAGCGAGATCCCGTCGGAGTCGAGCGCCAGCATCGACAGCAGGAGCAGCGCGGCGATCGCGAAGCCGGCGAACGTCGCGAGCCGGTTGCGCAGCGACGCGAACAGCGGCACGAGCGCGAACGGCGCGAACTTGGTGAGGGCGGCCGCGGCGAGCATCGCCCCCCGCGCGGCGGGGATCGCGAGGAGGGCGAACGTCCAGGCCAGGAGCGCGCCGACGAGGGCGTCGTTCGAGTTCATGTTTAGCGAGTAGAGCGTGAATGGGTTCGCGGCCCACGCGAAGGCGAGCGCGACGCCGAGCCGGCGCGATCCCAGCCGCCACCCGGCAGCGAAGAGGCCGACGACCGCCATGATGTCGAACGCCGACGCGGCCACGTGCGCCGCCGGCAGGTGGTCCCATTTGCCGCTCCAGCCGAACGCCGCCACGGCGGGCACGTAGGCGATGTACACCGTCGGGCCGTAGGTGTCGCCGCTCTCGATCGGCGACTCGCAGCGGCCGTCCGTCTGCCTGTAGCCGACCGGGTCGCCGTTGAAGTACTTGCCGTCACACGGCTTGCCGTGGCGGTTCGGCATGTGCCCGTAGGGCAGGACGCCGTCCATCAGCCGCGAGGCACCCGCGACGCCGGCGTAGCCGACGTCGATCACGTTCGAGTCCTGGTTGTTCAGGCCGACCCGGAACCCCATCAGCGCGAACACGAGCCCGACCAGGATCAGCAGGTGGCGATCGCCGATCGCGAACGTCCGCGGCGTCCGCCGCCACCCGATCCAGGCCATGCGGGCCGTCAGGTAGAGCATCGGCGGGTAGATCAGCGGCGTCGACCAGAACACGTTCCCCTTGTTGAACTCCCACAGCGAGGCGACGAACGAGAGCACGACGGCCAGGTCGAGCGTCCGCATCGAGATCGGCCGCCTCCAGTCCATCAGGCCGGCCAGGAAGAGGGCGCACAGCGGCCACAGGACGTAGGCGGCGTTGGCCTTGCGCCCGTAGGCCGACGGCTGGCCGCGGGCGAGCTGCCACGCAACCTGCGGCCCGGTCCACACCTCGTACGCATCCTCGGTGTAGTCCGCGATGTGCGCCTCGGCGACCTGCTCGCCCTGGGCGTAGTAGTCCACCGTCCAGACGCGATGGTCGCCGAGCGTGGAGGTGTGGCTGACGTTGCTGTACTGGGCCAGCCACTCCTTGACGCGGGGCTGGCGGAAGGCGATGGCCGCCGCCTGCACGGAGTTCAGGCGCGGCGCGCCGACCCGGGAGACGACCCGCACGTGCGTGACCTTCGCGTTGCGGTCGTTGACCGTGAAGGCCGCGAGCACGTTGTGGGCGCCGCGCGGCTCGAGCAGCACCGTCCAGCTGTGCGTCCTGGGGTCGTACTGGGCCTCCCAGTGCGCCCCGGGATTGTTCGCGAGCAGCGTGGGGACCCGCCGCTCGGCCTGGGCGACCGTGATCGCCTGGCGGCGGGTCAGGTGCGCAGCGGCCTGAGCGGTGGCGGCGAGGAAGAGCAGCGCCGCCACGACCGCGGCCGCGACGCTACTGAAACGTCCAGAGCTTGTTGCCAAGGAAGCTGACCGGCGTCGCGACCAGGATGGCGATCGCCGCGGCGGTCACCTTTGCCAGCCCGCCTGCCTCCACGAGGGCGCGCAGCACGCCCAGGTCGAGACAGAGCGCCATCGCGCTGACGGTCAGGAAGCGCACGTACTGGTGATGGGGCACGCCGTGTCTGACGCGGAACGTCCACACGCGGTTCCAGACGAAGTTGCTCGTGGCGGCCAGCACGAATGCGAGCACGAACGCGAGCGTGTAGGGCATGCTCCGGTCGGCGACCAGGAACGCCGCCAGGTTCACCACGTAGCCCGCCCCCCCGACCGCGCAGTAGCGCAGCACCTGCATCCAGTTGGCGGGATGGCGGACGGCGAGGTGGAACCTGCGCGCATGTCCCCGGGCGCGAACCGCGGCGGACTCGACTCTGGCCTCCTCCATCGGCGGATGCTATCCCACACCCGCGAGCGCGGACGCCGCCTGGCGCACGGGTCGCGGGACGCCGAAGTGCCGGGCGGCCAGGGGGGCCATGTCCGTGATGGACGGCATCCCGTCCAGCGGCGGGCCGCCGTCGAAGCCCGCGGTGATCAGGGGCACGATCGAATCCTCGGCCCGCAGCGAGCCGTGGCTGCCGCCGCCGACGTGATGGGCGCCGCCCGAGTCGGCGAACTCCCACCCGGGCGCCGCGGAGACGATCACCTCGCCCACCGCCGGGCACGTGAGCGCGCCCTCGATCCGCTCGAGCGCGTTCGGATAGAGCTGCGGGCTGAGCAGGTCTGCGTCGCCCTCGACCGTGAAGCGGTTCCCGCGGGCGTCCGCCTCGCCGGGCCCGCGGCGAAAGCGCAGCGCGCCCTCGTCGCGGCGCACGTGCATCCAGCCGTCCTCCGCGTACATCGCGACCTCGGCGGCCGGCTGCTCCAGCAGCCGCTCGGCGATGCGGGAGTTCGCCTCCCGCGCGAGGCCCAGCCGGTAGACCATCGCCGCCCGGTTCGAGGCCGTCACCGCCAGCTCGCACTGATCCGGGTCGGAGCGGCGGCTGGATCGGAAGAGCACCGACCCCTCGAGCGGCGCGGCCGCGTCGGCGGCCTGCATCACGTGGCTCTGGGAGTGGTCGGCGACGACGATCACGGAGTAGCGGTCGAGGAACCGGTCCATGCCGCCGGCCGCCTCGACCAGCATGCCGATCCCGCTGTCGGCGACCTCGACGGCGCCGATCACGTCCCCCCCGCGGTGCTGGGCGGCGTCGGTCTCGTAGAGGTAGAAGAACAGGAAGTCGAACCCGTCCCGGGTGACCAGCCAGCGGCCGACCGCGCCGCCGTGCCGGTCGATGCCCCCGCCGAAGTTGCGCGGCGCGCCCGTGAGATCGGTGAAGAAGAGCTCGCCGAGGAAGTAGCGGCGCGGGCCGTAGACGGCGTCGACGATCCCGATGCGGCGGGCCAGGCGGCGGGCGACGGGGCGCGTGATCGGATGCCGGACACGCCCGCGGCACACGTAGGTGTTCACCCCGGCCGTCACGTAGCCGGCGTCCTCGAGGAACTCGAAGATCGTGGTCGTCCGCCGCGAGAGATGCACGAGATTCATGTTGACGAGGATGTCGTCGACCATCTGGCGCGTACCCTCGGCCAGGGTCGCCGCAAACGACGAGCCGTACTCGACCAGCCGGCGCTCACCGCGGTGGTACCAGGTCATCCCGGGGATGTGCGAGCCGGACGGATGC
>JAICJM010000336.1 GCA_025928435.1 Thermoleophilia bacterium
GCGGCGCCGTTCCAGGTCGAGGAACGGCAGGTCGACGGCCGTCGCCGCGACGCGGCCGCGCTCGCCCTCCACCGACCACTCGATCTCGAGCGGCGCGCCGGTGCGCACGCCGGCGTCGAGCGACGCGAGCCCGATCATCTTCTTCAGCGTCGGCGACCAGCACGTGCTCGTGGCCTTGCCGACCTGACCGCCGCCGTAGAAGACCGGGGTCGGGTCCCGGTTGACGGTCGCCTCCACCGCCGGCGCCAGGCCGTGGCGGGCGAACGCCCCCTCGATGCCGGGCCAGTCGAGCTCGATGCCGACGAGCCGGCGGGCGGGGCCGCCGTCGTCCTGCTCGCGCGCCAGCGCGCGGCGGCCGACGAAGTCGGCCTTCGAGAAGTTGACCAGGCGGCCGAGGCCGATCTCGAACGGCGAGTACTCGTGCTCGGGCGTAAGCGCGGTGCGGGCGCTCGTGTAGTCGACCTCGATCAGGATCAGGCCGGCCTCGACCCGGGCGACGTCCATCGCCCTGATCCCGCAGGGGCGCAGCCCGTGGCCCTCCCCGGCGGCGATGACCGCATCCCACAGGGCGGGCGCGCGGTCGGCGGCGACCCAGAGCTCGTAGCCGAGGTCCCCCGTGTAGCCGGTGCGGGTCACGTCGAGCTCGATCCCGGCGATCGTCGCGGCCCGGCGGCGGAAGTAGCGCACGTCCGACCAGTCCTCGCCCGTCGCCGCCTCCAGCACCGCCCGGGCGCGCGGCCCCTGCAGCGCCAGGGCACCGAGCTCCTCGGACACGTCGCGCACGTCCACGTCGAGGCCGCCCGCGTTCATGCGGATCCAGCGGTAGCACGGGTCGGCGGCCGTCCACCGGAACGTCGTCTCGTCCAGGCGCGAAACCGTGCCGTCGTCGATCACCTTGCCGCGCTCGTCGCACCAGGGCGTGTAGAGAACCTCGCCGACGGCCAGCTTGGTGGCGTCCCGGGTGACGACCCGGTCGACCAGTCGGAGCGCGTCCGGCCCGGAGACGATGTACTTGTAGAGCGGAGAGACGTCGATCAGCGCCGCCGCCTGGCGGATCGCGTTGTACTCGATGTCATGATGGTCGGCGTACGCGGCCGCCGAGTGGTAGCCGGCCCAGTCGCCCCAGGCCAGCTTGCGGTTGAGCGGTGCGGTGCGGTCGTGAAATGGGGTGCCGACGCTCACGCGCGCAGTCTACGGCCACGGCGCCATCGGCTGGCTAGCATCGGCGGACCGAGATGCCCGACACGACCCCGATCGCCCGGTTCCTGACCCGGCAGGCGGCTGACGACGCGGCCGACCTCCTGCGCGCGAACGCCGTCAAGTGCGCCGTCGTCGACCCGCCGATGCACCTGGTCGACCCGCTCTACCCCGGCCTGCGCGACGCCGAGTACCACACGGTCGTGGTCTCAAACGGCGACGCCGGCAGCGCCCGCGAGGCGCTCGACGGGTTCCTCGAGGCGGCCTGGTTCCTGCGGGCGCACGACGGGCGCCGCGTGCACGCCTTCGAGACCGCGACCGCCGAGCGCCTGCGCCGCCACGCCGCGACCGAGGCTGACCCGGACGGCTGGGCGGGACGCGACTGTCGGCGACTGGCCGACCTGCTCGACGGGAGCGACGCGCCGAATGTCGCGGCGCGCTTCCGGAGCGAACGCGTGATCGAGGGGCGAACGCTGGCCGAGTGGGCGCAGGCATGCGGATGCGAACCGGCCGAGCGGCTCTGACGATCCGCTAGATGATTGATCGGTAAGTCCGTGATGTCCTGGGCGGCTGCGAACCGAGCAGCGCAAGGACGCAGGAAGCGTTCATACCTGGTCGTATGGGCGCGACCGAGGACGCCGCGATGCGACGGTTCGCAGCCGCAGCGCC
>JAICJM010000134.1 GCA_025928435.1 Thermoleophilia bacterium
GGCTGACGCCGAGGGCTCCCGGGTCGTGGCCACGCTGATCGCTCTCGGACCGGGCGATCCCGAGCTGATCCCGCTCGCATCGTGGCGGGCGCTCGAGGCGGCCGGGCCGGTCGCGCTGCCCGACGACGAGCCGCTGCGTGAGTGGCTCGGCGCCCACGGCATCGGCGTCGCCCCCGACGCGCCCGTGGCGGCGGCGTCGGGCGAGCGGCTGCGGCGCCTGCTCGCACTGCGCAGCTGGGACGAGACGGTGCCGTCGGGGGCCGTGTTGCAGACGCTGCTCCTGGCCGATGCCCTGGTGGCGATGCAGCGGCTGACCGAGCGGCTGCGCCGGGACTGCCCGTGGGACCGGGAGCAGACGGTCGGCACGATCGTGCCGCACACGATCGAGGAGGCCTACGAGGTGGCCGAGGCCGCGGAGGCCGGGGCCGGGCCCAAGCTCGTCGACGAGCTCGGCGACCTGCTGTTCCAGACCTTCTTCCTGGCGCTCCTGTGCGAGGAGCACGGCGAGGGCGACCTTGCGACCGTGGCGGAGGGGATCACGATCAAGCTGATCCGCCGCCACCCGCACGTCTTCGGCGAGCGGGAGGCCGAGACGGCCGGGGCCGTGCGTGCGAACTGGGAGCAGATCAAGCGCGACCAGGAGGGCCGCAGCGGCATCTTCCACGACGTCCCGGGGGTGCTCCCGGCGCTGCTGCACGCCCGCAAGGTGCAGCGCCGGGCGTCGGCGGTCGGCTTCGACTGGCACGCCTGGGACGGCGCGTGGGGCGACCTCGCCGATGAGCTGCGGGAGCTGCGGGCCGCGCTCGACGCGGCGCCGGCTCCGAGGGCCGAGCACGCCCCCGATCCGGAGGTCGTGCACGAGCTGGGCGACCTGCTGTTCGCCGCCACCAACGTGGCCCGGCTGGCGAACGTGGACCCGGAGCTCGCGCTGCGCGCGGCCGCGGGCCGGTTCCGCGACCGGGTCGAGACCGCCGAGCGGCTCGCCGCCGAGGCCGGCGAGGACTGGGCCGCTCTCGACCTCGAGGCCCAGGACGCCTGGTACCGGCGCGCGAAGGCCGCGCTACAGGGGGCGTAGCGAGCGCGCGATCGCGGGTGCGGATCGCGGCGTGACCGCGGCCCCGGAGAGCATCAGCACCGCATGCGGGAGGAACACGAACGCGACGGCGCTTCCGGGCCTGGCCCTGCTTGTGGTGATGAACCCCTCGACGCCGACCGCGGTGCCGGGCACGGAGCGGGCGCTCGACACGCTGACGGTGCCGTTCGCCTGCACCCGGGCGATCTGCAGCGTCGCGCGGGTGCCGTCGGCGAGCGTCAGCGACTTCGTGCCCGTGATCCCGCTCGCCCCGGTCAGCTCGACGTCGACATGCGGGTGTCCGAGGGTGTACCACCCGCCCGGGCCCGATGCCGTCCGCGTCCAGTCGGGCCCGAGCCAGTAGGCGGAGATCGACGAATTCGGACGGACGCCCGCGCGCATCTCGCCGACGACCTGCGCCACCCTCCCGCGCGCCGTCCGGAACGCGCCGGCCGGGATGTGCGCGGCCCGGCGGATCGTGATCCCGATCCGCTCGGTCGCCGTCGTCGCGATCAGCCGTGCGGGCGGGCCTTTGGCCAGAACGCGTACGCGGACGCCGGGAGGCGCCTTCGCCCCGGCCAGGAACGCCTCGACGACTCGCAACGGCGTTCCGCCCGCCCGGTCGGCGAGATACCGCTGCGAGCCGCGGTACACGGTCACCACCGGATGCGACTGCAAGCCCCACATCTGGGTCGCCTCGCGGCCGTCGGAGACCGTCATCAGGCGGGAGTGCAGCCTGGGCGGGCCGCCCGAGATCCGGAACGCGCCGGTCGCGGTGTCCACCAGCATCGTCAGCGGTCGGCCGGCGATCCGTGCGTGCGCCAGGAAGTCGTGCGAGCCCGCCGCCCAGGACGGTCCCGGCGCCGACCCGTGGCCGCCGCTGCACCCCGCCGCCAGGGCGACCGCGACGGCGATCGTTGCAATCCGAACGCGCACCCCGCGATTGTCCCCCGGGGAACTCTCCGCGGCAAGCCACGGCTAGTATCCCGCCCCGAGTGAGCGCCATCGTCTCCGTCACCGGCCGCGAGATCCTGGACTCGCGCGGCAATCCCACGGTCGAGGTCGACGTCGTCCTCGAATCGGGCGCGGGCGGCCGCGCGGCCGTGCCCTCGGGCGCGTCGACGGGCGCCCACGAGGCGGTCGAGCTGCGCGACGGCGACTCGGCCCGCTACGGCGGCAAGGGCGTCCTGCAGGCGGTCGGGCACGTCAACTCCGCCATCGCTGCCGCGCTCCAGGGCATCGAGGCCGCCGACCAGCGCCTGGTCGACTCCTACCTGATCGAGCTCGACGGCTCCGAGAACAAGGGCCACATCGGCGCGAACGCGATCCTCGGGACGTCGCTCGCCGCGGCCAAGGCGGCGGCGGCCGAGGCGGGGCTCTCGCTCTACCGCTATGTCGGCGGTGCGGGCGCGCACATCCTGCCCGTGCCGATGATGAACGTCCTGAACGGCGGGGCGCACGCGGACAACAGCGTCGACATGCAGGAGTTCATGATCGTGCCGGTCGGGGCCGACTCGTTCGCCGAGGCGCTGCGGATGTGCTCCGAGACCTACCACGCGCTGAAGGCGCTGCTGAAGAGCCGCGGCCTCGAGACGAACGTCGGCGACGAGGGCGGGTTCGCGCCCAACCTGAGCTCGAACGAGGAGGCGATCGCGGCCGTCATGGAGGCGGCCGAGAACGCCGGCCACTCGAGGGCGATCATGATCGCGCTCGACCCGGCCGCGACCGAGCTCTACCGCGACGGCGCCTACCACCTCGCCGGCGAGGGCCGCACGCTGCGCGCGGGGGAGATGGTCGACCTCTACGACGATCTCGCCACCCGGTACCCGATCATCTCGATCGAGGACGGCCTGGCCGAGGACGACTGGGACGGCTGGGCGCACCTGACCGAGCGGCTCGGCGACCGACTCCAGCTCGTCGGCGACGACATCTTCGTCACCAACACGAGCCGCATCCGCGAGGGCATCCGCATGCGGATCGGGAACGCGGTGCTCGTGAAGCTGAACCAGATCGGCACGCTGTCGGAGACGCTCGACGCGATCCGGCTCGCCTCGTCGGCGGCGTACGCGAGCGTCATCTCCCACCGGTCGGGCGAGACCGAGGACACGACGATCGCCGACCTCGTGGTGGGGATGGGGTGCGGGCAGATCAAGACCGGCGCCCCGGCCCGCAGCGACCGCGTCGCCAAGTACAACCAGCTCGTCCGCATCGAGGAGGAGCTGGGCGCGTCCGCGCGCTACCCCGGCCGCGCGGCGTTTGCAGCCCTCGCAGCCGCCCCGTCGCCGGCGCGGTGACCAACCTCCGGCCGCGCCGCACCAAGATCGTCTGCACGATCGGGCCGGCATCGTCCGATCCGGAGACGATCGAGCAGCTCGCGTGGTCGGGCATGGACGCGGCGCGGCTGAACTTCTCGCACGGCGACCACGACATGCACCGCGAGACCCTCGCCGGCGTGCGCCGGGCCCAGGCCCTGATCGGCCGCCCGCTGGCGGTGATCGCCGACCTCCAGGGTCCGAAGATCCGGATCGGCCGCATCGGCGAGCCGCGCTCCGTGATCCCGGGCGACACGCTCGTCCTCACCGCGCCCGGCCAGGGGGCGCCCGGGGATCTCGACGTGACCTTCGCCGGCATCGCCGACACGGTCTCGGCGGGCCGCGAGGTGCTGATCAACGACGGCATGGTGCGGACGCGCGTGACCTCGGTCGAGGGGCCGCGGGTCGTCACCCGGGTCGAGGTCGGCGGGCTGATCTCGTCCGGCAAGGGCGTGAACCTGCCGGGCACGTACCTGCCGATCCCGTCCCTGACCGAGAAGGACGAGGCCGACCTCGAGTTCGCGCTCGGGATCGGGGCCGACTACATCGCGCTCTCGTTCGTGCGCACGGCGGCGGACGTCGAGGGGCTGCGCGAGCGGATCGACGCGTCGGGATCGCACGCGCGCATCGTCGCGAAGATCGAGAAGGCCGAGGCGATCGAGAACCTGGACGACATCGTCGCCGTCAGCGACGCGCTCATGGTGGCCCGCGGCGACCTGGGGGTCGAGATCGGCGCGGCGGACGTGCCGCTCGTCCAGAAGCTCATCATCCGGTCCGGGCGCGACGCCGGCCGGGCGGTGATCACCGCCACCCAGATGCTCGAGTCGATGATCCACCAGCCGGAGCCGACCCGGGCCGAGGCGTCCGACGTCGCCAACGCCGTGCTCGACGGCACGTCGGCGCTGATGCTCTCCGGCGAGACGGCCGTCGGCGCCTATCCGCTCGAGGCGGTGGGGACGATGAACCGCATCGCCCGGGCGGTCGAGCCGTCGCTGGAGTACCACGACCCGGGCCGCCGCCGCGAGGGTGACGTCGGCATGATCCTCGCCCACGCGGTGTGCGACGTCGCCGAGGATCTCGACGCGGGCGTGATCGCCTGCCCGACCCAGTCCGGGTCGACGGCCCGCAACGTGTCCAAGTTCCGGCCCCGGCGTCCCATCGTGGCCGCGAGCCCCGACCCGGTGGTGCTGCAGCAGCTCGCGCTCGAGTGGGCGGTGGTGCCCATCGTGATCGAGAGCGCGACCTCGACCGACGATCTGTGGCGGCGGACGGTCGACGCCATCCGCGCGAGCGGCCTGGCCGAGGCCGGGCAGCGGGTCGTGCTCTCCGGCGGCACGCGCCTCAACCGCCCCGGCACCACGGATCACATCGTCGTGCGCACGATCGAGTAGGAGCGCGGACCGCGGCGTCGAATGGGGGCGGGTGGCACGGACGCGCACGCCGAGACTTCGACGTGGCCTGACGGCTGGCCGGGTCGTCGCCGCCGGGATCCTCGTCCTGATCGCCGCGCTCTACGTCGGCCCGCTCCAGAAGGAGCTGCACCTGCGCAGCGAGCTCGCCTCCGGCCGCAGCCGGGTCGCGATCCTCGACAGGCAGAACCGCCGCCTGCACGAGGTCGAGGCCCAGCTGCACACCCGCGCCGAGATCGTCCGCTTCGCGCGCGCGTGCGGCTGGATCTTCCCGGGCGAGCAGGCGTACGTGGTCAAGGGTCTGACGGCTCGCTCCTGCCGGTGACGGCAGTACCCTGACCTGATCGACGATCGGGCCGTCATCACGCGTCAGCTCGGCCGGCCCCCGCGCGGGGAGGCGGCCGTCGCCGTGCGCTGCCCGCACGGGCGCCCGGCGGTGATCGCCCAGCCGGCGTACCTCGGCGACGGCACCCCGTTCCCGACCACGTACTACCTGAGCTGCCCCCACGCGGTTGCGCGCATCGGCGCGCTCGAGGCGGCCGGCGGGGTCGACCGATACGAGCGGCTGGTGGCGAGCGATGGCGAGGCAATGGCGGAGTACCGTGGCGGGGCCGCCCGCCAGCGCGAGCTGCGCCGCCCGGCGGCGCGGATGGCCGACGGCGGGGCCAGCCTGGGGCTCGGCATCGCGGGGACGAGCCGGGAGGGCGCGGTCAAATGCCTGCACGCCCACGCGGCGTTCGCGCTCGCCGAGCCGGACTATGCGCTCGGCCGCCGCATCCTGGCCGAGGCGGCGCCGCTCTATCCCGGCGGGGAGTGCTGCACGGCGTGACCGCGGCGGTCGAGCTCGCCATGCTGGAGTGGGAGGAGGGGGAGCGCCAGTTCCGGTCGCTCGACCTCACCGCCCGCCGCCGCTCCGTGGTCGAGCGGGTGGCCGCCGAGCTCGAGGCCGAGATCGTGCGCCGCGTGGGTCAGACGTTCGGGCTGGCCGAGCTGGCCGCGGTGTACGCGTCGAGCGAGTCCTGGTGCCTGGACGTCGCCCAGCAGGTCACCCCGGAGCCGTGGGCGTACGACCTGTCGGTCGTCCAGCCCGCCGCCTTCGCCCGCATCGCCCGCAGCGCAACCGACTTCCGCGGCAGCGGCTGAATAAACGGGGTCAGACCCCGTTTATTCACTCGCGGTCGTCGGGGCGGATGACGATCTGGTCGGCCTCGACGCGCACCAGGAGCGCCCGCCTTTCCGACCAGTGCTCGGCGAACACCGGATCGTCCCGCACCGCGCCGTCGAGCCAGAAGCCGTAGCCCTCGTCGCCGTGATCGAGCACGGCCTCGTAGCCGGTCTGCTGTTTGCGCCCCCGGCCGCCGCGGCGGCGCCTGCGCCGGCCGCCGCCCTCCTCGCCCGCGGGCTCGTCCGCAGGCGCCGAGGCTGCGGCTGCGGCTGCGGGCGCGTTCGTCAGCGGGCCGCTCAAAGGCGCCACGCCCCCCGTCGCCTTCTTCGACCGCCTCCGCCGCGTCTTCGTCGCCGGCTCCTCCGGCGGGGCGTCGGGCGGGATCACCGGCGGCGGCACGGACGCGCCGCGGCCCTCGGCCAGGTCGCGGCGCAGGATGCCGTGCTGCGACCGGAACCCCGAGATGCTGGCCGGGGTCGAGTTCAGCGTGTGGGCGATCCAGACGTCGGTGCGCCCCTGATCCACCCACTGGCGGATCTCCTCGAGGTACGGCTTGAGCGTTGCCTTCTGCGTCGGCACGGCGGGCAGCATATCGGCCCGGGCGGCCGCCGCTGCGGCGCTCGGAGGGTGGGACAGCGCCGTCTCCTCATATTAATTTTATGTTGAGCAGGGGCTCCGGAGCGGCTACCCTACAGTCTCCAAGCGAGGAGCGCCCGGTGGATTCAACGCTGAACAAGGAGGGCCTCGCCGCCGACGCCGAATGGATCGCGGGGGCGAGGGCGAAGGGCGAGTTCCGGTGTGAGGGATGCGGATACGGCGTGACCGTGTACCGGTCGTTGCCGGTGTGTCCGATGTGTCACGGCACCGAGTGGGAACGGGTGCCGTGGAGGCCGTACACGCGGGTCGTCTCACCGATGAACGATTGACGCCGTTCTACGGCGGTCGACGGCCGTAAGGCCGCCGGCCGCCCGTGGCTGGGGCGTGCTCTACGATTCCGGCGTGCGCAGAGGCGCGAGACTCGCTCTGCAAGCGGCCGCGGTCGTGTTGCTCGCCGCCCTGATCGGGCTCTTCGCGCATAGCCTGCTGCAGGGGGCGACGACCGTCTCGGCCGAGCTGAACGACGGCCAGCGCCCCGCCGCTCCCAACTTCAGCCTGCCACAGCTCGACGGCCGCGGCGACATCGCACTCCGGAGCTTCCGCGGCAAGGTCGTCGTGCTGAACTTCTGGGCGTCGTGGTGCCCGCCCTGCCAGGAGGAGGCGCCGCTCTTCAACCAGATCCAGGACCGGTACCGGGGCCGCGGCGTCGCGGTCGTCGGCATCGACTCGCAGGACTTCGCGAACGACGCGCGCGCGTTCGCGCGCCGCCTGCACGTGAACTACACGCTGGTCCGCGACGCTGGCAACGACGTCACCAACCGGTGGGGCGTCACCAGCGGGTTTCCCGTGACCTTCGTGATCGATCGCTCGGGCGCCGTGCAGAGGATGTTCTCGACCCAGGTCGACGGCCAGATGCTGCAGTCGGCCCTCCGGCCGCTGCTGCGGGAGGGGGCGGCGTGAGGCGGGCGAGCCTCGTCGCCGCGCTTGCACTGCTCGCCCTGCTCGCGTTTCCCGCGGCCGCCGAGGCCTGCAACGGCTGGAGCGAGCCGGACATGGAGACCCAGCTCATGTGCCCGACCTGCCACCAGGTGCTGGCCTACTCGCAGTCGAACATCGCCACCAACATCCGCACGCACCTGCACCAGTGGTGCGTGGCCGGGTGGACGTCGGGCCAGGTGAAGAGCCGCCTGATCGCCCAGTTCGGGCCGGAGATCCAGGCCTCGCCGCCGAGGAAGGGGTTCGACCTGCTGGCATGGCTGATCCCCGGCGGAGCGCTGCTCGCCGGCGCGATCGTGGCGGCGACCCTGGCGATGCGCTGGCGCGGCCGCCGCGGCCCGCCGCCGCCCCCTGCCGTCGACCCGGGGCTCTCGGACCGGATCGACGCCGAGCTCGCGAGCTACGAGTGAGAGAGGCCGCCGTCGCCTTCTCGGCCGGCCTGCTGTCGTTCGCGACCCCCTGCGTGCTGCCGCTCGTGCCCGCCTACCTCGGCGCGATCGGCGCCCGCTCGACCGATCCCCGCCGGGCGCTGCAGGCGTCGCTGCCCTTCGTGCTCGGCTTCTCGCTGATCTTCATCGCGCTGGGCGCGGGGGCCGGCCTGGCCGGCGGCGCCCTGACCGACCACCGGGCCGACCTGATCCGGCTCGCCGGGATCGTGATCGTCGCGATGGGGCTCATCATGCTCGGCCTGATCCCGATCCCGGGGCTCGAGCGGACGTTCTCGCCGGGGCTCGAGCGGGCGCACGCGTCGGGCTCCTCGATGCTGCTCGGCTGCGCGTTCGGGCTCGCCTGGACGCCCTGCATCGGCCCCGTCCTCGGCTCGATCATGACGCTCGCCGCGACCGGTGCGACCGCGCTTCGCGGCGCCGCCCTGCTGGCCGCCTACGCTGCGGGCCTGGCGGTGCCGTTCCTGGTCGCCGGGGTCGCGCTGGGCCGGGTGATGTCGGCCGCGCGAGTCGTCCGCGACCGCTACGCGCTCGTCCGCGTCCTGTCCGGCGCAGTGCTGATCGTGGCCGGGCTGCTCGTCTTCTTCGACAAGACCTACCTCGTGGACGCGTGGGTGGGCCAGTTCACGTCGTGATGGCCGTCGTCGCCCTCGCCGACGTCGACCTCTTCTTCCGGGCCAAGATCGAGGCGATGCTGAACGCCACCGGGCACCGGCTCGCGGCCGCGGGCGAGCCGGCCGACGTCGTGGTCGCCGACGTGAACCGCTGCGACCCGGCGGCCGTCGTCGCGGCGGCGGGAGCGGTGCCGGTGCTCGGGTTCGGCAGGCACACCGACGCCGCGCTCCTGCGCTCGGCCCGGGCGGCCGGGTTCGCGAAGGTGGTGCCGCGGTCGGTGCTGGCGGGGCGGTTGGGGGACCTGATCGCCGACCTGGTTGGCTAGGATTCGGTCTCGCTGTCGGGAGTTCCAGGAGGGGCGCTTGACGTACATCATCGCGGAGCCGTGCATCGACCTGAAGGACAAGTCGTGCATCGACGTGTGCCCGGTCGACTGCATCCACGAGTTCGGCCGCATGCTCGTGATCGACCCCGAGGAGTGCATCGACTGCGGCGCATGCGAGCCGGAGTGCCCGGTCGAGGCGATCTATCCCGAGGACGCCCTGCCGGACAAGTGGGAGGCGTTCGTCAAGATCAACTACGCCTATCCCGACGGCGAGGCGATCGACAAGCTGACGGACGAGGTGAAGCCGCCCGCATGAGGGGCGAGCGCGAGCGCCCCGGGCCGCCCCCTGACGAGCCGGCCGCCGAGAAGGCGGACGACGCGGAGGAGCGGGACGAGGCGTACTCGGAGGACGAGGAGGCCGCCGTGGCCGCCCGGCTCGAGGACCTCGGGTACATCTAGATCGTGGCCTCGCCACGCGTGTGCGTGATCGGGCTCGACGGGACGCCCGCGAGCTACCTCCGCCGCCGCATCGCCGAGGGGCACCTGCCCCACCTGGCCGAGCTCTCGCGCCAGGGGACGCTGATGTCGGCGCGGGCGCCGCTGCCGCCGATCTCGTCGGTGTCGTGGGCGAGCGCCTCGACGGGCGTGAACCCCGGCCGCCACGGCGTGTTCGGATTCGTCGAGCGCAAGCCGGACTCGTGGGATCTGACGTTCACCAACGTCTTCACGATCTCGGAACCCCAGGTGTGGGCGCGGGCCGCCGAGGCCGGGATGCGCTCCGTGGTCGTCAATATCCCGGGTACCTACCCGGCCCAGCCGAACGGCGACGGGGTGCTGATCTCCGGGTTCGTGTCGCCGACGCTCGAGCGCTCGGTGCAGCCGCCCTCGCTGATCCCGTTCCTGCAGGAGCGCGACTACCTGATCGACGTCGACCTCGGGCTCGGGCACAAGGATCCGGAGGCGTTCTGCGAGCAGCTCTTCGCCCACCATGCCGCCCGCACGCGCGTGCTCGTCGACCTGCTCGAGGGCGAGCGGTGCGACCTCTTCTACGTCGCCTTCACCGGCACCGACCGTCTGCACCATTTCCTGTGGGAGCAGATGGAGCACGGCGAGGAGCCCTGGGCCTCGCGCTTCCACGGCTACTACGCCGCCGTCGACGCGTCGGTGGGCGAGATCGTCTCCCGGCTGCCCGACGACTGCCGGCTGATCCTGCTCTCCGACCACGGCTTCTGCCGCCTCGATCAGGAGGTGTTCGTGAACCGGTGGCTCGAACGGGACGGCTGGATCGCGCTCGAGGAGCCGGCGAAGTCGATCGCGTCCATCATTCCGAGCCGCACGCGCGCCTACTGCATGGATCCCGGCCGCCTGTACCTGAACCTGGCCGGCCGCGAGCCCGGCGGCATCGTGCCGGCGGGCGAGTACGAGCGCGTCCGCGACGAGCTGCGGCGCTGGGCCGAGGCGCTGCCGTTCGTGCAGCGGGTGGCGACCCGCGAGGAGGCGTTCTCCGGGCCGCACGCCGACCGCGCGCCCGACCTCGTGCTCGTGTCGAAGAACGGCTGGGATCTGAAGGGCGCCGTGCGCACGGCCGACCTCCAGGGCAAGGGCAGGCTGACCGGGATGCACACCCAAGACGATGCGTTCGTGCTCGTGCGCGGCGCGCATCCCGACGGCGAGGCGGACGTGCA
>JAICJM010000215.1 GCA_025928435.1 Thermoleophilia bacterium
CTTCCATGGTAAGGAAGGGGTCAACGGTTCGAGTCCGTTAGAGGGCTCTTTACGAGACGCGGCGACGAGCTCGATACCTCGTGCGCAGGGTGTGGCTAGGAGCGGATCGCCCATCGGCGTGGAAGCAGGCGGAGACGCGGCACGGCGAGTCTCGACCGGCGTGGGCGCCTGCCCGCCTCGGCTCGCTCTACCGACGAAAGCTCGGCGAGGTGGATGTGTCGATGCTGCGACGCATGGCGCATGGTTGGGCGAGCGAGCTCGTCTCGGGCTGTCGGATACATGTCGGTCGCTCCTCGTGCCGGGTCGGAATCACCCAACCGTACGCGGCCACTCCAGCGGCGTCTGCATCGCCCGATACACAAGGAGTGCATCGCCCGATATACGCCGGGCGGTGAGGGGTCTGCTGACCGGAGAGCCAGGGATCGAGGCGGCTCTGGTAGCCGCTCCGCCGGGCGTGCGGCTCAGAACGCCCCGTCGAACAGCGTGAGCCAGGCGAGCAGGTTCGTCGCGTTGATGAACGCGATGGCCGTGTCTCCCGGCCGCCGCTCCAGACCGAACAGCGCCCCGATCATGGCGACCGCCGACCAGCCCATGGCGACGGCGGCCACGGTGCCGCCGGCCACGATCCAGCCGAGCTCGCCGAGGGCGGGGCCGACGCTCGCGCGCCATATCAGGATGAAGGCGACCAGCGTGAGCGCGACCGGCGCGAGCCCGTTCGCGGCCACGCGCCTCATGATGCTCGCCGGCTCCTCAAGGGTTGTGGTGTCCATGGCCCCAGATTGCCCGGTGCCACATCTGCTCGCGTCGGGGGAATCCCCATTTGCCGCCGTAAGGTTCGCGTCCCGCGGACGGACATTCCTCTCGTCACCGATCTCGAGGAGTTTGTCCATGAAGGCAGCCGTCCGCCCGGAGCACCACCTGCTCGCCGTCGAGCACGAGCATGACGTGAACTGCATGTTCGAGCTCGCCGTTCCCGCCGTCGAGTCGAGCGCCGAGCGGCCGCCGCTGCATGTTGCGCTCGTGATCGACCGGTCGGGCTCGATGGCCGGCGACAAGCTCGAGCACGCGTGCCGGTGCGCTGCGTGGCTCGGCTCCCGGCTGCGCCCGGCCGACGAGCTCGCGCTCGTGACCTTCGACGACGAGGTGCGCCTGGTGCTCCCGCGGACGCCGGTCGATGCCGACAGGCTCGCGGCCGCGCTCGCATCCGTCCGGCCCGGCGGGACCACCAACCTGTCCGGCGGATGGCTGAAGGGGCTCGAGCAGCTGCAGTCGTCACCGGCCGAGGCGACGCGGCGGATCCTGCTGCTCACGGACGGCATGGCCAACGCCGGCATCACGAACGGCGGCGCGCTGGCCGCGCTGCCGCGCCGGGCGCAGGCCGACGGCGTCGGGACGACGACCATCGGCTTCGGCGCCGACTTCGACGAGGACCTGCTCACGGCGATGGCCGACTCGGGCGGCGGGAACGCCCACTGGGCCGAGACGCCCGACATGGCGCCGGAGATCTTCGCCGGGGAGTTCGACGGGCTCACCCGGCTCTGCGCCCAGAACGTGAGCGTCGAGATCCGGCCGTCCGCGCAGGTGGAGGTGCTCGGGGTCCTGAACGAGTATCCCCAGGTCGTAGTGCCCGGCGGCGTCCAGGTCGCGCTCGGCGACGCCTACGGCGGCGAGACGCGCAACGTCGTGTTCCAGCTCCACATCCCGCACCTTGCGGAGCTCGGAGCCATCCAGGTCGCTGAGCTGATCCTCCGCTACGTGACGGTGGGGGACGAGATCGCGACGCACGAGGTGTCCGTGCCGCTCGTCGTCAACGCCGTGTCGGCCGCCGACGCCGCGGCCACGGCGGGGGACGCCGAGGTGCGCCGCCAGGTGCTCGTGCTCCGCGCGGCCCGCGCGCGCGACGAGGCGATCAGGATGACCGATGCCGGCGACGCCGGCTCCGCCCACCGCACGCTGCGGCTCACCGCGCGGACGCTGCGCCAGGCCGGCGCGCTCGACCCCCTCGCCGCGCCGACCGCGACCGCACAGGCCGACGTCCTGGAGGGCGAGGCGAGCGAGCTGGCACGGGGCCCGATGACCCCGTACCAGCGCAAGCGGCTCCGCTACGACTCGACGCGCCGCCGTCGGGGCCGCTAGCAATCCTACGGCGCGTCGACCTCGCCCTCCGGAGTCACGACGTGCTCCCGAGGGTCGCGGTCACGTCGGAGGTCGACGATCCGTTCCGCACGGTGAGGGTGATCCGATCCCCCGGCTCCTGCGCCGACACCGCGGCGATGACGGCGTCCGGGCCGCTCACCGCATGCCCGTCGATCGCGGTGATCACCTCGCCGGCCTTCAGCCCGGCGTCCGCCGCGGGTGAGCCGGACGTGACGCGGGCGATCTTCGCCCCGCCGTTCGCCTGGTCCAGATAGATGCCGAGGAAGGGATGCGTCGCCTTGCCGCTCGTGATCAGCTCGGAGGCGATCCGTTCGACGGTCGACGACGGGACCGCGAACCCGATGCCGACGTTCCCGCTCGTGGAGTCGTCGGCGTAGATCTGGCTGGTGATGCCGATCACCTGGCCCCGGTCGTTGAGCAGCGGGCCGCCGCTGTTGCCGTGGTTGATGGCGGCGTCCGTCTGGATCGCGTTGTCGATCGGGTGGTTGTCGGGCGAGGTGATGGTGCGGCCGAGCGCCGACACGACGCCGGTCGAGAGGCTGTCCGTGAGGCCGAACGGATCGCCGATGGCGACGACCGGGTCGCCGACCTGCAGCTCCGAGGAATCGCCGAACGTGAGCGGGTGGAGGTCGCCGGCCGCGGCGTCGATGTGGATGACCGCGACGTCCGTGGTGTCGTCCTTCCCGACGAGCGTCGCCTTGTAGGACTTGCCCTCCTCGGTCTTCACGGTGATGGACGTCGCTCCGTCGACCACGTGCGCGTTGGTGACGATGTCACCCTTCGAGTCGATCTCGAACCCCGTGCCCTGCGCCTCCGTCGTCTGCCGACCGCCACCGCCGAAGGGGTCGAGCCCTTGCTGCGAAGAGGTCTGCTCGCGCACGCGGATCTCGACGATCCCGGGTGCGTCGGCCTGGTAGATCTGGGCGGCCGTCATCGAGCCGGACGCCGAGGTCGAGGCGGCCGGCGAGACCTCCTTGATCACGGTCCGCGGCGCCGAGGCGGCCGGCCCTGACCCGTCCTGCGATGCCACGACGACGCCCGTGCCTGCCCCCGCGGCGAGGGCTGCGGCGGCCGCGATCGCCGCCGTCCGATAACGCTGCTTCATCCCTGAGCTCCTTGAAATGCGATGGGTGCTGGTGGGACGAAGCATCCACGTCCATCCTGAACGTGGCCTGAACGGTGACTATGAGGTTCGTGAGAACCGGTGCATGGACTCGTCGCCGAGCTGCCCGGGGGGAGGTACAGGGCCCCGGCGCCGGACGCGCGCGCGAACGGATCGGGGGCCTGGTCGCTCACCCTCGCCGCGCCGCCCGAAAGCGTCCATGCAGGCGAGCCGGGCACGGGCTCTCCAGCAGGCGGGTCGGGGTGTCCAGCGGGGCGCTTCTCATCGGGCCGTAGCCGGGGACGGCCGCCATCCCCGGAACGGCAGTTCGGCCGCTACCGGCCTCGGCGCAGCCCCGCTCGCCGCGTGCGCGCTTCCACGTCCTCCAGCGAGTCGCCGATCTCCCACAGCGTCGGCGCCCAGAGGCCGACGAAGAGGGCCCGCCGCTCGGCGTTGCCGCGCTCGTCCTGGTCGACGGTCTTGGCCCGGATCCAGAGGCCGACGCACAGGCCGACGGAGCCGAGCGAGAGCGCGTGGAACTGCGCGCCGCGGAAGCCGACGCGACGGATCAGGTTGACGACCACGACGGTCTTCCTGCCCTCTTTGGGGCGGGTTTAGTCGTGCATGTGCGCGGGCAGTCGGTGTGGACGTGTCCAACCGGCTCCCGCTCACGCGACGGCTCTCGACGGCAGCGCTCTGGCCGGTCGGGATCGCGCTCACCTCCTGGAACTACATGTGGCGGACGACGCCGATGCACCGGAGCGAGGAGCCGGGGACCGCCGAAGATCTGCCGCCGCGGCTCCCGGACGCCCGGGTCGACGAGGACGTGCAGCGGATGGAGGAGGGCGTCGGGCCACTCTTCCACCGGCTCTACCGCGCGCGGATCCGCGACGCCCGGCTATCCCCCGACGAGCTGATCGCCAGGATCGCCGTCGACCCGAACCGGGCGTCGCCGACGGAGCTCGCCCGCTTCGTGAAGGTCGACCACGAGCACGGTCGGCTCGGCGTCGGGGACGAGCTCGTCGTGCGGATGCCCGGCCCCTGGGACGGCCCGGTGCGCGTAACGGCGACGTCCAACACGTCCTTCCGGTTCACGACGCTCTCGGGACACCTCGAGGCCGGCCAGATCGAGTTCCGCGCGGCGCGGACGGGCGAGTACCTCAGCTTCGAGATCGAATCGTGGGCGCGCAGCGGCGATCGCGTCTCGAACCTGCTCTACCACCACCTGCGCATGGCCAAGGAGGTGCAGCTGCACATGTGGACATCGTTCCTGGAGCAGGTCTGCAACCTCGCGGGCGGACGGCTCACGGGCGGCGTCGAGATCATCAGCCGGAAGGTGGAGGATCCCCTTGCGCTTCCCTGAGTTCGATCTCCGCGGCGGCGACGTCGGCGAACGCCTCGCGACGTTGCACGGGCGGCCGCTCAACTTCGACCCCGAGACGCTCGACGGGCCCGGGTGGGCGCACGACGACTACCGCCAGCCGCTGGTTCCGGAGGAGCCGGGCCCGCCCGAGCCGGGCGGCAGCTGGGAGACCGCGGGCGCGCTCAGCCGCCGCTACGCGTTCGCCGACCCGTCGCTCGTGGAGGCCCGCTACGACCCGACGGTTCCGCTCGAGGACCGCGACATGCTGCTGATCCTCCACGCGCTCGGCGCCCGCATCTACGCCGGCGTCCGCGTCAGCGGCGTTGGGAACGAGACCCGCGACGACGGCGGCCGCGGGGCGCAGGTCTTCTTCTGGAACTACCGCACCCTGGAGGGGCACGTCGAGTCGGGCCAGCGCGACTTCGAGGTCTGGAAGTGGCTCGACACGGGCGAGGTGGAGTTCCGGACGCACGCGATCTCGCGCGCCGCCGAGGCGAACCCGATCGTGCAGCTCGGGTTCGAGCTGCTCGGGCGTCACAAGCAGGTGGAGTTCGGGCGCCGGGCCTGCCGGCGCATGGCCCTGCTCACCGAGGTGAGCCTGGGGCAGCCCGACGGCACCGACCCGACGGAGATCCTCGACGGGCGCCTGCTCGCCCTCTACCTGCGCGACCATCACGCCCTCCTGGTGGCGCTGGGCGAGCTCGCGGGTCGCATGCGCAACGGCGGCCGGCCGGACGACCTGCAGGTGTTCGCGGGGGAGCTCGGCCGGGCCGCGACCGACGACCGCGCGGCGGTGGAAGACCTTCTGGGCCGGCTCGACAGCGCGCCGTCCCGCGTGCGGCACGCCGCGGCCTGGTCGGCCGAGAAGGCCGGGCGGCTCAAGCTCAACGGCCGCGTCCTGCGGCCATCGCCCCTGGCGGCGGTCACGGAGCTCGAGGGCTGCCGGTTCCTGCTCGAGAGCGACCGCGCGCTGTGGTCGGGCCTCGCCCATCTGGCGGTCGGGCCCGCCGACGCGGCCGACCGGGCGACCCGGACCGGGCGGCTGCTCGAGGCCGCCGAGCGGCTCCGGCTCGACGCGCTGCACCCCGCCACCCACCAGCGCGTCGACGCTCCGGGCCGGCCGCGCTAGGCTAGGCGGCGGCCCGTCCAGCGATCGCGCCGGCGACCGCCGGCCAGTCGGCCCGGTCGAGCCCATGACCCGCTCCGGGCAGCGTCAGCAGCGTCGCGCGGGGGATCGACTCCGCCAGCGCCCGGCCGTGCTCGAGCGGGAACATCGGATCGGCCGTGCCGTGGATCACGAGGGTCGGCACCGCGATCGAGGAGAGCGGCGCGCGCGACACCTCCTCGTCGGCGAGCGCGCCGTGATTCTGGGCGGCGGCGTAGTCGCGCGCCCGCTCGGCGTCCCGGCGGGCAAGGTCGCGCACCGCGCCCTCGTCGAACCGGCGCTCGCGCCCCGCGAGGACGCGCGAGTAGGCGACGAGGTACTCGATCGCCGAATCCGGGTCTGACGGGTCGAGCTGCGCGGTCGCGAAGAACCTGCGCAGCTCGTCGGTGCCCCCCGGGAGCTCCCGGTCGCCGGGGACCGCGAGGGACGTGCTGATCAGGGTGAGGGCGGACACCCGGTCGGGGAAGTCGAGTGCGATCACCTGCGCCAGCGCCCCGCCCATCGACACCCCGACGACATGCGCGCGGGGGATCCCGTAGGCGTCGAGCA
>JAICJM010000198.1 GCA_025928435.1 Thermoleophilia bacterium
ACGCGGGTCGCGCGTGCGCATGGTCGTCTCCGAGCTGCGCGGTGAGAAGATCGACATCATCCCGTGGAACGACGAGCCCGCCCGGTTCGTCGCCAAGGCGCTCGCCCCCGCCAAGGTGCGCGAGGTGTACGTCGACGACGAGAACCGCCAGGCGACCGTGGTCGTGCCCGACGGCGAGCTCTCGCTCGCGATCGGCAAGGAGGGACAGAACGCCCGCCTCGCCCATCGCCTGACCGGATGGCGGATCGACATCGTCGGCGAGACCGAGTACTACACCGACGACTCCGACCAGCCCTACACGGGCGCCGACGGCGAGGAGGACGAGTTCCCGGGCCGCTGCATCGCGGTCACGTCGTCCGGCAAGCGCTGCCCCAACCAGGCCCTCGAGGGGAGCCGCTACTGCGGCGTCCCGGCCCATGTCGCGCTGGCCGCGGCCGAGGAGGGGCGCGCGCCGTCGCGGTGAGCGCCCCGGTGCGCCAGTGCGCCGGCTGCGGCCGGCGCAGGCCGCAGCGCGAGCTGGTGCGGATCGGGATCTCGGAGGGCGAGCTCGTGGTCGACGCCGACCGCCGCCTGCCCGGGCGTGGGACCTACCTGTGCCCGGACGGCGGGTGCGTTGCGCAGGCGGTCAGGCGGGGCGCGATCCCAAGAAGGCTACGATGTCCGGTGAGGGTGCCGCCCGACCTGGAGGCGCGGGTGGCAGTTGAGCGGCATGATGCCGCATGGGAGGATTGACGGGTACATGGCGGAAGAACCGGTAGACGACAAGGAGATGCGGCGCGAGTTCGGCGCCAAGGCGGCGGCGCCCCAGGACGACAAGCCGGCGCAGCCGGGCCGTGCGCCCAGGCCGCAGCGCGGCGCGTCGCCCAAGGGCAAGCGCCGGGTCGTCATCGACGCTCAGGCGGGGCGCAAGCCGGCCCAGCGGCGGGAGCGGGGCGGCCCCCGTCCCGAGCCGAAGCGCGAGCCGGAGGTGCCCACCGGCCCCGTCAAGGTGCCGTCCGGCATCACGGTCAAGGACCTTGCCGAGAAGCTCGGCATCTCGCCCGCCAAGATCATCACGCTGATGATGGGCCTGGGCGAGATGGTGACGCTGACCGTGTCGCTCAGCGACGACGCCGTCGAGCTGATCGGCACGGAGCTCAGCCGCGAGATCACGATCCAGCACACCGACGACGAGGAAGAGGAGGAGGTCGTCTTCGAGGACGACCCCGCAACCCTCGTCGACCGGCCGCCGGTGGTCACGATCATGGGCCACGTCGACCACGGCAAGACGACGCTGCTCGACGCCATCCGCGAGTCCTCCGTGGTCAGCACGGAGGCCGGCGGCATCACCCAGCACATCGGCGCCTACCAGGTCGACGTGCCGGACGGCCGCAAGGTCACGTTCCTCGACACGCCGGGCCACGAGGCGTTCACCGCCATGCGCGCCCGCGGCGCGAAGGTCACCGACGTCGCCGTGCTCGTCGTGGCCGCGGACGACGGGGTCATGCCTCAGACGGTCGAGGCCATCGACCACGCCAAGGCCGCCGGCGTCCCGATCCTGGTCGCCGTGAACAAGATCGACCGCCCGGACGCGAACCCCGACCGGGTGCGCACCGAGCTCGTGAACCAGGGCCTGCAGCCGGCCGAGTGGGGCGGCGACACCATCTTCGAGAACGTCTCGGCAAAGGCCAAGACGAACCTCGAGGAGCTCCTGAACTCGATCCTGCTCCAGGCGGACGTGCTCGAGCTGAAGGCGAACGCGAGCGCCGAGGCGAGCGGCGTCATCATCGAGTCGCGCCTCGACGTGGGCCGCGGCCCGGTGGCGACGATGCTCGTGCAGCGCGGCACGCTGCGGGTCGGTGACGCGGTCGTCGCGGACGACTCCTGGGGCCGCGTGAAGGCGCTCAACGACTACAACGGCAAGCGGGTCAAGGACGCCGGGCCGGGGGTGCCGGTCGAGATCCTCGGCTTCGACAAGCCGCCGCCGGCCGGCGAGCTCTGCCGCGTGGTCGAGAACGACCGCGTCGCCCGCCAGACCGCCCAGCAGCGGGCCCAGCGCAAGCGCGCCGAGATGCTCGCCAAGCGCAGCAAGGCCGTCAGCCTCGAGGATCTCTTCGGGCAGATGCAGGAGGGCGCCGTCAAGGAGCTCGCGCTGGTCATCAAGGCCGACGTGCAGGGCTCCGTCGAGGCGGCCGTCGACGAGATCGCGAAGATTCACCACGAGGAGGTCTCCGTCGAGGTGATCCACTCCGGCGTCGGCGGGATCGTCGCCTCGGACATCATGCTGGCGGCGGCGTCGAACGCGATCGTGGTCGGCTTCAACGTGCGCCCGAACGCCGAGGCCAAGGCGCTCGCCGACCGCGAGGGCGTCGACATCCGCACCTACCGGGTCATCTACCAGCTGACCGAGGACATCCAGCAGGCGCTGATCGGCATGCTCTCGCCGGAGAAGGTCGAGGAGGTGCTCGGCGAGGTGGAGGTGCGCCAGACGTTCCGCGCGTCGCGCGTCGGCACCATCGCCGGCTGCATGGTGACGCAGGGCACCGTCACGCGCGGCGCCCAGGTGCGCATCGTCCGCGACGGCACGATCGTCCACGACGGCCGGATCGGCACGCTCAAGCGCTTCCAGGACGACGTCCGCGAGGTCGCGCAGGGCTTCGAGTGCGGCATCACCATCGACGGCTACAACGACATCAAGGAAGGCGACGTCCTCGAGGTGTACGCCGTCCGCGAGGTCGCCCGCTCGGCCTAGGCCAAGCGCGACCGGGTGAAGACGTGCCGGAGGGCCGTCTCGTCGCCCGGATCGGAGAGCAGCACCACCTCGTCGCCGGGCTCGAGCACGAGCGAGCCGCGCGGCTGCTCCGTGCGCCCGGCCCTCACGACGAGCGCCACCCAGGTGCCCTCGCCGATCGGGAGGTCGCGGATCCGGCGGCCGGCCGCCGTCGCCCCGGGCGCGACCGTGAGCCGCACGACGCCCTCCGGCTCGTGCCGCAGGGGGATCCTCAGCGCGAACCCGCGCGGCCGCCGCCGCACCGTCATCGGCACGCGCAGCAGGCTCGCGAGCGGCTCGAGCGCGAGCCCCTGCGCCACGACGGACACCGCGACGACGACGAATACGAGCCGGTAGATCAGGCGCGAATCGGGCACGCCCTCCAGCACCACGAGGGCGGCGAGCAGGATCGGGACGGCGCCCTTGAACCCCGTCAGGCCGATGAACAGCTTTTCCCCGCGGCGCATCTTCTCGGCCGCGAGCAGCGGGTAGACGGCCAGCGGGCGCACGACCAGTACGAGGACCGCTGCCATGCCGACGCCGTAGCCGAACGTCGACCAGCTGATGTTGTAGAGATGGACGGTGAGGCCGAGGGCCGCGAAGACCACGATCTCGCCCAGCGACCCGAGCGCCTCGTGGAACCGCTCGATCTCACCCTTGAACGGCATCCGGGCGTCGCCGATCCACACGCCCGCAACGAAGACCGCCAGAAAACCCGAGCCGTGCAGCAGGGTCGCGCCGCCGTAGATCAGCACGGCGATCGCGAGCGTCCGGACCGGGTAGAGGCCCTGGCGCGGCAAGGGCGTCCGCCGCATCGCCCGCACGAGCAGCAGCGCGCCGACGATGCCGACCGCCGCCCCGACGGCCATCTCGATCACGATGTCGGCGGCGCCGCCCCAGCCGGACGCACCGGTGGTGGCGTGGTCGGCGAGCGCGATGACGATCGCGATCGCGACCGGGTCGTTGGCGCCGGCCTCGCCCTCGAGGATGGTCGCGACCCGGCCGCCGACGTCGCGCCGGGCGAGCACCGAGAACATCACCGCCGGGTCGGTCGGCGCGAGCGCGGCCCCGATGATGGCGGCGGTCGTCCACGACACGGGCAGGATGGCCTGGGCGGCGAGGGTCCCGAGCCCGGCCGTAAGGAAAGTCCCGACGATGCCGAGCAGGGCGATCGGGCGGATCGACGGCCGCAGCCGGCGCCAGCCCACCTGGATCCCGCCGTCGAACAGGATCGCGATCAGGGCCGCGACCCCGATCCGCTCGACGTCGCGGGTCGACACCGGAGCCGAGAGGCTCGTGAAGACGTCAGAGATCCCCGCGGCGGCGATCAGAAAGACGACAGGGGCGGGCACGCGGAGGCGGGCCGTGAGGCGCGTCGAGACCAGCGCCAGCAGCAGCCCGCCGGCCACCACCGTGAGCACGACGGCGAAGTCCTGAAGCTCGTCCATTCCCGAGGGTTCTAGTGGATCGGCGCCCTCCGATACCATCCGGACGGCGATGGCGGCGGGTTTCGTGGGCATCCTCAGCTTCGAACTGCACCTGCCGGACGGCGGGTCGCTGAAGGGCAAGCGCCGCCATCTCCTGCACACGAAGGCGCAGCTCGAGCGCCGCTTCGGCGCGTCCGTGGCCGAGGTCGACTACCACGACCGCTGGCAGCGCTCGCGCCTCACGATGGCGATCGTCCGGCGCGAGCACGGAAGCGTCCAGCAGGCCCTGATGGACGCCGAGCGGTACCTGAGCATGCAGGAGTACGAGCTCGTCAGCTCGACGCGCACCGTACTCTCGGTCGAGAGCGACGTGCCGGTGAGGATCTAGTCGTGCCGGCCGAGCGCATGCGGCGGGTGAACGAGGTGCTGCGCGAGGTGCTCGCCGACGGGGTCGAGGCGCTCGGCGACCCGGGCCTCGGGTTCGTGACGGTGACGGCCGTCAGGGCGGCGCCCGACCTGTCGCAGGCGTCGGTCTTCGTGAGCGTGCTGGGGGCCGAGAAGCGCCGGGCGCGCTCGCTGCGCGCGCTCGAGCGGGCCCACGGCGTGCTCCAGGCGCGGATCGCGCGGGAGTTGCACCTCAAGCGTACCCCGCAGCTTTCCTTCCACTATGATGAGACTCTCGACCAGGCCATGCGGCTCGAGCAGCTGATTCGCCGTGAGCACGAGCTGGTCGAGCCTGACTCCGGAATGACCGACATCGCCCTCGAAAACGACCTCGCGGCCGTGGTCGCCGCGCTCGCTGCGGCCGATCGCGTGCTCATCGCGACCCACGAGAACCCCGACGGCGACGCGATCGGCTCGATGGCCGCCGCGGCGGGCGCGATCCGCTCGCTGGGCAAGGAGGTGCGGACGTACCTCGAGCCGGAGTCGACGATCCCGCACGAGGTCGCGTTCCTCGATACGGACGGGCTCGAGCGCACCCTCGATCCCGACTCGCTCGAGGGCTGGACGCTGCTCGCGCTGGACTGCGGCAACGAGCGCCGCCTCGGCGCCCAGCACCCCGACCTGCTCTCGCGCTGCTCGCCGGTGATCGACGTCGACCACCACCACGACAACAGCCGGTTCGGAGGCGTGAACCTGATCGACGGCACCGCCTCGTCGACGGCCGAGATCCTGGTGCGGATCTTCGACGGCCTCGGGGTCGAGATGACGCCGGCGGTCGCGGAGGCGCTCTACGTCGGCCTCGTGACCGACACCGGGCGGTTCCAGTACCGCACGACGAGCCCCGCTGCGCTGCGCCTGGGGGCGCGCCTGGTCGAGTCCGGCGTCGACGTGCACAAGATCTTCGAGCGGGTGTTCGAGAGCATCCAGCCGGGCAAGCTGCGGCTGCTCGGACGTGTGATCGACCACGCGGTGCCCTACTGCGACGGGCGCCTCCTGATCTCGCACGTGACCCGTGACGACCTCGCCCTCGTCGAGGGCGACGAGGCCACCACCGAGGGCCTGATCGACCACCTGCGGGCCGTCGAGGGCGTGCAGGTCGCGGGCCTGATCCGCGAGCAGGTGCCGCTCGCCGACGGCAGCATCACTCCGAACCGGGTGTCCCTGCGCTCGCGCGGGCTGATCGACGTCTCGGTCATCGCGCGCCTCTCGAACGGCGGGGGGCACAAGCAGGCGGCCGGGTTCTCCCATCCGGGGAGCGTGGACGACATCCGCGGGTTCATCGTGTCGGAGGTCAGCGCCCAGCTCGCCGAGCCGGCCGCGTAGCGGCGGGCCATGCCCGAGGTCACCGGCCTCCTCCTCGTCGACAAGCCCGCCGGGCAATCGTCCTTCGGGGTGCTGCGCGGGCTGCGTCCCGCACTCGGGCGCAAGCTGGGGCATGCCGGGACGCTCGACCCCTTCGCGACCGGGCTCCTGCTCGTGGTGGCCGGCCGGGCCACGCGGCTCGCGACCTACCTCTCCGGCCTGGACAAGGGGTATGACGCCGTGGTGCAGTTCGGCGCCGTCTCGACGACCCTCGACCCCGAGGGCGAGATCACGACCGGCGGGCCTCCGACCGACGCCTCCGCCGTCGCCGCCGCGGCTGCCGGGCTCGTCGGCGAGATCGTGCAGGCGGTGCCCGCGGCCTCGGCGGTGAAGGTCGACGGCGAGCGCGCCTACGCGCGCATGCGCCGGGGCGAGGCGGTGGAGCCGCCGCCGCGGCGGGTGACGATCCACGGGCTCGACGTGCGCGGGTTCGACGCGGAGTCGCAGCGGGCCGCGATCGCAGTGCGCTGCTCGAAGGGCACCTACGTGCGCCAGCTGGCGGCCGACCTGGGGGCGGCGACCGGCGCCGGCGCCTACTGCCTCGAGCTGCGGCGCACGCACGTCGGCCGCTTCGAGCTGGCCGACGCCGGCACGCCGGACGAGGTCGCGCGCGACCCGCTCGGGCGCTGGTACCGCTCCGCCGCCGACGCCCTCCCGCACCTGCCGGCGCGGGATCTCGACGACGCCGAGCAGCGCGACGTCTCCCACGGCCGGGCGCTGCGGCGGCAAGGCGAGGAAGGCTTCACCCGCCTCGTCCATGAAGGCGAGCTGCGCGCCGTCGCCGAGCCGCGCGGGGAGCGCCTCCAGCCGGTGGTGGTGCTGTGATCGTGCGCCAGAGCCTGGCGGACGTCCCGCCGGGCGAGCGCGCCGTCGCGCTCGGGAGCTTCGACGGCGTCCACCGCGGCCACCAGGCCGTGATCTCAAACGCCGTCGCCGAGGCGGAGGCGCGCGGCCTCAGGTCGGCCGTGATCACGTTCCACCCGCCGCCGATCGCGGTGCTGCGGCCGGACGTCCAGCTGGTGCAGCTCTCGACGCTCAGCCGCCGCGCCGCGCTGGTCGCCGAGCTCGGCGTCGACGAGCTCGTCATCCTGCGCTTCGACCGGGCCTTCGCAGGC
>JAICJM010000143.1 GCA_025928435.1 Thermoleophilia bacterium
CCACAACGAGCTCTTCAACGTCCTGCACGACTCGATCGGCGAGATGCTCGTCGAGGTGCGGCGGCGCAACCTCTCGATCGGCCCCGACGAGCGCCGGCGCGTGATCGACATGCACCGCGCCATCCGCGACGGCGTCGCCGAGCACGATCCGGCGGCCGCCCAGCAGGCGATGCGCGACCACCTGGATCACGTCCAGGCGACGTACGGCGGGCAGACGCCCGAGCTGGCGTAGCCGAGGGCGCACGGCGCGTGGCAGACGATCGGGGGGCGCGAGCAAGGATCAAGGCGCGGTTCGACGAGGCGTTCGCGCACTGGGACATCACGCTGCCCGACGACTTCGACCGCGACACGACCCCCCGAGCGATCGGCAAGGCGGGATGGACGCTGAACTACCGCTGGGTGCCGTCGGCGGAGGGCGGCGCGGTCGAGTACTTCGCCGCACATCGGATGACGAACGACCGGCTCTGCCGCATCGACGCGAGCGGCCACACCACGCTCGGGGTGGTGCAGGAGTTCTTCGTGGTCGGCCAGCCCGGCGCCGAACAGGCGATGGTCGACCACAATCGCGCCTTCTACGCCGCGGTCGCCGAACGTGGGCTCCGGTCTCCGGTCGGCTTCGCGACGGCGCTCAACGCGGTGCTGCGAACGGGCGCCGTTGCAGATCCGCCGGCGTCGGCGGATGCTGGATCCATGAGCACCGAGGAGATCGTCCGCGGCGCCGCCATCGCGACCGCGGTAGAGATCGCGCCGGATCCGGAGCCGCAAGAGAAAAAGCACATCACGCCGGCGATGGACCGCAACCTGAACGCGCAGACGGAAGACGTCCGGCTCGAGGTCACGATCCCCGTCCCGAACTGGCTGCCCTCCCCGGGCCGCACTGACATCGTCATCGGGCAGACCCAGCCCTACCGAGCGGCCATCGAGGTGAAGGTCTGGGAGCTCGGTTGGTGGCCTGTGGGACATGGTGAAGGTCGCGTCGCTCGTCGAGAGCCGGATCGCGGAGGAGGGCTATCTGGTCGTCGTCGCGAGCGAGTGGAAGTTCGCACAGCGGCCGGGGTTCGGCGAGATGCTGGGCGACCACTCCGAGATCGCGACAGGCGACCTCTTCACGACGTATCAGCGGGATTGGCTCGATCTCCTCCGCGGCGGCAGCGGTCGTCCGGTCAAGCTGCCCGCAGCGATGCAGACGACGTTGCTGGCGCGGGCGCCGCTGGAGCACATGCCCAGCTGGGAGGTCCGCGCGGTCAAGGTGTCGGTCCCGGCCGACACCGGCTGGGTCAAATTCGTGACCGAGGCCTGGCCGGAAGGGCATCCGCGCCTCGCGGCCGGCTTCGACTGACCTACGCGCTTTGGCCCAGCGCCAGCTCGGGCTCCTCGTGCGTCATCACCTCGAGCAGAGCCGTTTGCCCTGACTCGACGGCCCTGGCGCACCTCCCGATCGCGCCGCGCAGCTCACCGGCCTCGGCGACCCGCTCCGAGTACGCGCCCAGCGCCGCACCGACGGCCGCGTAGTCGCCGGTCATGCGGTGGGCGTCGTAGCGCTCGACGGCGTGCGGCATGTACTCGCCGTAGCCGCCCATCAGGCCGTTGTTCATCACGATCGTGAGGATCGGGATGTTGCAGCGGACGGCCGTCTCGACATCCATGCCGACCATCCCGAAGGCGGCGTCGCCCATGATGTTCACGGCCAGCCGGTCGGGACGGGCGAGCCGCGCGCCCATCGTCAGGCCGAGGCCGGTGCCGAGCTGGGTGGACTTGCCCCAGCCGAGGTAGCCGCGCGGCACGAGACTCTCGTAGAAGGGCACGATCTGGTCGCGAGGATGGCCGGCGTCGTGGGTGACCACGGTGCGCGTCCGGTCGACCGCCGCCATCAGGTCCCACACCACCCGGTAGGGGCTGATCGGGCCGGCGTCCGAGGTCAGGCGCGGCATCCACCGGTCGAGGAACCCCGACCGCACCCGGGCGATCTCGGGGCCGGGATCGCGCGCCGGCGCCGCCTCGGCGTCGAGCCGGCCGAGCATCTGGCGCAGGACGACCCGGGCGTCGCCGACGCAGCCGAACGCGATGTCGTAGCCGCAGCCGAGGTCGCGCGGGTCGTTCACGATCTGACCGAGCGTCGCCGACTCCGGCAGCGGGGTGATGTAGAGCGAGCGGGTGAAGCTGGTACCGACGCCGAGCACCACGTCGGCCTCGCCCAGGAAGCGGTCGACGGTCTCCGGCCGGGTGCGGGCGGCCGTGCCGAGCGCGAGCGGGTGATCCTCGGGGAACGCGCTCTTGCCGTTCAGCGTCGTCGCGACCGGCGTGCCGGTGCGCTCGGCGAGGGCCACCAGCTCGTCGGTCGCCCCGGCGCAGAGCACGCCCTGACCGGCCAGGATGACGGGTCGGGAGGCCTCCGCCAGCATGCGCAGCGTCTCGGCGACATCCTCCGGATCGGCGGCCGAGAGCCGTCGCGGCCCCGACGCGATGTCCCAGCCCGTCTCGTCGGCGGGTGCGTACATGACGCCGTTCGCGACCGCGACCAGGCCCGGGCCGTCGCGGACGACCCGCACCCGGTGCAGCGCCCGCCGGAAGACGTCGGGCGCCCGGGCGGCATCGTTCACCGTCGCGGCGAAGCGGGTGATCGGCGCGTAGGCGGTCTCGGCGCACACGTTGGGCGGCTCCTGGGCGGCGCGGTCGTGCTCGCCCGGGATGAGCAGGATCGGGCTGCGGTCGCCGTGGGCCTGGGCAACGGCGGCAAAGGCGGCCTCGACTCCCGGCCCGTACTGGGTCACACAGGGCGCAAGCCGCTCGCCGTTCGTCGCCCGGGCGAAGCCGTCGGCGATGTTGACCGCGACCCGCTCGGTGCGGGTGACGATGGGGCGGATCCCCAGCGCGGAGGCGGAGTCCAGCAGCCGGTTCTCGGGGAATCCGACCACGAACTCCGCCCCCTCACGCTGGAGGAGCTCCGCGATCCGATCGGCGACGAGCGTTCGACGTTCCAAGCGATCACCTCGCGGTCGCGGAGGCAAGGCCCCGCGGACGAGGCGGAGCGCAAGCTGGTATACCGTATCATGGCATACGGATCTGGCTCCAGACGGCGTCCGTCGCGTGCGCCAATTGGCGTCGTCAGGCGCCGGTCGGGCCGGCCATCCCGGTGTACGGGATGCGCTCGGGCGCCGCGTACGTGCCGACCTTCGCGGTCCCGATGCCCGTCCGCCACAGGCCGTAGGCGAGCATCGCGCCGAAGCCGACGCCGTCGCACACGGGCACGCCGACCGCCTCCTGCACCGCCCGGGCCACGTCCGTCATCCCGCCACAGGCAAGGATGAGCGACTCGGCGCCCCGCTCCTCGACGGCCCGCCGCGAGGCGGCCACGATCGCCGTCGTCGTGTCGGGGTGGTCGGCGCCCTGCTGGGCGACGGGGATGTCGAGGGGCAGCACGCCGGCGCAGCGGCGCAGGATGCCGCGCGCGTCGATCATGTCCTCGAGCGCCGGGACGCCGCGCGGAAGCGTCGTGATGACCGCGAACCGGCCGGACACGAGCCCCGCCGCGATGAAGGCGGCCTCCCCGATGCCGATCACCGGCGCTTCCACGAGCTCGCGGGCGGCGTCGAGGCCGGGGTCGCCGAAGCACGAGATCAGGTAGCCGTCGAGGCCCGGGTTGGCCCCCACCATCGCGGCCACCTCGCCGACCGCGACGGCCGTGTCGGCCGCGCTCTCGATCGAGCTCGGCCCGCGAGCGGCGGTGACGGCGACCACCTCGCAGCCAGGCGGCAGCGAGGCATGGGCGACGCCGGCCATCGCGTCGGTGTGGCGGCGGTCGGTGTTCGGGTTGAGCAGGCCGAGGCGGAAGCTCACGCCGTGGTCCCGACGGCTGCAGCGGCGGGCGCGGCCGCGAAATCGTCGTGCACCGACAGGAACCGGCCGGTGCCGGGCGGCACGAGGATCTCGCCGTCGCGGTGCACGGTGATCCCGCGCACGAGCGTGCGCACGCATCGGGCCCGGCTGACACGGCCGTCGAACGGCGACCACGGGTTCTTCGAGAGCTGCTGGCTCTTCGCGTCGACCGTCCACTCGCCTTCGAGGTCGAACAGGGCCAGGTCGGCGTCCGAGCCGGGCAGGATGGTGCCCTTGCGGGGGTAGAGCCCGATCGTGCGGGCGGCGTTCGTCGCGCAGAAACGGGCGAAGGCGTCGAGCGGCATGCCCCGGCGGTGGAAGGCCTCGTCGAGCACGAGCGGCACCGTCTCCTGCATCACCTGGCACCCGAGCGGCGCGGCGAAGATGTCCTGGAAGCCGGGCTCCTTCTCCTCGATCGTGTAGGCGCAGTGGTCGGAGACCAGGCTGTCGAGCGTGCCGTCGAGCACCCGCTCCCACATGCCCTCCACGAGCTCGCGGGCGCGCAGCGCCGGGGCGCAGCGGCCGTACGGGCCGAGCCGCACGAGGTCGTCCAGGTCGAGCAGCAGGTGGTGCGGGCATACCTCGGCGGTCGCGCGCAGGCCGCGGGCGCGGGCGGCGGCGACCATGTCGACGCTCTCGGGGCTCGACGTGTGCACGATCTGGATGCGGACGCCGACGTGGGCGGCCAGGTAGAGGGCACGGTGCACCGCCTCCTCCTCGACGAACGCGGGCCGCGACTCGTGGTGGGCGAGCGGGTCGCGCCGGCCGGCCGCCTGCATCCGCTCGAGGCCGGCCTGCAGGAGGGCGTCGGACTCGGCGTGCACGAGCACGAGCGCCCCCAGCTCCCTGGCGTTCTCCATCCCCTGCACGAACTCGGCGTCGTTCACGTGCGGATACGCCGGCTCGGAGAACGGCATGAACGCCTTGAAGCCGAACGCACCCTCCCGCCACTGGGCGGCCATCTCCGGGAGCGCCGGCGCGCACAGGGCGCCCCACAGGCCGAAGTCGCACACGACCTTCCCCGCGGCCATGTCGCGCTTCTCGCGGTAGAGCTGGGCGGTCGTGACGGGCGGATAGGTGAGCGGGTGCTCGACGACCGTCGTGATCCCGCCGGCCGCTGCGGCGCTCGTGCCGGTGGTGAAGTCCTCACGCTCGGTGTGCCCGGGATCCTCGAAGTGGGCGTGCGGGTCGATCGCGCCCGGGAGGACCACGAGGCCCGTCGCGTCGATCACCTCGTCCGCGCGGCGGGCGATGTCGGGATCGCACCCGATGGCGGCGATGCGGCCGTCCGCGATCAGGATGTCGGCCGCAAAGACGCCGTAGTCCGTCGCGAGCGTGCCGCCGCAGACGGCGGTGCGCGGCCCGCTCACGCCGGCACCCCCGCGCCCTCGGCGGCCAGGCGGGCGACGACGCGCATGGGCAGGCCCAGGGAGGCCAGGTGGCCGATCAGGAGGTTGCGGGCCGGCTCCCAGCCTCCGCTCAGCCACGCCCGCAGGCCGAGGCCGTCGACCAGCCGCGCCAGCACCGCCGCCTGGATGTCGAGGTCGATCGCGGGCGGCAGCAGGCCCTCGTCGCGCACCCGCTCGAGCATCGCCCGGATCTCCTCCTCCCACAGCGCGTCGGCCGCTTCGAGCTCCTCCACGAACGCCCGGTCGCGGCCGGCGTACGTCCACATCTCGGCCCACAGCCGCCACTCCTCCCGCCGCTCGGGATCGCGCGGCACGGAGACGGCGACGAAGGCCGAGAGCAGTTCGGGCACGGTGGTCGCGGCCCGAAGGGCCGTCCTCGCCTCGGCGATCCAGGCCCGCGAGGTGGCCGCGAACACGCCGGCGATGAGCGCCTGCTTGTCGGGGAAGTGGTGGGTGAGGACGCCGGTCGTGAAGCCGCCCTCGCGCGAGATGTCGCGCAGGGTCGTGGCCTCGAGCCCCTCGCGGATGATGACCCGCTTCGCGGCCGCGGCGATCTCGTCGAACCGACGCCCGGAGCGGGCTCCCGGCCACATGCTTTCGTTCGTTGACACCGTTCCGGCGCTCCTGCTTTACTGCGGCGATCATAATCGTTGTGACGGAGGGCATGGGGTGGAGTACGGACTGACGGGGACGGTGGCGATCGTGGGTGGCTCGTCGTCCGGCATGGGCGAGGCGACCGCCCGGGCGCTCGCGGCCGAGGGCTGCCGGGTGGTGCTCTACGCGCGCCGCGGCGAGCTGCTGAACGAGGTGGCCGCGCGGATCGCGGCCGAGACCGGGACCGAGACGCTGGCGGCGCCTGCCGACGCGACCGACCACGCCTCGCTCGACCTCGTCGTCGAGCGCGCGATCGAGCGCTTCGGGCGGCTCGACATCCTCGTGAACAACGCGGGCGGCCCGCCGGCGGGCGGCTACGAGAGCTTCTCCGACGCCGACTGGCAGGCCGCGTACGAGCTGACCCTGCTCTCGGCGCTGCGGATCACCCGCCGCGCGTTGCCGGCGCTGCGGGAGAGCGGCCGCGGCCGGATCGTGAACCTGACGTCGTCGGCGGTGAAGGAGACGAACGACGGCCTGCTGCTCTCGAACACCTTCCGCCCCGGCGTGATCGGCTGGGCGAAGGCGATCTCACGCGACGAGGCCCGCCACGGCATCACCGTCAACTCGATCGCGCCCGGCTACATCGCCACGGACCGGCTGGTGCACCTGTACTCGTCCGAGACCGACCCGGATGCCGCGATGAAGCGCGACGCCGACACGATCCCTGCCGGCCGCTTCGGCGACCCCGGCGAGATCGCGGCGGCCGTGGCCTTCCTGTGCTCGACCGGCGCGGCCTACATCAACGGCGTGACGCTCCTCGTCGACGGCGGCCTCGCCCGCGGCCTGCTGAGCTGATGGCGACCGGGCGGCGAACGGACTGGTCGCGCATCGCCCGGCCGTCGCTGGCCGGCATCGAGCCCTACGACCCTGGCGAGACGCGCGACGAGGTGAAGGACCGGCTCGGCCTCGCCGACCTCGTGCCCCTGAACTGGAACGAGGACCTGTTCGGACCGCCGCAGCACGTCCTGGACGCCGCGGCCGCCGAGGTGGCGCGGGCGCCGCTGTACCCCGAGCGGGCGTACGCCGACCTCCGGGCGGCGGTGGCGGCCTGGATCGACGTGCCGCCGGCATGCGTCGTCCCCGCCCACGGCGCCCAGGCCCTGATCAGCGCGGTCACCCAGGTCTTCGTCGACCCGGGGACGCCGGTGGTGATCCCGCGGCCGACCTACGGCCTCTATGCGCAGGTGGCGGCGGCCGGCGGCGGCATCGTCCACCGCGTGCCGACCGACGGCCTGGCGCTCGACCTGGAGGCGATCGCCGCGGCGGCCGAGGAGTACGCCGCCCGGCTCGTCTGGCTGTGCGACCCGAACAACCCCACCGGCCTTTTGATCGACCGGGCCGAGTGGGCGACGTTCCTCGAGCGGCTGCCGGACGGGTGCGCGGCGATCGTGGACGAGGCCTACATCGACTTCTCCGACCCCGACGTGCGCGTCCGCCGCGAGCGGGACGTGCTCGACGGGCGCCCCGTCGTCTGCATCCGCTCGTTCTCGAAGGTGTTCGGCCTGGCGGGGCTGCGGCTCGGGTACGCGGTCTGCGACCCCGAGGTCGCGGCGCTCCTGAACGTGATCCAGGAGCCGTTCAATGTCAACCGGGTCGCGCTCGCGGCGGGGCGGGCGGCGGTCGAGACGCCCGGCCTCGCCGACCGGCGCCGGGCCGACGTGGCCGAGGCCCGCGACGTGCTGGCGGGCGAGCTCGAGGCGGCCGGGCTCGAAGTCGTCCCCTCGCAGGCGAACTTCCTGCTCGTCCGCATCGGCGTCGACGACGGCCCGGTGTGCGACCGGCTGCTCCGCCGCGGCCTGCTCGTGCGCAGCGGCGAGAGCGTCGGCCTGCCGGGGTACGTCCGGTTCACGGTCGCGCCCGCCCCGGTCATGCGCGAGGCGGCGAAGGAGCTTGTCGCGGCGCTCGAATCGACGTGATCCGCGACCTGGAGACGGTGGTCGCGAACGGCCTGTGCAGCGGCTGCGGCCTGTGCGAGAGCGTCGCAGGAGCGGATCGGGTACGCATGACGATGACGTCCATCGGCCAGCTGCGGCCGGCGGTCGCGGGACCGCTCCCCGGGCCGGTCCTGGCGGAGGCGCTGGCCGTCTGCCCGGGGGTCGAGGTGCGGGGGCCGGATGCCGAGCCGGGCGTGGCCGTGCATCCGGTGTGGGGCCCGATCGCGTCGCTCGCCCGGGGCTGGTCGACCGACCCCGAGGTGCGCCACCACAGCTCCGCGGGCGGGGTGCTCTCGGCGCTCACGCTCTACCTGCTCGAGCGCGACGGCCTCGACGCCGTGCTGCACGTGCGCGCGGCGCTCCCCGACCGGCCGCTCGAGACGGTCGCGCACATCTCGAAGACGCGGGCCGAGGTGCTGGCCGGCGCGCAGTCCCGTTACGGGCCCGCGGCGCCGCTCGTCCACGTGCACCGGTTGCTGGGCGGGGGCGCGCGGTTCGCGATCGTCGCGAAGCCGTGCGACATCTCGGCGGTGCGCGCCCTCCAGCGCCGCGACGCGCGCGCCCGCGCGCAGATCGGCCCGCTGCTCACCTCCTACTGCGGCGGCGTCCCCAGCCTGCTGATGGCCGAGAAGATCGTGCGCAGCCACGGCGTCGAGCCGGACGAGGTGACGGAGTTCCGGTTCCGCGGGGACGGCTGGCCGGGCCCGATGCGCACGACGGCGCGGGACGGGCGCACGTTCGACGTCACCTACGACACGGCCTGGTACGACCCGACGGTGCCGTGGACGTACGACATGCAGTTCCGCTGCAAGATCTGCCCTGACGCCATCGGCGAGGTGGCCGATCTGTCGTGCCCCGACGGGTGGGTGCTGCGCGACGGCGAGCCGATCCACCTCGAGGCCGACGGGCGCAACATCATCATCGCCCGCACCGGCGTCGGCACGGCGCTGGTCGAGCGCGCGCGGGCCGCGGGCTATCTGGAGACGGCCGGGTGCACGATGGCGGAGCTCGAGGCGACGGAGCGCGACCATCTCCCGCGCAAGCTCTCCGCCCAGGCTCGGGCGGCCGGCGTGCGGCTGGCGGGACGGCCGAGCCTGCGCATCCGCGGCTATCGGGGGGCGACCGCCGTGCGCCGGGCCGGGGTGCGGCGCACCGTCCGGGCCGCGTGGGGCGGGTTCCGGCGCGCCCGGCGCGGTGCGAACCGGGAGCCGCAGCCGTGATCGCGGCGGCGCGGACGATGGCGCGCGCCGGCGAGCTGGCCGCCTGCAGCGAGCGACCCGGCGAGATCACCCGCCGCTACGGGACGCCCGCGCTCGTCGCCGCCCGCGACCTGCTGGAGGCGTGGATGCTCGAGGCCGGGATGCGGACACGGGTCGACCGGGCGGGCAACCTCATAGGGGCGATGGGACGCGGCGAGCGACCCGGCATCGTCATCGGCTCCCACTTCGACACGGTCGTCGACGCCGGCCACTACGACGGCCCACTCGGCGTCCTGCTCGGGATCGCCTGCGCCGAGGAGCTGGCCGGCGCCGATCCCGCGTACGACCTGACCGTCGTGGCGTTCTGCGACGAGGAGGGTGCCCGCTTCCCGACCGCCTATTTCGGCAGCCGGGCCTTCGTCGGCGAGCCGCTCCCGGACGGCGAGATGACCGACGCCGACGGGGCGACGCTCGCGTCCGGCATCGAGATCGCGGGGAACGCCGAGGCCGAGCCGGGGAGCGGCCTGCCGGCCGACGCGGCCGCCTACCTGGAGGCGCACATCGAGCAGGGGCCGGTGCTCGAGGCCGGCGGCCACCCGCTCGGGATCGTCACGGCCATCACGGGTGGCGCCAAGCTCGCGGTGACGCTGACCGGCACCGCCGGCCACGCCGGGACGGTGCCGATGGGCCTGCGTCGCGATGCCTTCTCGGCGGCGGCCGAGATCGCGCTCGCGGCGGAGCGCCTGGCCCGCGACGACGGCGAGGCGGTGGCGACGGTCGGCCAGGTGACGGTGTCCCCCGGGGCGGCCAACGTCATCCCCGGCCGGGCGGCGATCAGCATCGACCTGCGCCACCAGGATGACGAGCGCCGCGAGCGACTTGTGGGCAGGGTGCGTGAGGCCGTGGCCGAGGTCGCCGGGAGGCGCGGGGTCGATGCCGCCGTCGACGTGATCCACGACGAGCGCTCGGTCGTCTGCGACCCGGCGCTCGGGGAGCGCATGCGCGCGGCCGCCCGGGCGATCGGGCTCGACCCGCCGTCGCTCCCGAGCGGCGCCGGCCACGACGCGGCCGTCCTCTCCGAGCACGTGCCGGTGGCGATGCTGTTCCTGCGCTGCGCGGGCGGGATCAGCCACAACCCGGCCGAGTCGGTCACAGAGGAGGACGTCGCCGCCGCCCTGACGGTCCTCACCGCGGTCGTCCGCTCTGCATAACC
>JAICJM010000020.1 GCA_025928435.1 Thermoleophilia bacterium
CATGAAGATCCCGCCGAACGACTCGCACAGGAGGCGCGGGCTGCCGTTCTGGTGCGCCGCCGAGGAGCCGACCTTCATCGCCACGTGCTCGGCCGGCAGGTCGGGCGTCCCGATCACCGGGTAGAGGTGGTCGACGCCGATCACGTCGAAGTGCGGGTAGTGCTTGAAGAGGTTGCCCTCGACCCGGATCATCTGCCGCAGCCACTCCTCGTACAGCAGGTGGCCGGTGAAGGTGACGTCGTGCTCGCGGCACCAGTCGTGGATCTGGCGGTAGTACGCGTCCGCGTAGAAGTCGGTGATCGCGTTGTAGAAGTCGTGCCGCACGCGGGCGCTGTCGGGGCCGACGTCGAAGAAGAGGTCGGGCAGGCGCCGGCGCAGGTCATAGCCGCGGTGCTCATAGAAGCGCCGGAACATGTCCTTCGTCCACGGCACGATCGGGTTGTTGCGCGCCGTGACGTAGTAGTGCATGGCCGGCTCGTCGGTGTAGAAGCCCGGCATCTGCTCCGTGTCGAGCGGGGCCAGTCGCTCGACGTACGGCTCGTAGCCGCGGCGCAGGAACTCCGCCGTGGCCTCGGGGTCGAGCGCGTCGATGTAGTACTCCGCCCGCTTCTCGACGAAGTACATGAGCGTCCAGTTGCCCGGCGGCGCCTCGAACGGGATCACGTTCCCGAACGACAGGTTGCGGGTCAGGTCGCGCACCTCGTTCGTCTCGCGGGAGAGCGCGAACGCCGCCACGGGGGTCGAGCGCTCGAAGTCGTGGTAGCGGCTGTCGCCGCCGGTCAGGTACGCGAACCAGGGCCCGCGGATGTCGAACGAGATGCACTCCAGGTAGCGCTGCGAGATGTCCGGCCGGGCCTCGACCACCTGGTGGTCGGCGGTGCCGCTGGGCCAGTTCATCTCGTCGTAGATCCAGGTCTTCATCCCGAGCGAGCGGGCCTCGTCGACGGCGAGCTTGATGCGCTCGAGATAGGTGTCTCCGATGTAAGGCACCTCGAGGCCGAAACGGCCGTGGAGGATGATCGCGGGCATCCCCTTGTCGGCGAACTCGCGCAGCTGCGCCCGCATCTGCTCCGGGTCGAGGTCGCCGTTCAGGAACCAGAAGGGCAGGATGCCGTACTCGCGCGGCGGCCTTGCGAACGTCCCCTCGTTCACCGGGACGGCCGGCCAGAGCGCCTTCGTGCGCGACGGGATCGACATCTACTCCCCCTCGATGATGACGGTCGACTTCAGGAACCCGGCCGGCTTGTCGACGGCGATCTGGAACGCGTCGCCGACCTCGTCCAGGCCGAAGCGGTGCGTGACCAGGTCGCCGATCTCGAGCCGACCGGACGTGAGCAGGCGCATCCCGGTGCGCATGCCGCGCATGATGGTGGCCACCTCGCGGAAGTGCGCGTTCACGACCCGCAGCGCCTTCCAGTTCCAGTCCCCGAGCGGGATCTCGCGGGTGCCGCCCTGGTGGTAGCCGACGATCACGACCGTCCCAGCCATGCGGGTGGCGGCGCCGACTTCCGCGAGCGGCGCCCCCACGCCGGTGACCTCGAAGGAGACGTCGGCTCCCACCTCGTCGAGCTCGTCGACGTCGCCGAAGGTGCCCGCCGGGACGCGGTCGGTGTTCGCGCGGACGACGTCCACGAGCGACTCGCCCCGCACGTCGATCGTGTGGGTGGCGCCGATCGCCCGCGCCCGCTCGAGCGCCTCGGCCCGGGTGTCGGCGACGAACACCCGCCGCGGGCCCTTCAGCAGGACGAGCTTCAGCACGAGCGCGCCCATGAAGCCGGCGCCGACGATCAGGACGTCGTCGCCGAGCCCGACGTCTGCGATCTCGACCGCGTTCACCGCGCAGGCCACCGGCTCGGCCAGGGCCAGCTCGAGCGGCATGTCGCCGGCCGGGAGCGCGAAGCCGGTGTGCACGCGGACGTACTCCGAGAAGCCGGCCTCGGTGACCCAGATCCCGACCCGGTCGCCGGGCCGCTGGCGGGTGACCGCCGAGCCCACCTCCTCGACGACCCCGCTGACCTCGTGGCCGGGCAGGATCGGGAAGTCGCGCTCGGTGTGGCCGGTGTACATGTCGAGCTCCGACGCGCACACGCCGCACGCCGCCACCCGCACGAGCAGGTCGTCGGGGCCGATCTCGGGCACGGGCGCCTCGACCAGCTCGAACGCGCCGGGCGCGCGCAGCACGGCCTGCTTCATCGCCGCTCCTCGGCCGCGAGCACCCGGGCCGAGCCCGGCGGGACGGGGATGCCGGCCGCCGCGCCGGGCAGCTCGCACCCGCCCAGGAGGTCGACGAGCGCGGAGGCCCGGGCGAGCGCCTCGAACCCGTCGGGAAGGGTCACCTGCATCCGGGCCTCATCATCGCCGAAGTTCAGGAGCACGAGGGCCGCTTCACCCGGCTCGCCGCGCACGTAGGCGTAGCAGTCGCCGCGCTCCGGCTCGATCCCCGCGCGCGCCCACGCGGCGCCGTGCAGGGCCGGCCGCGATGCCCGCAGACGGCAGAGCGCCCGGTACCACTCGCGCAGGCCGTGCGGGTCGGAATCCCAGTTGACGGCGCCGGGCGGCCCGTAGGGCTCGTACTCGGCGCCGACCTCCTCGCCCGTGTACACGCACGGGACTCCCGGCAGCGTCAGGACGAGGGCGGCAGCCGCCCGCGTCAGGCCCGGCCCGTAGCGGGTGACGAAGCGGGGGCCCGTGTCGTTGTTGTCCAGGAACCGGAACACGCGCTCGGGCCGGGGATCGGCGGCCAGGGCGCCGTCGAGCCGGGCGGCGATCTCGCCGGGGTCCGAGAAGACGTGCTCCCACGCCCACCGGCCCAGGTCGTCCGTCCAGTCGTAGGCCAGGTCGTAGCCGCTCTCGTACCAGTACACGTCGCGCGCGGACGCCTCGGCGATCAGGAGCAGCCCGGGCTTGAGCTCGCGCAGCATCCGGCTCCACGCCGGCCAGTAGTCCGGGCGCCGCAGCTGCACCCCCCAGCACGCGTCGACCCGGAACCCGTCGACGTCGAACTCGGACACCCAGTGCGTGAAGACGCGATCCATGTAGGCGCGCACGTCCGGGTTGTCGTAGTTCAGGTTGGGCAGGTGCGTCCAGTCGAAGTAGTGCGTCGGCCGCCCCTCGGCGTCGCGGTCGTACCAGTCGGTGTGGAGGCCGTCGGTGAAGAACGGGTGCAGGTGCGAGGTGTGGTTCGGCACGAGGTCGAGCAGGACGCGGATGCCCTCGGCGTGGGCGCGGCCGACGAGCGCGCGCAGGTCGTCCTCGTCGCCGTAGTCGGCGCGCACGCCCAGCTCGTCGACCACGGCGTAGCCGAAGTCGCCCGGCGGGCAGGCGGCGATGGGCGAGAGCCACACGGCGTCGATCCCCAGCCCGGCCAGGTACGGCAGCCGGCCCGTCACCGCCCGAAGCGGCGGGGAGCCGAAGCGCGGCGGGATGACGCCGTACACGATGGCGGGCGGGACCTGCTCCGGCATCCCGGCGCTACTTGAGGCCGCTGATCGCGATTCCGCGGACGAAGTACCTCTGGAAGAGCAGGAACGCGATCAGCACGGGCAACGTCGCCAGCACCGACCCGGCCATCACCAGGTCCCAGGACGTCCGATGCTGCGCGGTCGCCACGAACATCGCCAGCCCCAGCGGCACCGTGTAGTGGTCGGGGCTCGAGATGATGATCAGCGGCGTCTGGAAGTTGTTCCAGTAGAAGTTGAACGCGAAGATCGCCGTCGCCGCGATCACGGGCTTGGAGAGCGGCACGACCACCTTGGCGAAGATCCGGAAGTGGCCCGCCCCGTCGACCTTGGCCGCATCGATCAGCTCGTCCGGGATGCTGCGCATGTACTGCCGCATCATGAAGATCGAGAACATGTTGATGCAGTTCGGGACGATCAGGCCCCAGTAGGAGTCGAGCCACCCGTGCCCGCCGTTGCCGAGGACGTCGTTGCCGCCAAACATCGGGATGTGCTTCAGCACGAGGTACTGCGGGACGAGGAGCACCGCGGCCGGGATCGCCATGGTGCCGAGCCCGACCAGGAACATCCCGTCGCGCATCGGGAACGTCCGCTTTGCGAAGCAGTAGGCCGCCATCGCGCTGAACAGAGTCTGCGCGGCGATGATCGTCAGGGTCACGAATGCCGAGTTGAAGAACCAGCGGGCGACGTTCTGCGAGTGCAGGAAGTCCTTGTAATTGTTGATCGTCGGGTTGTGCGGGATCCACGTCGGCGGGTACGTGAAGATGTCCTCGAGGTGCTTGAACGACGCGACGACCATCCACGCGAACGGCGCCATGAAGAGGATGGAACCGCCGATCAGAAACGCGTAGACGATGATCTGGATCCGCAGCCGGTCGTGCTCGGGCCCGCCGCGCCGGCGCCGTCGCCCCTTCGGCACCGGTGGTACCAGCTTCTGCTCCTGCGCCGGGGTGGCCGCCATCAGCTGTCCGTCCGCCGGTTGTAGATGACGACCTGGATGATGGTGAACACAAAGATGATGGCGAACAGGCCGTACGCCATCGCGGACGCGTAGCCCATCGTGAACTGCTGGAACCCGGACTGCCAGATGTAGTAGACGACCGTGGTCGTGGCGCGCAGCGGGCCGCCGTTCGTCATCACGAAGATCTGGTCGAAGACCTGGAACGACGAGATGATGAGATAGACCGTCACGAAGAACGTGCTCGGTGCCAGGAGCGGCAGGGTGATGTGGCGGAACTGGCGCCAGCCCCCGGCGCCGTCGACCGCCGCCGCCTCGTAGTACTCCTGCGGGATCGCCTGCAGGCCGGCCAGGTACACCAGCATCGTGAAGCCGACCGTGGCCCAGACGGACACCATGATGACGGACGGCATCGCGAGCGACGGGTTCGAGAGCCACAGCTGCGGCGAGATCCCGATCTTCCCGATGTAGTAGTTGAGCAGGCCGAAGTCGCCGTCCAGGACCCATTTCCAGATCAGCCCGCTCACGATGAGCGGCGTCACCACCGGCAGGTAGAAGAGCGTCCGGAAGATCGACCGGCCGCGGATGCGGCGGTTCAGGAGCAGGGCGATCAGGAGCCCGAACACCACCGAGAGCGGCACGGTTCCCAGCGTGTAGTAGGCGGTGTTCCTGACGGCCTGGCGGAAGTAGGCGTCGTTCTTCAGCTCGCGGTAGTTCTGGAGGCCCACGTAGGGCTTCTCCGGGTTCAGCACGTCCCAGCGGTGGAAGCTCAGGTAGAGCGCGAACCCGGCGGCGAAGAGCGTGAAGATGCCCATCAGGATGAAGCTGGGCGTCAGGAAGGCGTACGCCGTCCACTCCTTCCGCATCTCGAAGAGCGCTCGCCTGACGCCACGCCGACGACGGCGGACGGGGCGATCTGCGGTGATGACTGCCATTTCCCCTCGCGGTCAGACGCCGGGGCCGGCCACGGAGGCGGCCGGCCCCGGCGGGGTTCGTTGCTCGCTACGCGCTCACGACGGGGCCTGCAGGTCGCTGTCCGCCTTCTGGGCGGCCGACTTCAGCTCCTCGTCGATGTTGCCCTTGCCGTAGATGCCGTGCGCAAGCGCGTCGGACAGCGGCCCGGAGTCGACGTTGCCCCAGTTGGGGTTGTCGCTCAGGTTCGTGATGCCGCACTTCATGTTCACGGCGAACGGCTTCAGGATCGGGTTGGACTTGAACGTCGCCGGGTTGTTCAGAAGCGACGTCCGCGGCGGCAGCAGCGTCGTCGGGTTCTTCTTCGTCCCCAGGTTCAGCAGGGCCATGTTCTGCGGCGCCGAGAGGAACTCCATCCACTTCCAGGCGGCGTCGTGGTTCTTGCCGGCCGACGGCATCACCAGCGCGTCGCCGGCGATGGTCGTGGCACAGGGGCTGCCCGCCGTCTCGGTCGGGAGCGGCGCAACGGCCCAGTTGCTGCCGATCTGCTTCTTGAACGTGTTCTCCATCTCACCGGCGAACCACGCGCCCGCCATGTACATCGCCGTCTTGCCGGCGGCGAAGGTGCTGCGGGCCGTCCAGGAGTCGGAGCCCCACAGGTCGGGCGACGAGTACTTGCGCAGGCTCACGTAGAACTGGCCCGCCTTCAGCCCGTCGGGGCTGGCGAAGGCCGCCTTCTTGTCGTCGTCCGTGGTCTGCGTGCCGCCGGCCTGGTACAGGAACGGGTACCAGTAGTACGACGTCTCGCCGGTGGTTGCGAAGAGCGCGTACCCGTACTGCTTCTCGGACGGGATGGTCAGCTTCTTGGCGTCGGCGGCCAGCTCGGCCCACGTCTTGGGCGGGCTCGTGATGCCGGCCTTCTGGAACTCGTCGGTGCGGTAGAAGAGCGCGGTGGACTCGCCGTCGATCGGCAGGCCGAACATCTGATCCTGGTACGAGACCATCTTGGTGAACGCCGGCACGTAGTCGCTCGCCGGCGTCGCCTTGCTCTTGGACATGTAGTCCTGCAGGTTCATGATGGCGCCGCGCGGCGCGAAGGCGCTGACGGTGCCGTCGTCCACGTACGCCACGTCAGGCGGGTTGCCGCCGGCGATCTGCGTGGTCAGCTTGGTCTGCGCCGAGTCCGCCGGGACGGCCTGGAACTTGATCGAGATGTTCGGGTGGATCTGGTGGAACTCCTTCGCCAGGGCCGGCAGCGAGCCCTTGGTGAAGTCCTGCCAGGTCTCGTAGGTGATGGTGACCGGGCTGGACGGATCCTTGATCGAGGGGCTCAGGTTGCTCAGGTCGAGCTTCTGCCCGATTGCCCCGTTCTGCTCCGTCTGGGCGACCTTGTGGGTCGATCCCCCGGGGCCGTTGTCGCTCGATGAGCCACAGCCGGCGGCCACGGCCATCAGCGCGCACACGCTCGCGCTCAGTACGACCTTCCTCATCCCCTCACTCCTCTTGTCGGTCCCTGCGATCCGGCGCGAAACCCGGGGTTTAAGGGCTTCGCGTGGAGTCGGATTCTGACCGACACGGTGGTGAAACACAAGTGAACACCGGCGCCGGGCCGCCGCTAGTTCGCGGCTGTGCATAGGCTCACAATCGTGTAGAGCGGCACGTCGCGCAGGCGGAGGGTGTGCACCGGGCCGTCCGAGCGCAGCTCGACGCCGACCCCCTCGGGGGCCGCCTCGGCGCCCGTGACCGTGACGTCGTCCAGCCGCACAGAAAGTTCCAGATCCCCGAGCCGTGGGACGGCGTCGGCCTCCGCGTCGTAGGCGTAGCGCAGGACGTGGACGGCGACGCCGCCGGCGACACGGTGCAGGCCGATGCCTGCGTCCAGGCCCTCCGGGGCGGCCACCTGGGGACCGTCCGGCAGGGCCGCGACGACCTCCTCGGGCGCCGCGACGCGGAGGGCGCGGGCATGGCCCGCCAGGCGCTTCTGCCGCTCGGTGTCCAGGTTGTCCCCCAGCCGCCCGGCCACGATGGCGCGGCCGCCGCCGTCGAGGTAGCCGAGCAGGGCGTCCGCCTGGCCGTCCGTCAGGATGGCGCAGTCCGGCAGCACCAGCGCCCGGTAGCGGGCGAGCTGCGCGGCGGTCACCGCGTCCGGCCGCAGCGTCCCGTCAGGGAACATCACGACGTCGTAGGGCTGGAGGGCGTCGCAGAGCGCCTCGCTCGCCGCCCAGAACGGCGCCAGCCGGTCGGGGAGCAGGTTCAGGCGGTTGTTGGCGAGCGCCGCCCGCGCCGCCTCCTCCTGGGCCAGGCTGCTCTCGACGCTGAAGACGACCCCCACCTCGGCGGCGCTCTCGGACGAGTAGAGCGCCTCGTGCTCGGCCAGGAACCCGCCGATCTCGGCGCACAGCTCGTGCGGCGCGTAGAACGCGTCCTCGATCTCGCTGCCCATCCACGAGCCGTACGGCAGGCTCATGCTCGTCCCGAGCGCGTAGGCCTCGTAGACCGACGTGCGGAAGCGGTCGTGTCCCCGGCCGCGGCCCAGCTGCTCGATCAGCTCCGGCACGACGCCGCCGTACGGGTTCTCGACCACGATCACCGGCTTTCGGCCCGCGAACCCGGCCACGTAGCGGTACCAGGCCGGCTGGCGGTCGCGCGTGTTGCGCATCTCCGTGATCAGGAGGTCGGTCTTGGGCTCGAGCGCGTAGTAGTGCTCGAACATGTTGAAGAAGTTGCCCGAGACGAGCACCTCACGGCCCTGGGTGCGTCCGTACTCGCGGGCATGGTCGGCCAGCTCCCCGAAGTAGCGGGTGATCGCGCCGCGCTGGAAGCGCATGTAGTGCTCGAAGAGCGGCGAGCGCTCCCGCCCCTCCTTGAAGTCGTATCCCTGCCCGAGCAGCCACTCGCCGTAGTGGAACGTCGCCAGGTCGACGCCGTCCAGCTGCGGCGGCGCGGGGTCGAGCCCCTGCAGGTACTCCCGGAACTGGGTCATGCACTCACGGCAGAAGCAACCGCCGTACTGCATGCTCGTGATCGGCAGCTCGGCCTCGTCGAGCTGGACGCCGTGGACGCCCGCGTCGATCTGGATCCGGATGACCGCCTTCAGGTACTCCCGCCACACCGGGTTGTTGCGGTCCATCGCGTAGCAGGCGTGCTCGCGGTCGGGCGCCTCGACCCACAGGCAGTGGCACGGGTTCCCGTGGATGTCGCGCGAGCAGCACTCCTCCAGGAGGTCGGTCACGGGCTCGCCGAGGCTGTTGCGCAGGCCGTCCGGGAAGTAGTGCTCGATCGGCTTCCACAGCTTCGGGTAGCGGTTCTGCGAGAACTCGCGCAGGCCCATCCAGGCGCGCTCCCCGACGCCCCGGAGCTCGTTCATCGCGAGCACCTCGGACTCGTCGGCGTCGAGCTCGACCGGGAACTCCCAGCCCTGCACCTCGAACACGATCCCGAAGACCCGGATCCCGGCCCGGTCGCACTCGGCGATGAACTCGCGGTCGTTCAGGAAGCCGTACATGCGGAAGCGCGGATCGACGCTCCCGAACGCCTCCTGCTCCATGTACGGGAGCGAGATCGAGCCGCCGCCGAGCGCCGCCCACACGAGGGTCGTCGAGCGGTACTCGCGCAGCTGCTCGATCATCCGCAGCCGCCGCGCGGGCAGACTCGGGTGGTAGTTGTGCTGGCGCGGAAACCACGCGTCGAAGTAGACCCCTCGCTCCATCGTGAGCCGATAGTATGGCCGCGGCTTGGCAGGCACAGGCGACACCACCGCGGCCGTGATCGGAGCCGGGTTCGCGGGCGCCGCGCACGTCGAGGCCCTGCGCCGCGTCCCCGGCGTCCACGTCGCGGCGATCGCTGCGTCGTCCGCCGAGCGGGCGGCCGCAGCAGCCGCGCGCCTCGGGATCGAGGGCGCAAGCGGCGACTACCGCGAGCTGGTCGCCGACCCGCGCATCGACGTGATCCACAACTGCACGCCGAACGACCTCCACCTCGAGGTGAACCTGGCGGCGCTCGAAGCCGGCAAGCACGTGCTGTCCGAGAAGCCGCTGGGGCTCGACGCGGACGAGACCGGCCGCCTGGTCGCCGCCGCGGCGGCCGCGCCCGGGACGACCGGCGTCTGCTTCAACTACCGCCACTACCCGATGGTCGCCGAGGCGCGCGAGCGGCTCGGCGGCGGCCCCGCCCCGCACCTCGTCCAGGGCACGTACCTCCAGGACTGGCTGCTTGCGCAGGACGACTGGAACTGGCGCCTCGAGCCCGAGCGGGCCGGCGCGGCCCGTGCGCTGGGCGACATCGGCTCGCACTGGATCGACCTGATCCAGCACGTGACGGGGCGTCGCATCGCCCGGGTGTACGGGCGCACGGGGCGGCTGCACGACACCCGCCGGCGGCCGTCGCAGCGGACGCTCACCTTCGAGCGCGGGGGCGGCAGCTCCGAGCCGGTGGAGGTGCGCACGGAGGACTACGCGACCGTCCTGCTCGAGCTGGACGGCGGCTGCCACTGCGTGCTCACGGTCTCGCAGGTCAGCCCGGGGATGCGCAACCGCCTGTCGTTTCACGTCGACACGGCCGACGCCGCCTACCTGTGGAACCAGGAGCGGCCGAACCGGCTCTGGATCGGGCGCCGCGACCGGCCGAGCGAGGAGGTCGTCCGCGACCCGGCGGCGCTCTCGCCTCCGGCCGCGCGCCTGGCCCACTATCCCGCGGGGCACCAGGAGGGCTGGCCCGACGCGCTGCGCAACCTGGTGGACGACTTTCACGCCCGCGTGCGGGACCCGGGCCACCCGTGCGACGTCGCCACGTTCGCGGACGCGCACGCGGTCACGCTCACCATCGAGGCGATCCTGCGCAGCGCCGGCGAGGACGGGTGGGTCGACGTTCCCCGGGGAACCGAGGTCGCGTGAGGCTCGGCGTCTTCACCGTCCCCTACGGGAACCTCCCGCTCGCGAGCGCGCTCGACAAGCTGGCGGGGATGGGCGTCGAGGCGGTCGAGCTCGGCACGGGCAACTACCCCGGCGCCGCCCATTGCGATCCCGACGCGCTGCTGGACGACGCCGGCGCGCGGCGGGAGCTGCGCTCGGCCGTCGAGAGCCGGGGGATGATCATCAGCGCGCTGAGCCAGCACGGGAACCCGCTGCACCCGGACGCCGCCGTCGCGGCCGCGGCGCACGAGACCTGGCGGAAGACCGTCCGCCTGGCGGCCCAGCTCGGGGTGCCGGTCGTGAACGCCTTCTCGGGCTGCCCCGGCTCGAGCGAGAGCTCGACCCGGCCGAACTGGGTCACCTGCTGGTGGCCGCCGGAGTTCGCCGAGACCCTCGAGTGGCAGTGGACCGAGAAGGTGGTGCCGTACTGGCAGGCCGAGGGCGCCTTCGCCCAGGCGGAGGGCGTGCGGATCGCGTTCGAGATGCATCCCGGGTTCGTGGTCTACAACCCGGAGTCGCTCCTGCGGCTGCGCGAAGCCGTGGGACCCGTGATCGGCGCGAACTTCGACCCGAGCCATCTCGTCTGGCAGGGCATCGACCCGGTCGAGGCCATCAAGGTCGTCGCCGCCGCGGGCGCGATGTTCCACGTCCACGCCAAGGACACGTACATCGACCGCGCGAACGTCGCCCGCAACGGCGTGCTCGACACGAAGCCGTACAGCCGGTTCCCCGACCGCTCCTGGTCGTTCCGGACGGTCGGCTACGGCCAGCCCGACAAGGTCTGGCGCGACATCATGAGCGCCCTGCGGACAACGGGGTACGACTATGTTGTGAGCATCGAGCACGAGGACGGCCTCCTCGGGATCGACGAGGGGATGACCAAGGCAGTCCAGTTCCTGAACGGGATCCTGTTCAAGGACCGGCAGATGGAAGAGATGTGGTGGGTAGATGGCTGAGATCAGCTTCGACCAGGTGACGAAGGTCTATCCCGACGGGACCGAGGCGGTCTCCGCGGTCGACCTCGAGATCGAGGACGGGCACCTGATGGTGCTGGTGGGCCCGTCGGGGTGCGGCAAGACGACGCTCCTGCGCATGGTCGCGGGCCTGGAGGAGATCACCGAGGGCGAGATCCGGATCGGCGAGCGGGTCATCAACGACGTCGAGCCGAAGAACCGCGATCTGGCCATGGTGTTCCAGAACTACGCCCTCTACCCGCACATGACGTGCTACGACAACATCGCCTTCGGCCTCAAGCTGCGGCGCATGCCGAAGCGGGAGATCGATCAGCGCGTCCGCGACACCGCCCGCGCGCTGGGCCTCGAGGATCAGCTGAAGAAGAAGCCCCGCGCGCTCTCCGGCGGTCAGCGCCAGCGCGTCGCGATGGGCCGCGCCATCGTGCGCGAGCCCAAGGCGTTCCTGATGGACGAGCCGCTCTCGAACCTGGACGCGAAGCTGCGCGTCGAGATGCGCACCGAGATCTCCCGCATCCAGCAGGACCTCGAGACCACCATGATCTACGTCACCCACGACCAGACCGAGGCGATGACCATGGGTGACCGGGTCGCCGTCCTCCGGCGCGGTGTGCTGCAGCAGGTGGCAGAGCCGCAGGCGCTGTACGACAACCCGGAGAACCTGTTCGTGGCCGGGTTCATCGGCTCGCCCGCCATGAACATGGTGGAGGCGAACCTCGAGGGGGCGGACGGGGCGATTCGCGTGGAGTTCGGAGGGCTGCGGCTCGACCTGCTGGAGGCCACGGTCGCCGACCGGCCCGGACTGCGCGACTACGCCGGCCGGAAGCTCGCGATCGGCGTGCGGCCGGAGGACATCGAGGACCCCGAGTACCTGCCGCCCGGCGCGCCCGACACACGCATCCCGGTCATGGTCGAGGTTCGCGAGGCCATGGGCCCCGAGATCTTCGCGCACTTCACCCTGGACGCGCCGCCGGTGCTGACGGAGGACACCAGGGATCTGGCCGCCGACAAGGGGCTGGACTCCGAGGACGTCGAGGGGCAGGCGGAGAGCGGCTCGGCGAAGTTCGTCGCCCGTCTCAACCCGCGTACCTCCGCCGTGCGCGGACGCGCGATGGAGCTCGCGATCGACGTCCGCCGGCTCCACTTCTTCGACCTCGAGACGGGCCGCGCGATCGTGTGAGGGGACAGTCCCCGTACGGGGACCGTCCCCGCCTATTCGGGCCCGAGGCAGCGCAGCACGCGCAGGTCGCCGCCCACGTCGATGCGGTCGGCGGCCGCCGGGACGGCGAAGCAGTCGCCGCGGCGGGCGGGCTCCCCGTCGATCGTTCCCGAACCGGCGAGCACGATCCAGACGGCGAAGCGGCCCGCGGGCTCGGCCCGCTCGTCCGCCCAGAAGAACGACCGGGCCTCGTCCGGCAGGCCCAGGGCCGGCAGTTGCGGCTCGAGCTGCAGCGCCTCGATCGCGACGTCCCAGCCCAGCCCGAGATGGCTGTCGTGCGGGGCGATCGGGAAGCCCTCCCACTCGCACACGATCGAGAAGTCGGTCGGCTCCTGCAGCTCGGCGATGAGCGCTCCGGCGCCGATCGCGTGCGGCGTGCCGGCCGGGACGAAGATCACGTCGCCCGCCCGCACCGGCACGCGGTGGAGCGAGTCGAGCAGCCGGTCGCGGTCCTGGCGGTCGGTCCAGCCGCGGTACGTCTCCCGGTCGACCCGGTTGCGCATCCCGATCCAGACCTCGCTCTCCTCCTCGCGGGTGGCAAGCACGATCCAGGCCTCGGTCTTGCCGAACGCGGATCCGAAGTGCTCGGCGGCGAAGGCCCGGTCGGGGTGGAAGTGCACCGGGAGCCGCTCGGCGGCGTCGAGCAGCTTGACCAGGACGCCCGTCGACCCGCGGGCCGCGTCGGGGCCCAGCCACCCTTGCGGGTCGGCCGCGATCGCGTCGCGCAGGAGCGCGCCGTCGTCCAGCTGCGAGAGCCCGGCCAGCGGCTCGTCGCGACCCGGGTTCGAGGCCTGCGTCACCGACCCCACCCAGTCCTCCGGGAAGTCGGTGTCGGCGCCCGTCTCGCCGCGCATCCGGTCGATCAGGAGGCCGCCCCGGTAGAAGCGGTAGACGCGGGTCGGCGTGAGGCGACGCGGCTGCACGGCGGGCGATAGCCTAGCCCGGTGCCCCGCCTGATCGGACTCGACGTCGGCACGACCGGCCTCAAGGCCGTCGCCGTCACCGAGGACGGGCGGGTGGAGGCCAGGGCGGAGGAGGCGTACCCGTTCGCGAGCCCGCGGCCCGGCTGGACCGAGCAGCACCCCGACCTGTGGTGGGACGCCTGCCGGCGGGCTCAGGAGCGCCTGGGAGGAGGGGACGCAATCGGGCTCTCGGGCCAGATGCACGGTCTCGTCCTGCTCGACGCCGACCGACGGCCGATCCGCCCCGCGATCCTCTGGAACGACGGCCGCACCGCCGCCCAGTGCGCCCGGATCGAGGCGGCGCTCGGGCTCGAGGAGCTCGTCGCGCTCACCGGCAACCGGGCCCTGACGGGGTTCACGGCGCCCAAGCTGCTCTGGGTGCGCGAGCACGAGCCGGAGCTCTATGCGCGCGTGCGCCACGTCCTCCTGCCCAAGGACTACGTGCGGTTCAAGCTCACGGGCGAGCTCGCCACCGACGTCTCCGACGCCTCCGGGACGCTGCTGTTCGACGTCGCCCGCAGGACGTGGAGCGAGCGGGTGCTCTCCGCGCTGGAGATCCCCCCGGAATGGATGCCGCCGGCGCTCGAGTCGCCCGCCCTCGCGGGGCACACGGGCGACGGCATCCCGGTCGCGGCCGGCGGGGGCGACCAGGCTGCGGGCGCGATCGGGGTCGGCGTCGACCGCCCCGGCCCGGCGTCGGTCGTGCTCGGGACGTCCGGCGTCGTCTTCGCCGCGCTCGACGCCTACCGGCCGGATCCCGGGGCCCGAGTCCACACCTTCTGCCACGCCCGGCCCGGCACCTGGCACGCGATGGGCGTGATGCTCTCGGCCGCGGGGTCGCTGCGGTGGCTGCGTGACGCGACCGCGCCGGGAGCCGACTTCGCGGCGCTCGTCGACGAGGCCGAGCGTTGGCCGCCCGGCGCCGGCGGCCTGCGCTTCCTGCCGTACCTCTCCGGCGAGCGGACGCCGCACGCCGACCCCGACGTGCGCGCCGCGTTCCTCGGCCTCGGCCTCGAGCACGACCGCGGCGCGCTCACGCGGGCGGCGCTCGAGGGCGTCGCCTACGGCCTGCGCGACTCGCTCGAGCTGCTCGCGGCCGCCGGCCCGCGGCCGGCCGTCGGCCGGGTCTCCGGCGGCGGCGCGCGCAGCGGCCTGTGGCTGCGGATCATCGCCTCGGCCCTGGGCATCCCGCTCGAGCACACCGAGGTCGATGAGGGCGCCGCCTACGGCGCGGCGCTCCTTGGGGGCGTCGCCGGCGGGATCTTCCCAGACGTCGAGACGGCGATCGCCCGCTGCGTGCGGCCGACCGGCCGGGTCGATCCCGACCCCGCCTGGGCCGACGCCTACGAGGCCGGGTACGCGCGCTTCCGGGCGTCGTACCCCGCCCTGAAACGCCTGGAGGGGTGCTGATGGGGACGGTGTGCGTGTGCGGCTCGGTGAACATGGACGTGTTCGGCTACGTCGAGCGCCTGCCGGCGCCCGGCGAGACGCTGCGCGGGTCGCGGCTCGTCTACGCACCGGGGGGCAAGGGCGCGAACCAGGCCGTCGCCGCCGCCCGCTTGGGCGCGGACGTGCGCTTCTTCGGTGCGCTGGGCGACGACCGCTTCGGCGAGACGCTCGCGGCCTCCATGCGCGACGACGGCATCGAGTTCGGAGGGCTGCGCCGCCACGACGACGCCACCGGCGTCGCGCTGATCCTGGTCGCCGACGACGGCGAGAACCAGATCGTGGTGCTGTCGGGCGCCAACGACCGGGTCGAGGCGCCCGCCGCCGATCCGGATGCAGCCGTGTGGCTGACCCAGGCCGAGGTGCCGCTGGCGGCCGTCGAGGGCACGCTCGCCGCCGCGCGCGAGACCGGCGCGCTCGCACTCGTGAACCCCTCCCCGGCCGGACGCCTGCCCGCCGACCTGGTGCGCCGCTTCGACGTCGCGATCGTGAACGAGACCGAGCTCGAGGGGCTGGGGTCGGATTTGCCACCCGCCGTCGTCCTCACGCTGGGCGCGGCCGGCGCCCGCATCCTCCCCGACGGGCCCTCGCTGCCCGCACTCCCGGCCGACGTGGTGGACACGACCGGCGCCGGCGACTCGCTCGCAGGCGGGCTCGCCGCCGGCCTGGCGGAGGGCCTTCCGCTCCCCGCCGCGCTCCGCCTCGGCCTGGGCGCCGCGTCGCTCTGCGTCGAGCGCTACGGCTGCCAGCCGGCGATGCCGACCCGGGCGGAGGTCGACGCGCGGCTGGCTACGGCGAGCGGCTGAGCACCGCCGCGACCGTCGGCTGGCGCGCCAGGTAGTCGGCCAGGATCCGCTCGGCGACTCCGGCTGAGGGGACGAGCGGGTGGTGGGCGATGGCTTCGAGGGCGAGCGAGCGCGAGCCCTCGGCGGCCGCGCCGATGGTCAGGCGCTCGACCTCCTTGACCCGCATGACGAGGTCGCGGGCCTCGGCGGGAAGCTCGCCGGCTGCGAGCGGGCGGACGCCGCCCGGGCCGACGACCGCCGGCACCTCGACCACGGCGTCGCGCGGAAGGAACGCCAGCGCCCCGCGGTTCAGAACATTCAGGATCAGCACCCGCTCCTCCGCCCCGGCGAGGGCCTCCATGACGGCGAGCGCCGCCGCCTCGTAGCCGCCGGCGGGCTGCTCGTCCTCGCCCTCGAGCGGCTCGTCGAGCTCCCCGGTGTGCGCCTCGCGCATGTAGCTGCGGTTGCGCGCGTGCACGGCCCGCCGCCACGCCCGCGCGGCGTCCCGGCCCGGCTCGGGCGCATCGGCGTAGAACGCGTCCTGGCCCTGGGCGAGCGCCTGTCCGCGGGTGGCGCCCTCGCGCCGGAAGCCCTCCATCGCCCGGTCGGGGTGCTCGAAGTAGACGAGATACTCGTTCGACACGGCGCCGAGCTCGCGCAGGCGCGGGATGCCGAAGAGGCCGGCCGCCGGCAGGCGCGCGAGCCGCTCGTCGTCCGCCAGCAGCTCCGTGAACACGTCGCGCCCCGCCCGCCGCGCACCGACGACCCAGCCCAGGTGGTTCAGGCCGGCGTAGTCGACTGCCAGCTCGCCCGGCGGCGCGCCAACCGCCATCGCCACCTCGCGCACGAGATGGTCGGGGGAGTCGCAGATGCCGACGACGCGCTCCCCCAGGATCGGGGTCAGCGCCTCCGTGATCATGCCGGCGGGGTTCGTGAAGTTGATGAGCCAGGCGTCCGGCGCATGCCGGGCGATCGCGTGCGCGATCTCCCGCATCGGCCCCAGCGTGCGCAGGGCGAACGCGATCCCTCCCGGCCCGACGGTCTCCTGGCCGAGCACGCCGTGGGCCAGCGGCACCGCCTCGTCGACGATCCGCCCCTCGAGGCCGCCGACCCGGATGGCGCAGAGCACGAACGCCGCCCCGCGCACGGCGTCCGCCAGATCCGTCTCGTGCCGCCGCGGCAGCGAAACGCCTCCCTCGGCGTCGATGCCCGCGAGCACCGCTTCGATCGTCGCCAGCCGGGCCGGATCGCTGTCGTGCAGGACGACCTCGGTCACGCCCAGCCGCTCACGCGCCTCGAGCAGGGCGCGGTACGTCAGGGGCGTGCGGAACCCTCCCGCTCCGATGATCGTGACCCGCATCCGGCGGCACGCTAGCCAATCGCCGCGGCATACTGAGCCCGCCGATGCCGGTGCCCATCCTCATCGACTGCGACCCCGGCCACGACGACGCCATCGCGATCATGCTCGCGCTCGCGAGCCCCGAGGTGGAGCTGCAGGCGGTCACCACCGTCTCGGGCAACGCGCCGCTCCGTCACACCGTCGCGAACGCCATCCGCGTCCTCGACCACCTCGGGCGGGCGGACATCCCCGTCGCCGCCGGCGCCGACCGCCCGCTGGTGCAGGACCCGTTCACCCCGGGCGACGTGCACGGCCCGACGGGGCTCGACGGGCCCGACCTGCCCCCGCCGTCACGCGAGCCGGTCGCCGCGCACGCCATCGATCTGATCGCCGAGCACGTCGAGGCCTCACCCGAGCCCTTGACCCTCGTGCCCACCGGGCCGCTGACCAACATCGCGCTCTTCGCCGCCCGCTATCCGGAGCTGACCGACCGCGTCGGTCGCGTCGTCCTGATGGGCGGCGCCGCCGGGTTCGGGAACGTGACCCCGAACGCCGAGTTCAACATCTGGGCCGACCCCGACGCCGCCCGGCGGACGTTCACGAGCGGCATGGACGTGACCATGGTCGGCCTGGACGTGACCCACCGGGCCCTGCTCGAGCCGGCCCACTGCGAGCGGCTGATGACGGCCGGGCGGGCCGGGAAGCTGACGGCCGAGCTGGTCTCCTACTACGGCCGCTCGCACGTCGGCTGGGCCGGGAGCCCGATCCACGACGCGGTGGCCGTCGCGCACGTGATCGATCCGACGCTCCTGACCCTGACGGAGTGCCATGTCGACGTCGACTGCGGCCCCGTCGGCCGCGGGCGCACGGTCTGCGACCTGCACGGGACGTCGGGCCTCCCCGCCAACGGCCGGGTGGCGACGGACATCCGGCCCGCCTTCGGCGACTGGCTCAGCGGCCGGATCGCGACGCTCGGCTGACGTCTACGCGGCGGCGAGGTCGTAGAAGACCTCGACCGCGCGCTTCTCCGGGTCGGCGGAGCCCTTCCCGTCCACCTGCCAGTTCGGCTCCTCCGCCTCGATGTTCTCGAACTGCGTCACGTAGCCGCGCATCGCCTCGAGCTTGCGGCCCGACTCCTCGTCGGTCAGGCGGACGATCCGCGGGCGGGGCAACCGGTCGCCGACGAGGTGGCCGATCGACGCCCGCCACTGTTCGTCGGCCTCGGGCCGGCCGTCCGGCCGCACGAACGTCGGCCAGCCCTCGCGGGTCGAGTAGCAGTAGTCGGTGTAGACCGTGACCGGGACGCCCCGCTCCCGCAGCAGCGCGCCGGCGTCGCGGACGAGCGCGTGATCGGGGTGGCCGATCCCGCCGGGGGAGTAGACGTGGCGGACGGCGGGCACGCGCTCGGCCAGCGCCCGTACGATCGCGTCCGCCGGCACGGGCTCGTCCCGGTACTGGCCGTCCAGCAGGTCGAGGTGGACGGCCGCCCGTCCGAGCGACGCCAGCACGGCCGCGTCCTCCGACCGGCGATCGCGGACGTGGGCCGCAGAGTCGGTGATGCCGCACTGCACGTCCCACCATCCCGGCGCGCCCTCCGGGATCCCGGCGAACACGGTCGCCACGAGCACGTCGTCCTCGCGCGCGAGCAGCGAGAAGCAGCTCCAGACGGCGTCGTCCAGGTGCGGCGAGAGGATCACGACCGGGGCCGCTGGTTCGACGTGGGGCTCCACTCCCCGATCGTAGGCCGTTTTCCATCGAGGCGCCATGGGTTACCCTCCCCCCGGCAGGGTTCAAAACGCGAGGCCGCCCGCCCGGTTTCACGCGGGGCGCCCGCGAACCAGGAGGGGGAAGCAGTATGAGCAGCGTCAGTGGTGGGACGACTCGCCGTCGGCTGTTGGAGGGCGCGGCCGGAGTCGCGGCCGCGGGGGTCCTGTCCGGCACGGGGCCGGCGCTCGCAGAGGCGGCGGCCAAGGAGCACCACCATCACCGCCCGCTCTGGCAGATCGCCCAGAAGCGCGGCATCGTGTACGGCGGGTCGATCTCGACCTGGATGTACGCGGACGACCCGGACTACAAGGCCCTGTTCCGCCGCCAGGTGGGCATGCTGTGGCCGGAGGACGACTTCCTCTGGTACCACCTGCGGCCGTCGCCGACCTCCGGGCTCGACTTCACCTACCCCGACATGATCGTCGAGTTCGCCGAGCGCAACGGGCAGCTCGTGATCGGCGCCCCGGGCCTGGTGTGGGACGACGGCTTCGGGCCCGGCTGGACCGACGACGACCTGTGGGGCATGTCCCACAAGCGGGCGAGCCACGTGCTCTACTCGACGGTGCGGGCGATGGTGCGCCGCTACCGCGGCCGGGTCGTCGCCTGGATCGTCTGCAACGAGGTCACCGACCCCGAGGGCACGCACGGGCTGCGCACCGACGTGCCCTGGTACAACACGATCGGCCCGGGCTACGTCGCCGAAGCCTTCCACCAGGCGCACGAGCAGGATCCGCACGCGCTGCTGATGCTGAACGAGTTCGGGTTCGACACGGTCAACCAGTACGGCGACCAGCCCGTGCCGCGGCAGCGGGCGACGCTCGAGGTGATCGACAACCTGCTGAAGCACGACGTGCCCCTGCACGGCATGGGCATCCAGGCCCACCTGCTCGCGACCGACTTCAAGCACCGGTTCCACCGGCGCGAGTTCCGCCACTTCCTGCGCGAGCTCGCCCACCGCGGCCTCAAGATCATCATCACCGAGATGGACGTGCTCGACGACGGGCTCCCGCCCGCCATCGGCCCGCGCGACCGCGGCGTGGCGGAGGTGTACAAGCGCTACCTCGACACCGTGCTCGAGGACGAGGCGGTCATCTCGGTCGTCCAGTACGGCCTCTCCGACCGCTGGACGGAGGAGAACGACGACGATCCCCGGCCCGACGGCGTCTCGCGCCGGCCGTGCCCGTGGGATGAGAACCTCAAGAAGAAGCCGGCCTACTACGCGATCAAGAACGCACTCGAGGGCGCGCCGCACCGGCACGCCTACTGGGTGCCGCCGAAGGCCCGGCACCACCACTAGCCGACGTGGGGAGAGTCCCCGCCCCCGGCGGGGACTGTCCCCGTGGCTGCCCCGACATACTTCCGCTCGATGCCGGAGCCGACGCTGACCGAGGTCGAGCCGGGCCTCGTCCAGGTGACGATGCCGCTGCCGTGGGCGCTCGACCATGTGCACTGCTACGCGCTGGCCGCGCCCGACGGGTGGACGCTGGTCGACGCCGGGCTCGGGACGCGCCAGACGCTGGCATGGTGGGAGGACGTGCTCGACGCGCTGGGCTCACCGGCCGTGACCCGGCTCGTGCTCACGCACTACCACCCCGACCACCTCGGAGCCAGCGCCGGGCTGGCGCGGCTGACCGGCGCGACCGCGATCGTCCAGGGGCGGCTCGACCGCGCCCTCTCCGTCGCCGGGTGGGAGCAGGGCGACGACGAGGAGTTCGAGTGCTACCTGCGCGAGCACGGCATGCCGTCCGAGCTTGCGGCGGCGTCGACGCGGGCAGAGGTCGGCACCGCCGTGGAGCTCGCCGTGCCGACCCGGCTCGTGGACGAGGGCGACGTCGTCGAGGCAGGCGGCCGTGGATGGCGGGTGCTGCACCTGCCCGGCCACGCGGACGGCCACATCGCCCTCCACGACGAGGACGGCGGCCGGCTGCTCGGCGGCGACGTGCTGCTCGACGAGATCACCCCCAACGTCGGCCGGTGGCCGGACACGGCGCCGGATCCGCTCGGCCGCTACCTCGCGACCCTGCGCCGGGTGGCGGGCCTGGCTCCGGCGGTGGTGTATCCGGGCCACGGTCCAGTGATCCGGGCCGCTGCCGACCGGGCGGCGGAGATCGCGGGGCACCACGACGAACGCCTCGACGTCGCCGCCGCCGCCCTCGCCGAGGGGGCCGAGTCCGCGTTCGACGCCGCCCAGGTCATCTGGCGCAACGAGCCGCTGGGATTCCACGAGCAGCGCTTCGCGCTCGTCGAGGCGATCTCACATCTCGAGCGGCTGGCCGCGGTCGGCCGAGCCGTGGAGCACCGGCCCGCGCGGTGGCGGGCGACTGGCTAGCGGCCCGTCGTTGTACGACTGGGGAGCAGCAGCCGCTGCCCCGGTTGATCACCCTCGTGTGGATCCAGAAGCGCGTTGGTTCTCGTCAGCACATCCGTCGCCGTCGGGATTGATGACCAGTCCATCTCAGCGACGTACCGCTGCGCGAAGCCGAGAACGCGCCCTAACGGCACCGGGTTCTGGTTCCGTGTGAACGCCCGTAGAGCATCCAGGTAGTTCTCGCGGTACCCCGTCGGAATAATCATGCGTGCCTGGTCTGCCGCCGTCAGTTGGGCGTTCATCATGATCCGTGCAACCCGACCATTGCCATCGTCGAATGGATGCACCTCGCTGACAAGAACCATCATGAAGACGGCACGAGCAAAGGGATCGTCTAGTCCGCGCGCGCGAGAAAAACCCTCGACGAGGGTACCCTCGACCATCGCGGGAGCGACGAACACCGTGCCACCAGCCCGGTTTTCCTGATCCTTGAATTCACCCGGGCGCATCCGCGGCCTCCCGGCCATCAGGATCGCGTGCCGCTCACGCAATAGCCGGACCAACTCATCGGCGTCTGCGGGGATCCGCCGCATCTCCGCCTGGTCGGACACGATCTGGTACGTACCAGCGATGTCGTGCGCATCTTCCGGCCGGCTCGCCGGGATCTGCCCTTGCAACGCGATGCGCGCGGCCTCCTCGATGGTGAACTCGGTGCCTTCGATGAAATTCGAGAAATAGGCCTCGAAGAAGGGTAGGAACCGTGCGTGCGGATCCTCCAGGGAGTACGGGCGATACTCCGGCGCTATCCCGGAGAGATGGTGGGCGAGCGCCTCGAACAGCAGAACTCGGTCAGGGTCGAACGGCGCGCCGGCCTGACGGCGACGGAGGACTGAGGTTCGCGCGTTGACCCGTCGAGTGCCGAGCGTGGCTCCAACGAGCGCCTCGAGTCGCTCGAACTCGCGTTCCAGGCCGAGCTCCGGTGCGATCCGGCGGGCTTGTTCGCGATAGGCGTGCAGTCGCGCCTCTCCCTGGGTCCGCACGATTCGGTCGAGCCACAGCTCGGCCTCTTCGGCCGACAACGTTCGAGCCAGGCCTTTCCGCGCACGCGACGGCCGGAGGTTTTCAAGTAGCGCTCGCGGCGTGGAACTCATCCACAGCCCTTCAGCCAGCGGAATGTCACTCGCGTGGTGCCCACGGCCACGGCGGGGTCGCACAGTCACACCGGGCAGCCGCAAGTCGCGCGACCGCGTCGGGTGTTCGATGAATAGCTGTCCCTGCTGGGGCATCCCACCGACATACGCAGATCGATCCGCGATCACGGCGTCCTGGACGAGGTGGCCGACGATGCGAGGTAGATTGCGCTGCACGACCCGTTCCGCTGGCTCGTCGGTGCGCGTCGTGTACACCCCAGGGCCAAGCGGCGTGAGTTGACCTCGCCGAACCGCGCGCGATACCGCGTCCTTCTGCCGCGTGGTGGAGAAGACCAACTCGTCGTTATCTCGCAGATCTTCGAGCATTCTGCGAAATTATGTCAGATAAACCGCCCCCATGCGAAAAACTGACCGATAAGATCCCACGGGCCGTCGGTAGGCCAGCGAGACCTCGGGCCGACGAATGATCACTCCGTCTCGCTCACCGGCACCGGGTCGCCGCGCTCGAACTGCTCGTGATCGGAGGCCGTCGGCCGCTTCAACTCGTGCTCCGGCGGAGCCTCCGCCTTCAGCATCGCGACCAGGATCTCGTAGATCACCACCCGCACGCCCAGCGGCAGACGCGTCTTGCGCAGCATGTTGCCGCGCTTCATGTACCGGTTCCGCGGGATGACGAACACGCGGTCGGGCGGGAATCCGTAGTGCTCGGCATAGCGGTTCCGGTAGCCCGGCCGCGCCCCCAGGACGACGATGATCCCGCGCTTCACCTTCTCGGGCATCCCGAGGCCGGCGTACGCGTCCATGGTGTTCCGCAGGTCGTCGCCCTCGTCGGTGGGATCCTCGCGCCGGAAGTCGACCACGGAGTCGGCGCTGTTCACGTTACCCATGAAGATGAGCGTGTCCGCCATCTCGACGGCGCCCAGGTTGCCGGCGCTCTTGATGCCGTTTCCGAGGTCGCAGAAGACGCTGTGGAACCCCTCGGCGAGCTTCTCGAGGCCGAGCTTGACCTGGTACTTGGGCACCGTGGTCTTGGCGACCGCCTCCGACGAGATCACGAAGAGGCCGGACTCGCGCGCCCATTCGAGCCGGTCGGCGATGCTCTGCGCGCTCGGGAACTCGCCGCCGCGGTACCGGTGCAGGTACTCCTGCAGCTGTAGCGTGTCCCGGCGCTTGATGCCGAGCCGCCGCGCAGTGCCGCCGGGCGAGTCGTTCATGTCGGCGACGACGCAGTCGCGGTTGATCGCGTCGGCGAAGAGCAGGCCCGTTGTCGTCGACCCGGCCGTCTTGCCGCTCGCGCCCTTGCTGTTCAGGAAGGCGTAGATCTTCTTCGTCCGGCGCAGGCGCCAGAGCTCGGCGAGGGCGATGCGGTTGCGGCGGCGCAGGCCCGGCCGCACGAGCCATTCCAGCGCATACCGGATGTGCGAGCCGACGCCGATCAGCGTGTCGAGGGCGCCCCGGCGCGGCTCGTCGGGCTCGTCGATCCACTTGGGCGAGCGCGCCGGCGGCGGCGCCGGCTCGGCTGACACGACATCGTCCTCGCGCGCCGGCTCGGCCCGCTCGAAGATTGCGGTGACCAGACGCTCGCTCTGAGCGCCCTCACCCTGGCTCGTGTGTTCGCCGGTGAGCCTCGACCGACCCATGTGACCCAGGCCCGAACCTGAACGCGGCGGCGTGTCCATCACGCGACCTCCTCGTAGGTTGCGCGACGATAGCACCGATTTGCGGGCATTAACAAGAACCCGGGTGGGACGGCAGCCGATTTCGGCCGGGGGCGGGGAGCGTTAGCTTGGGTCGTGCGGATCGCCGGGGTGCGCCTTGATATAGGCCTTTTCCGCGGCAGAGATCGGGTGCATCGTGGCCCGGCTCGTCGTGGGCGCCGCGGCGCCGGCCCCTCCGCAGCCGGCTCGGCTGAAGTCGAAGCTCCCGCTGAAGTCGTACGCCGAGCCGTCGCCGCCCGAGACGAGAGAGGGCAGGTTGAACGTGTGCTCGATGAACGCCATCGTCGACTCTCCGGCGTACGCGGTGCTGTGGTCGGTGTAGGCCGCCTTGGCGCACGGGCTCACGATCACCATGGGCTCGCGGATACCCGCGCCCGCGGGCGGCGCGACGTGGTCGTAGAAGCAGCCGCAATCGTCGTAGGTGATGAAGATCGCCGTCGAGCTCCAGTCCGGGCCGTTCATCACGGCATTGACGACCGACCCGATCCAGTTGTCGCCGGCGAGCATGGAGTTCGAGTTGTGCTGGGACTGGTTGTCCAGCGCGACGACGTACGACACGCTGGGCAGCGTCCCATTTGCGGCGTCCGTCAGCACCTGGCTCGGCTGCGAGGTGGACGCATCCTGATGGGTGTACAGGCAGTCGGCGAAGCTGGGGCAGATCGCCCACCCGTAGAACTGCTGGGTGCTCGTGGGCGCGTAGATGTGCCAGCTGACGCCGGCCGCGTCCATCGCGTCCATGATCGTCGGTACGTGTGGGACCGACGTCGCCTCGAATGCGCCCCCGTGCGGGAACTGCGTGGGGTCGAGCGCGAAGTCGGGGATGCATGTCGGTTGGCTGGAAGCCGACCCACCGCCCGCGGGGTTCTTCCAGGGGGCCGTCGCGCCGGAGTCGCAGCCCCAGCCCTTCGTCGCGAACTTGGCGTGGGAAGGGTTGACGCCCTGGAACCCGTCGAGGGTGGAAGCCACCAGATCGAGGTGCGAGCCCCAGCTCGCGGACACCTTGGACTCGAAGGTGCGGTCGGCGACCACGTACTGCTGGGCGTACATCGACAGGTTCGGGATCTGGCTCGGCCGGTAGCTGACATAGCAGGCGTACGACGGCGACCCGCAGCCGGAGTTCTTGTCGAACCCGTCCATCTTCCCGCCGTCGATCGCGGTGGTGATGGATCCCGGGCTGTGGTTGACCGTGGGCACGATGTCGGGCGGCTGGGCGAGCGGGATCGTCGCGCCGGTCGACACCTTGCCCGTCGTGGCACCGTCGCAGCGGCCGGCGAGGGTGACCGCGCACGTGTACCCGAGCACCTCGTCGAACGAGTTGTTCTCCTGGTAGACGACGACGACGTGCTTGATCGGATCGCCGCTGGCGGCGGCGGTGGTGGCCGTCGCGGTGGGCGAGTCCGGCGACTCGTTGACCGAATCGAACGCGCGCACCGTGTAGCGATAGGTGGTCGACGGCACGACGCTCGTGTCGGAGTACGAGAGGCCGCTCGTGACCTCGGCGATCAGGACTCCGTCGCGGAAGACCCGGTAGCCGTTGACGCCATCGGGGTCGGTCGACGCCGTCCAGGCGAGGTCGATCCGCGACGAACTCACCGCGGTCGCCGTGAGCGTCGCCGGCGCGGTCGGCACCGTGGTGTCCGGATCGGTCGTCGCCGTCACAGGTGGGGCGCTCTGCGGCGAGCGGTTGTTCGAGGTGTCGACCGCGTCCACCGTGTAGGAGTACGTCGTGTCGGCGGTCAACCCCGTATCGGCGAACGACGTGGTCGCGGACGTTCCGACTGGCGAGCCGTTGCGGTAGATGGTGTATCCCGAGATCCCGCCCGCATCGCTCGACGGGGACCAGCCGACGTCGATCTCCGTCGGCCCGTTGGCCGTGGCGGTGACGCCCGCGGGAACGGTCGGCGGCGTGGTGTCCACCGATCCCGTGATCAGGCTGAGATTGTCCACCTCGAAGCTCTGACCCGCGGCCGCGTTCGCACCCTGGTAGATGCGGACGGCGATCGAATCGCCCGTCGTGGCGGATGTGTAGTCGACCTCGGGAAAGGCCTGCCAGGCCGTCGTCGCGGTCGCGCACCCTTCGGCCTGACCCTTCCCGACGTTGGAGGCGTACTCCTTGACGCGCAAGCAGATGGTCTGACCCGGCGTGTCGCTTCGAAACTCGCCGTTGGCGACGTATCTCGTGCCGGCAGTCGTCGAAGCCACCGGCTTTGGCGACGCGTTGATCGCGTAGCTGCTGGCTCCGCTCGTGAAGTGAACCGCGGCCGCGTGGCCCCCGCCGACGCCGTCGGCGGCGAGGGCGAGCGAGGCGTTCATGCCCGACCAACCGGACAGCGAACCCGTACCGCCGCCTTCGAACGTCCCGTTCGGGAGGAGGTTCGCGGCTCCGCTGGCGATCCCGCTGCCGCCGGCGATTGCGAGCACGAGCAGCGCCGAACCCGCCAGCACCACACGCCGGTGGATCCGGATCCACCCGCCTAGAGCACGTGTGCCGTTTGGAAACACGAGTCGATCGTAGGCAACCTATATGGAAACGGTCAAGCTATCCATTGACGCCAGATTGATTTCTGCCGGGCAACCCCCTTCGACCTCACTGAGGCCCGCTGGCTCGTGGTCGAACACCGGCCCGGTTTCGGCTACCGCATCGCCGGGAACGCACGGGACACGGATATCCGGAGCCCGGTACAGGAGCGCGAGCTCGCTGGCGCTTGTGCCGCCGGAGAAAGGAGACAGCCGTGGCAGAACCCGTCCCAGCGGGAAGCGACGTCTCGGCAGGAACCTATCGCTGCACGGAGTGCGGCAACGAGCTTCAAGTCGGCTCCACGAAGCATCTACCGCCCTGCCCCTCGTGCGGCAACGGGCAATGGCACACCGTGAGTGGCGGAGACAGCTCGGACGACCCGCAGTAAGCCCCACACGGCCTGACGACACGGGAGGGAGTCATCGTGAAGCTCGATACGCAGACAGTGCTGGAGGAGATCCAGAAGCGTGGCAGCGATCATCAGAAGGCGGCCGACGAGCTGCCCGACAAGGTCGACCATGAGCAGCATGGTGATCTACTGAGGAAGTTCGGCGTCGACCCCGACGACATCGCGAAGTCGGTCGGCGGCCGACTCGGCCTCTAACCGCCGGTCGTAGCCGCGTCGCACCACGGGCCCCGAAGAGGCCTCGAGAAACCGTCACAGCGGCCGGGTCTCAAGGCGACGGCGCCAACTGGGGAACAACGTCAATACGAGGAGCGGCCACAGTCCAACCAGGGGAGGCTGGCCGCTCCAAGCTTTACCTCTGCTTCGCAGGCACACCCTCACGTTGGCGGCGTTCGAGTGCCGCGGCGAGTCGTCAGTCGGGCGCGCACCTTGCGGAGTTCCTCCATGATCGCCGCGGCTTCGAGGACGGCCCACGGCCCCGCTACGAGCAGACGCAGCCGAGAACCGAGCACGCATCCTCGACGCGCAGCGGCGCCGCGCGGCGACCGGCGGCTCACCATGCTCGAGCTGGCCGCAGCGGCCGGCGTGGGGCGTTCCACGCTCTATCGCCACTTCCCCAGCCGCCGCGCCGTTCATCAGGCACTCGACCAGCGCAGCACCGGACAGCAGGAGGCAACGCCGAGCAAGACGTTATGGGACTACCGTTCCGGGCGCCAGGCCGACTCGGACTACCTCTTGAATTATGCATGTCCTCGATGAGGTACCGCCGCACCTCATCGCAGACCAGCTCGTCGCCGAGGCGCGACGCGCCGGCGGTGTGCCGGTCGCCCTCTACGTCGCCGACATCGACGGCTCCCAGCTCATCCGCCTCGCGGGCACAGAGGACTTCCCCGCCGAGCTGGAAGCGCCGCCGGCACTTGGCCCCGAGATCGTCCCGGAAGGCCTGCCCCAATACCACGAGAGACTGGGCGAACTGCTCCCGGGCTGCACGAAATCTATGGGCGCAACAGGGCTCGAACCTGTGACCTTCCGCGCGTGAAGCGGACGCTCTCCCAGCTGAGCTATGCGCCCAGGGGAACGGCTGCAGACCGGCCGCCCTGGTGGGAAGAGTGTACCGGCCGCCGACGGCCTCCGCAGCCGTGACCGGCCCTCCCGGCCTCAGAGCTCGACGTCGGTGCCGATGCCCGCGGCGCGCGCGGCAGCGAGGACGGCGGCGGCGGCGGCCGCGTCCTGGGCGGCGACGCCCACCGACTTGTACAGCGTGATCTGATCGTCGCTCGTGCGGCCGGGCCGCGTGCCCGCGACGAGCTCCCCCAGGTCGGCGTGGAGGTGGTCGGCGGCGATCGCGCCGTCGCGGATCGCCCAGCCGATCTCGTTCGACCCGGCGGGGAAGGGGGCGAGCGCCGCCGCCCGCGACTCGACGACGACGAGCGACCGGGCCACCGTCTCGGCGTCCAGCTCGCGCCCGGCGCCGTTCACGCCGACCGACGTCACGTGCATACCCGGCTCCAGCCAGGCGCCCTCGACGACCGGCTCGGGGGAGTGGGTGCAGGCGCACACGATGTCCGCGCCCGAGACGGCCTCGCGGTAGCCGTCCGCAGCCCTGACAGGCACGCCCAGCTCGGCGCCGAGCTCGGCCGCCAGCGCCTCCGCCTTCGCCCGGGAGCGCCCGGCGACGCGCACCTCCGACAGCTCCCGGACCCGGGCGAGGGCGCGCCCGTGCGAGCGGGCCTGGACGCCGGTGCCGAGGATGGCGAGGACGGCCGCGTCCGCGCGCGCGAGCAGCCGGGCCGAGAGCGCCGAGCCCGCGGCGGTCCGGGCGGCGGTGATCACCTCGCCGTCCATGACCGCCTGCGGCACCCCCGTCTCGGGGTCGAATACGGCCACGACGGCGACGTGACTCGGCAGCCCCCGGTCGGGGTTGCGCGGGAACTGGCCCACCAGCTTGGCGGCGAGCGCGCCCGCCCCGGGGACATAGGCCGGCATCGCCAGGAGGGCGCCGCCGACGGGCTCCACCATGGCGGCGTTCCGCTGCGGCACCGAGGCGGCCCCGATGGACAGCTCGGCCATGGCGGCCGCGACCGCGTCGACGAGCGCGTCCGGGTCGAGGACGGCCTCCACGTCGCGCCGGGACAGGATCAGCACCGGCGGATTGTGGACGCCCGCCACCCCCGCGTCAACCGCGGCCCGGGGAGGCGGTTCACCCGGAAGGGGTACGGAGCCGCACCGGCGCGGCACCGATGCATGGGACCGGCCCCGCCTGGGCCCTCATGTCTCGGATCATCGCCCTCACCGTCCTCTGCACCGCCTCGCTCGCGGCCGGCGTCGTCGTCGCGTCGCCGTCGCTCGCGAGCGCGTTCCGAAGCCACCCGCCGCGCGTGCACCAGCCGCACTGGCTGTGGCAGTACTCGGTGTCCGGGCCGGCGCCCGCGAGCACGAACCCCGAGGCCGAGACGTACCCGTCGAAGACGGCGCCGGCGAAGCACCACGACCACCGGGCGAAGCAGACCCCGGCCCCGGCCGCCACCGCGCCGGCCCCGGCCGGCGACCAGCCGCCGACGACGGGGCCGACGCCGACCGCGCCCACGACGACGAATCCCAAGCCGACCGGTCCGCGCCGCCCGCCCGAGCTCCCGCGCTTCACCCTGCGGGGCGTCGATGCCCGCTGCTTCACGGCGCCGTCGGCGCCCGGCGGCTGGCCGTTCGCGCCGACCACCGCGATCCACGCGGTCCGCGGCAGCTTCGACGAGCCGCGCAGCCCCGTGCACATCGGCGTCGACGTCGAGGCGCCGAAGGACCAGGCCCCGGTGTACGCGATGCAGGCGGGCACCGTGCGCCACGTCACGGCCGACCACTTCGACGTCCACGCCACCCACGGCCAGGCGGGCACCTACCTCCAGTACTGGCACGTGAAGCTCGCCGCCGGCATCAAGGCCGGCGCCGTCGTGCGCCGGCGGCAGCGGCTCGGCACCGTCAAGGCGGGGATGAAGCACGTGCACATCTCCGAGTACGTGCCCGGCTGCGGCCTGGTCGACCCGGCCCGCCCGAAGGGCCTCTTGGCCGACCCCTACAACACCGAATGGCCGTCGATCGGCTCGCTCACCGCCTACGCCGCCGGGTCGCACGCGTTCGTGCCGCTCAGCCTCTCGCAGGCGCCGGCCGACCTCACCGACCCCGCCCACCCGGTCGACCTGGACGCGCTCTCCGGCACCGTCGACCTGCGCGCCGGCGTGACCGACATGCCGAAGGTGCGGATGCAGCACGGCCCGCAGCTACCGCTCGCCCCGGCGGCGATCCGGGCCTACCTGACGCCGGACGGGAACACGCGCCGCCACCTGACGATGCGCCTGATCTTCGATGGCTCGAAGCTGCTGCCGGACGGCGCGGGCCTGTGGCGCTACTGGGCCTTCGGCACCTACCGCCAGAACGGCTGCTACTTCACCGCCGACGGGAGCTGCGGGATGGAGATGGTGTGGCACGTCGGCGGGCCGCACGGCTTCGACACGCGCTCCGTCCCGAACGGGTCGTACAGGTACTGCGTCGAGGCGCTCACCATCGCGGGCGTCGACGCCCGCCGCTGCACCGCCGTCAAGATCGCGAACTGACGCGCCCCGGGCGCCACCGGGTCGGCAGACGCCGTCCGGACGACGGCTGGTAGGATCGCGCGACGAGTGACGGCGGGAGAAGCAACACACCGAAGGACGGCCGCGCCGGTCGCTCATGGCTTCGACGCCCCCATCGATCGCGCGGCCCTGCGCCGGATCGTCGAGGCGATCTCCTCGGTCGGCTCGCCCGTCGGGCACCGGGCGACCGGGACGCCGGAGGAGCACGAGGTGGCCGAGATCGTCGCCGCCGAGATGCGCGCGATCGGGCTCGCGAACGTCGCGTTCGAGGACGTGCCCGTGGACGGCTGGTGGTTCCGGCAGGCGTCCGTGTCCGTCGCGGACGGCCCGGCCTTCAGGCCTCGTCGCTCGCCGGCGTCGACGCGACGCCGCCCGGCGGCGTCACGGGCGAGCTGGTCTTCGTCGGCGACGGCCGCCGCGACCGGCTTGACCGGCTCGACCTGAGCGGACGGATCGCCCTGCTCGACTGGCGCAGCCACACGGTCGGCGCCAGCGAGACCGGGCTGGAGCTCGGGCGCCGCGGCGCCACGGCGATCGTCGCGACCTGCCAGGAGGGCGCCGCGCACTTCCAGGGGCCGGACGCGCTCGGCACGTCGGTCGGCCGCTGGCACGGCGGGGCGCCGCCCATCGTCGTGCTGCGGATGGCGGACGGCGCGGAGCTGATCGGCCGCTGCCGCGACGGGCAGCCCCGGGCCACGGTCGTGCTCGAGGCCGAGAACGACCGCGACGCCCTCGGCCGCAACGTGGTCGGCGTGCTCGGTCCCGACCGCCCCGGTGCGCCGATCGTGGTGGGCGCCCACCACGACGGCTGGTTCTTCGGCGCGTTCGACAACGCGAGCGGCGTCGCCTCGGTGCTGGCGATCGCCCGCGCGCTGCTCGAGACCGGCTGGAGCCCCGGCCGGCCGGTGTGGTTCGTGACCCACACCGGCGAGGAGTACGGCCGTCTGGACGAGGACGCGCAGTGGTGCGTGGGCAGCTGGCACCAGGCGGCGGTGGCGCACCCGGAGTGGGGCACGACCGTGCCGTTCTTCCTGGAGATCGAGGCGTCCGGCCGCCCCGACCTGCCGCTGCTCGTGCTGGGGCCGCCGGAGCTGCGCCGCTTCGCCTCCCGCTGGTGCCGGATGGCCGGCCGCGCGGGCATGCTCCCGCCGCGGGGATGGCGGTACGCGCGCCCCTCGACCGGCACCGACCAGTGGCCGTTCCAGCTCGCCGGAGTCCCCGGCCTGTCGGTCTTCAACTGGCACACCGACTTCCAGCACACCGACTACCACACGACGAACGACACGGCCGCGAGGATGGACTTCGAGCTTCCAGGCCGCCAACACCACATTAACGGGGGTCTAAGCGGAACTCACCGAGCGGAGAGGGCGGGATTCGAACCCGCGAACGAGGAATCCCCCGTTACGCGATTTCCAGTCGCGCTCCTTAAGCCAACTCGGACACCTCTCCGGGCGGACGGAGTATGCCATTCGCTTGCCGCACGCGC
>JAICJM010000321.1 GCA_025928435.1 Thermoleophilia bacterium
CGGCGCTCGGCGTCGACGTCGTCGAGACGCTCTCGATCGTCGACTACGGCGACGTGCCCGTCTCGCCCGGCGACACCGAGCGCACGTACGGCCAGGTGGAGGAGGCGCTCGCACAGCTCGTCGAGGCTGGCGTCTTCCCGCTCGCGCTCGGCGGCGACCATTCCGTCACGCTCGCCGAGCTGCGCGCTCTCGCTCGCCGGCACGGTCCCCTCGCTCTCGTCCAGCTCGACGCCCACGGCGACACCTGGGACGAGTACTTCGGCCAGCGCTTCTTCCACGGCACCACCTTCAAGCGGGCGCTCGAGGAAGGGCTGATCGAGCCGGAGGCGTCCGTCCAGGCCGGCCTGCGCGGCTCGGTCTACGGGGCCGAGGACCTCGAGTCGGCCCGCCAGCTCGGCTTCGCCGTCCTCTCCTGTGACCAGCTGCGGACTCTCGAGCCCGGCGGGTTCGCCAGCCTCGTCCGAACGCGCGCCCGCACACGTCCGGTCTTCCTCTCCTTCGACATCGACGTGCTCGACCCGGCGTTCGCCCCGGGGACGGGTACGCCGGAGGTCGGCGGCCTCTCGACGGCCGAGGCGCTCTCCTTCCTGCGTGCGCTGCGCGGGATCGAGCTCGCGGGAGCCGACGTCGTCGAGGTCTCGCCGCCCTACGACGGCCCGGGACAGCCGACGGCGCTCGCCGCCGCGAACATCGGCTACGAGATCCTCAGCCTGCGAGCGCTGGCGTCAGCTCACGGATAGCGGAACCGCAGCGTCAGACCGCTGCGGCGTCGCCACGGGTCGACGGCCACGACACGTAGCCGGTACGAGCCCGGCCGCCAGCCGCGGGCGTTGAGCCGCAGGCGCACGATCACCACGCCGGGGCGGGGACGGTACGCCTTCACGATGCGATAACCACCCGGATGGAGGCGTACGCCGAGACGGCTGCCGTTACCGAGAATCGCCACAACCCTGTGCCCCGGCCCGGTGACCGAGGCCGACATCTGGGCCTGCGACCGGAGCGTGAGTCGCGTCGAGAGGAGGATCGTGTGGTCGGCGCGATGCGGGAGAACCTCGAGCGGGCGCTGCGCTCTCAGGGACGGGCCGCTCGGCGATGTGTACGTCGGATCGCCCCAGGCATTCCGCTTGAACAGCGCGATCTGGAACGGCGTTCGCGTCAGCACGTGCGTGAGGTTGCTCGAGTCGACGTACCAGCCCACGGCTGTCCCCGCCGGAAGCTCGGCCGGCTGAAGGGCCGGAATGGGGTGGAAGACCTTTCCGTCGGTCGAATAGCCGAGCACCGTGCGGTTCGGCTGTCGCTGCGTGTACATCAGATCGAGGGGCCACGCGAAGCCCTTCGAGGACAGACCCGGCACGGCGAGCGAGACCTCGCTCCCCGGGACCGACAGCGTTCCGGTGAACGCCTCGAGCGAGACGGTCATGCCGACCGGTACCGCACCGGGCTGCCACGTGACGGTCGCACGGCCGTCGTCCGTCTGGAGATTCCCGGCGATGCCGCGGCGCACGGTCTGCGTTCCGATCGAGACCGGCGGCAGCGGCGCCGCCACGACGACCCCGGTCGGCACGGTGGTCGCGGACGTCGAGCCGCCGGCACCGGTCGCCGTCACGACGAGCGACAGGGTGGTGCCGATGTCGTCGGGCGTGAGTGTGTAGTGCGACTGCGCCGCATGCGGGATCGCGACGCAGGAAGCGCCGCTCGCGTTGCAACGCCGCCAGCGATACGCGAACTTCTTCGGCGCGCCCGTCCACGTGCCGACGGAGCTCGTCAGGTCCTGTCCGACCTGGGCCGTGCCGACGATCTGGGGCGGTGCGGTGTTGGCGGGCACCGCGGTGGATGGGGTGCCCGCCGGCAAAACGGCCGCGGTCGGCGCCGAAGACGCCGCTGCGCTTCCGGTGGCCGACGTTGCGGTGGAGACGACCTTGATCGAGTGGCCCACGTCGGCGCTCACCGGCCGGTAGGCCTCACCGGTCGCGTTCGGGATCGTCGTGCAGTTGGCGCCGGCAGCGTCGCAGCTCTTCCACTGGTACGCGAACGTGATCGGCTTCCCGCCCTCCCACGTACCGGGCACGGCGGCGAGCAGCTCGCCCGCCTCGGCCTGCCCGACGAGCGTCGGCGGAGTCGAGAGGAGGGGAGGCCCGGCCGGGTACGGCTCGATGGCCGCGGAGGCCGGCTTCCCACCGTTCATCCGATCGCCGTCGGAGCAATGCTGGATCCCGGGCACGGCGACGCAGTTCGTCCACTGCCAGAACGTCCAGCCGGCGCCGTTCCAGTTCTGGGCAGGCACCAGCGGCTGGCTCGCGGAAGTCCAGTGAGCGACCCACAATGGTGTGCCACCCGCTGCGGCGGCGGTCGAGTTGCCGAGGTTCAGCTTCCAGAAGTTGGGCGAGGTGTAGAGGA
>JAICJM010000339.1 GCA_025928435.1 Thermoleophilia bacterium
GGAGTGTACCGACGGCCCAGCATGGGTATTGACGGTGCGGAAATTGACCTCCGGAGGGAGCACCATGGCTGTCAAGAGCAAGAGCGAGGGCATCCTCGGCAAGGATCAGTCGGAGAAGCGCGACCACATCGTCGAGATGCTCACCAAGGCCTACTGGATGGAGATCGAGACGGTGATGAGCTACATCGCCAACTCGGTGAACCCGGACGGCGTCCGCGCACGCGAGATCGTGGACTCGCTCGAGGAGGACATCCAGGAGGAGCTGGGCCATGCCCGTCAGTTCGCCACCCGGATCAAGGAGCTCTACGGCGTCGTGCCCGGGTCGCTCGACTTCACCGCCGAGCAGAGCTTCCTGCAGCCGCCGGACGAGCAGACCGACATCGTGCACGTCATCCGGGGCGTGATCGAGACCGAGACGGGCGCGATCGAGCACTACACGACCATCATCGAGGAGACCGACGGCATCGACCCCGTCACGCAGGACATGGTGATCGCCATCCTGCGCGACGAGCAGGGCCACCGCCGCCTCTTCGAGGGCTACCTGCGCGAGTTCGAGAAGCGCTGATCCGCCGGGCTATGTCCGCGGCGGCACGAGCCGGAACGCCTCCGCCCACAGCCTGACGGGCACCAGCTTCGCCGTCTTCATGAGGAGCAGCATCGGGAGCGGGAAGGCGATCTCGGCCCGCCCCCGCTCGAGGCCCCGCACGATCCTGCGGGCCGCGTCGTCGGCCTCCATGATGAACGGCATGGGGAACGTGTTCCTCGCGGTCAGCTCGGTGTGCACGAAGCCCGGGCAGATGGTGTGCACGGCGATCCCGTACGGGCGCAGGTCGATCCGCAGCGACTCGAGCATGCTGATCTCGGCCGCCTTCGTCGCGCCGTAGGCCTCGGATCGCGGCAGGCCGCGGTAGCCGGCCAGGCTGGCCACGCCGGCGATCGCGCCGCTGCGGCGGCGGCGCATGTCGCCCAGCACCGCCTCGACGCCGTGCGCCATCCCGATGACGTTGGTGTCGAAGTGGCGCCGGATGCAGTCCGTGTCCCACGCCTCGACGGAGAACTGGCCCCAATAGGCGGCGTTCAGGATCGCGAGGTCGATCGCGCCGAACCGGGCGCGCACCTCCTCCTCGGCCGTCATCATCGCGTCCCGGTCGGTGACGTCGACCGTGAGCGGCACCACCTCGCCGCGGGCGCCGCCGGCCAGCTCGTCGAGCCGGTCGGCCCGGCGCGCGCTCGCCGCCACCCGGCAGCCGCGGGCGGCCAGCTCGCGCACGAGCGCGGCGCCGATCCCGCTCGAGGCGCCGCAGACCCACACGCGGGTGCCGTTGCTCAGCCGCATCCGCGCCACCGTAGCTCCCCGGGATCGCGGGCGCCGTGTTTCCCGCGGGCAGCGATCGTAAGATCTCGGCAATCGATGGCGGGTGTGTCGGATACGACGGCGTTCGGGCCTGCGGGCTTCGCCCCGCTCGGCATGTACGAGCGGTCACTCTTCGGCGGGATCGTCTACAGCCGTATCGCCATCCTGATCGGCCTCGGCCTGCTGCTTCCGGACGAGCCCTCTTCGCACGGCGACCGCCTCACGTTCGTCATCGCGGTCGCATGGGCGCTCACGCTCGTCTGGGTGCTCGTCCCGTTGCGCTCGCTCGACCGGGCCTATGCGCACGTCGGCGCCCATCGGCGTCTCGTCTGGGTCGACGTCGCCGTCTGGAGCGCC
>JAICJM010000124.1 GCA_025928435.1 Thermoleophilia bacterium
CGGCCCAGCGCCTGATCGAAGGGGGCGCGCGTGTCCTGCCTCACAGCCGCTCCGATCCGATCCTTCGTAACACGAGTAGTTCCACTTCGAATGAGAGAGTACGAGGGGACACTGCGGACGGTTCACACCGGCCCGCTGAGCGGGCTGGTCGGCCAGCTGATGCTCCTCGCGGTGATCGCGGCCACGGTCGGCCTCGGGCCCGCCGGATGGATCGCCGGGCTCGCCTCCGCCGCGCTCGTCGACGTCACGCTTGCCCACGGGCTGATCCGCGACCGGACGGAGCGGCTCGGCCCGGCCGGATGGGTCACGCTCGTCCGCGCGACGCTCGCGCTGGGCGTCGCGGCGCTGACGGCGGACTCGTTCCTGCGCGGGATCCCCATCGGCCTGTTCGTGGCGCTCGCCGCCGCCGCCCTTGCGCTCGACTACGTCGACGGCGAGGTCGCGCGCCGCACCGGCACCGTGTCGGAGCTGGGCGCCCGCCTCGACGGCGAGGTGGATGCGTTCCTGATCCTGGCGCTGAGCGTCTACGTCGCGCCGCTCGCCGGCCCGTGGGTGCTCGCCATCGGGCTCGCCCGCTACGCCTTCCTCGCCGCCGGGTGGCCGCTGCCGTGGATGCGGGCGGAGCTGCCGCGGCGCGACTGGCGCAAGACGGTGGCCGCGACCCAGGGCATCGTGCTGGCGGTCGCCGCGGCCGACGTGCTGCCGCTCACCCTGGCCCGCGTCCCGCTCGCGGTCGCGCTCGCGATGCTGGCCGAGTCGTTCGGCCGCGACGTCCTCTGGCTCTGGCGCCACCGGCCGGCCGCGACCGCCGCCCCCGCGGCGGGGGGCGTCGGCACGCCCGCCCCCGACATCGGGCCGTCCCGCCGGCGGCAGCTGCGCACCGGCGCCGGCGTGGCCTTCAGCGCCGCGGCGGTCCTGCTCGTGTGGGCCGTCCTCGTCGCCCCCAACCGGCCGAACCTGCTCACGTTCGACTCGTTCGCCCGGCTCCCGATCGAGGGCCTCGTCGTCATCGGGCTGGCGCTCGCCCTTCCGCCCAGATACCGGCGCATCCTCGCCTGGATCGTCGGCCCGGCCCTCGGCGCGATGGTTGTCGTGAAGCTCCTCGACATCGGCTTCTTCACGGCCTTCGACCGGCCGTTCAACCCGGTGGAGGACTGGCGCTACACGTCCATCGGCACCGAGACGCTGCGCGAGTCGATCGGCCGCACGAGGGCGGATCTCGTCGTCGCCGGCGTCATCCTGGTCGTGATCGCCGCGCTCGTCCTTCCCACGCTCGCGATGCTGCGCGTGACCCGGCTCGTCGCCGGCAACCGCACGGTCTCGACGCGGGCGGTCGCCGGCCTCGGCCTCGCGTGGGCGCTGTTCTGGGCCCTCGGCGCGCAGCTCGCCGGCGAGCCGATCGCGTCGACCAGCGCCTTCTCACTCGCCGTGCACGAGTACCGCGCGGTGGACGCCGGCCTCCACGACGGCGCCCGGTTCGCGGCCGCGATCCGCCACGACCGCTACCGCAACAAGCCCGGGAACCGGCTGCTCACCGGCCTCCGGGGGAAGGACGTCCTCGTCGTGTTCGTGGAGAGCTACGGGAAGGTCGCGGTGCAGGGGTCGTCCTTCTCGCCGGCGGTCGACGCCACCCTCGCCTCCGGCACCCGCCAGCTGCAGACGGCGGGCTTCTCGTCCGCCAGCGGATGGCTCACCTCGGCCACGTTCGGCGGCACGAGCTGGCTTGCGCACTCGACCCTGCAGGCGGGGGCGTGGGTCGACAACGTGGGCCGCTACGACCAGCTGATGAACAGCCACCGCTTCACGCTCAGCCAGGCGTTCAAGCGGGCCGGCTGGCGCGTCGTCGACGACATCCCGTCCGACAACCGCCCGTGGAAGGATGGGACGACGTTCTACGGTTACGACAAGGTCTACAACCGGCTGAACGTCGGCTACCACGGCCCGTCCTACGCGTACGCCTCGATGCCCGACCAGTACACGTACCTCGCCATGCAGCGGCTCGAGCTCGCGAAGCACCGCAAGCCCGTCTTCGCCGAGATCGACACCGTGTCGAGCCACGAGCCGTGGACGCGCATCCCGCCGCTCATCAGCTGGAGCGAGGTCGGCGACGGCTCGATCTTCAAGACGCTGCCCGCCGACAGCAGCGGCGCGAGCGATACGTCCAGCGGCTACGGTGACTCGATCGTCTACTCGCTCCGGGCGCTCTTCTCGTACATCGAGAACTACGGGAACACGAACCTGGTCATGGTCGTCCTGGGCGACCACCAGCCCGCGCACGTGGTCTCCGGCTACGGCGTCGACCACGACGTCCCCATCTCGGTCATCGCCCGCGACCCGGCGGTGATGCGCCGGATCGCCCCGTGGGGCTGGAAGCCCGGCATGCGCCCGGCGGCGAACGGGCCCGTCTGGCGCATGAGCGCCTTCCGCAACCGTTTCCTGGGCGCGTTCGGGCCGCGCCCCGCGACCCCGTAGCGCGTCGTGACCGCGAGCGCCCAGAGCACCACCAGGGGGCGGCTGGCAGGCCTCGACGGCGTCCGCGGCCTGGCCGCGCTCTACGTCGTCTGCAACCACATCTTCGAGCGGGCGTTTCCCGGCTACCCGGCCGACCACGCGCCGTTCTGGGCCGCGGGGTTCATCTACGGGCGGTTCGCGGTCGTGGTCTTCATCGTCCTCTCGGGCCTGTCGCTGTCGCTCGCGCCGGCCCGGCACGGCTGGCGCCTCGACGGCGTCGCCCGCTTCGCGCGCCGGCGGGCCTGGCGCATCCTGCCGCCGTACTGGGCCGCCCTCGCCTTCAGCCTGGCCCTGGCCTGGCTCGTCGTCCCGCCGCCCGGGGAGGGCGTGCCCGGCCTGCGCTCGATCGTCGTCAACGGCCTGCTCATGCAGAACCTCGTCTCCGCGCCGGCACCCAACCGGGCGTTCTGGTCGATCGCGGTCGAGGCCCAGCTCTACCTGCTGTTCCCGCTGCTCCTGCTGCTCCTCCGCCGCCGCGGCGCGCCCGTGATGGTCGCCGCGGCCACGCTCGTCGTGGCGGCGATCGGCATCGCGGCCCCGCACGTCGCCCGGCTCGACGCCCTCGTCATCCAGTCGCCGCCCGACCTGGCGGCGCTGTTCGCGATGGGGATCCTGGCCGCCGGGATCGTGGTCGCAGGCGAGCGGCGGCGGTCTTGGCCGTGGGCCTGGCTCGGCGTCGCCGCCGCGGCGCCCGTGCTCACCGCGGCCTGGTGGCAGGGATCGGTGTGGACGCTCGACCACCTGATCTGGGTCGACCTCGCGCTCGGCCCGGCGATCGCATGCCTCCTGGCCGCGCTCGTCACCGGCCGCCCGGCCCGGCTGGTGCGCGCCCTCGACGTGCGGCCGATGCGAAGCCTCGGCCTCTCGTCCTACAGCCTGTACCTGACCCACGCCCCGATCGTCGTCGTCCTGTACGAGAAGGTCGTGGCCGGCCGGGTCGGCCACGGGGGGCCGTCGTTCCTGCTCGCCGTCGCGGTCATCGTGCCGGCGGCGGTCGTCTTCGCCCGCGGGTTCGCGGCCGTCTTCGAGCTCCCGTTCCAGCGGCACCGCGGATGGCCGCTTCCGCTCCGGCCCGCCGTTCGAGGCGTTTCGCCGCGCCCGGGCCGTCAATCCGCGGGCTCCTCCGGGTCGTACTCGGGGAGGGCGGCATCGTGAGAGAGGCGCGCGAAACGATGGTCCACAAGGGGGGAACAGCACACGCCTTCTGGCTGCGCTCGCCGGGTCACGGCGAGATCCGGCCGGTGCGCCTGCCCGAGCCGCGGCGCGACGACGTCCTGGTGCGGACGGTGCGGTCGGGGGTGAGCCGCGGCACCGAGCTACGGGTGTTCCGGGATGGCGTGCCGCCGGAGCAGTACGCGACGATGCGCGCGCCGTTCCAGGAGGGCGACTTCCCCGGGCCGGTGAAGTACGGCTACCTGAACGTCGGCGCGGTGGAGCAGGGGCCGAGGAGTCTGCGGGGACGGACGGTCTTCTGCCTCTATCCGCACCAGACCGCCTACGTGGTCCCCGCCGCCGCCGTCACCGTCGTGCCCGACGGTGTGCCGCCGGCGCGGGCGGTGCTGGCGGGCACCGTCGAGACCGCCGTGAACGCGCTGTGGGACGCCGCCCCCCTCCTCGGCGACCGGGTCGCGGTCGTCGGCGCGGGCATGCTGGGGAGCTGCGTCGCCCGCCTGCTGAGCCGCTACCCGGGCGTCGAGGTGACGCTCGTGGACGTCGACGCGGGCCGCGCCGCCGTCGCCGACGCGCTCGGCGTCGCCTTCGCGCTCCCCCCGCAGGCCGCCGACGGCCGCGATCTCGTCTTCCACACGAGCGCCACCTCCGAGGGCCTGCAGCGGTCGCTCGACCTGCTCGCGCCCGAGGGCACGGTCTTCGACCTCAGCTGGTACGGCGACCGCGACGTGCAGGTGTCACTCGGCGGCGCGTTTCACGTCGGCCGGCTCGGGATCCGGTCGAGCCAGGTCGGCGTCGTCTCGGCGGCCCGCCGCGAGACGCGCACGACGGCCGACCGGCTGGCGCTCGCGCTCGAGCTGCTGGAGGACCCGGCCTTCGACGCTCTGATCACCGGCGAGTCGCCCTTCGCCGACCTGCCCGACGTGATGGCCCGGCTGGCGGCGGGGAGCCTGCCCGCGCTCTGCCACACCATCACCTACGCCGGGGGCGCCGGTGTATAGCGTGACCGTCCGCGACCACATGATGATCGCCCACAGCCTGCGCGGCGAGGCCTTCGGGCCGGCGCAGCGGCTGCACGGGGCGACGTACGTCATCGACGCCACCTTCCGGCGGGCGGAGCTCGACGGGGACGGGATCGCCGTCGACATCGGCCGGGCGGCGGCCGAGCTGCACGCCGTCGTCGACGGGCTCAGTTACCGCAACCTCGACGACGACCCGGCGCTCGCCGGCCAGAACACCACGACCGAGGTGCTGGCCCGCGTCATCGCCGACCGGCTCGCCGACCGGGTGCACGACGGCGCCCTCGGCGAGGGCGCGCGGGGGCTCGACGGGATCGCCGTCACCCTCCACGAGTCGCATGTCGCGTGGGCGAGCTACGAGCGGGCGTTGTGACGGCCGTGCACGTCATCGTGCCCGAGGGCATCGACGACCCGGCGCGGCCGAGCGGCGGCAACACCTACGACCGCCGGGTCTGCGACGGGCTGGCCGGTCTCGGCTGGACGGTCGACGTGCACGAGGTGCCGGGGTCGTGGCCGGACCCGGACGCCGCGGCCTGTCGCGCGCTCGCCGGCGCCCTGGCGCATATCCCCGCCGGCGCGGTGACCCTGCTCGACGGACTGGTCGCCTCGGCCGCACCGGAGGTGCTGACGCCGGAGGCGGCCAGGCTGCGGCTGGTCGCGCTCGTGCACATGCCGCTCGGCGATGCGCGCGAGCGCGCTGCGCTCTCGACGGCGGCCGCCGTCGTCACCACGAGCCGGTGGGCCCGCGGGGCCGTCATCGACCTGTACGGGCTGCCGCGCGAGCGCGTGCACGTGGCCGCGCCGGGCGTCGATCCGGCGGAGCCGGCGCCGGGGACGCGAGGCGGCGAGGCCCTGCTCTGCGTTGCCGCGGTGACCCCGGGCAAGGGACACGACGTCCTGCTCGACGCGCTCGCCGCGACGGCCGAGCTGCCGTGGCGGTGCCGGTGTGTCGGCAGCCTCGACCGCGACCCGGCGTTCGCCCAGCGCCTCCGCCTGCACGTCGACCGCGGCGGGCTCGGCGGGCGCATGGCCTTCCCGGGGCCGGCCGCCGGCGCCGCCCTCGACCGCAGCTACGCCGGCGCCGACCTGCTCGTCCTCCCCTCGCGATCCGAGACGTACGGCATGGTCGTCACAGAGGCGCTCGCGCGCGGCATCCCGGTGGTGGCGGCCGACGTGGGCGGCGTACCGGAGGCGCTCGGCCACGGCGCCGGCGGCGACCGGCCGGGAGCGCTCGTGCCGCCCGGCGACCCGGTCGCCCTCGCCGCGGCGCTGCGGGCATGGCTCGGCGATGCCGTGCTGCGACGGGCGTGGCGGCGGGCCGCCCACGAGCGACGGGCGTCGCTCGCCCGGTGGTCGGACACCACGTCCGCGATCGCGGGCGTCCTGGCGGGAGCGGCCCGATGACCCTCGAGCCCATCCGCGTCCCCTCCGCCTGGCTCGATCTGCGCGAGGGCGCCGACGCCGCGGCGCGCGCGCGCGAGCCCGTCGGTCAGCTCCGCCGGCACCTGCCGGCGGCCGGCGACCTCGTGATCCACGACCTCGCCTGCGGCACCGGGGCGATGGGACGGTGGCTGGCGCCGCGCCTGCCGGGCCGGCAGCGGTGGGTCCTGCACGACCGCGACGCCGACCTGCTCGGGGTGGCGGCCTCCACCCCTCCCCGCGCGGGCGACGGCGCGCCCGTCGACCTCGAGGTCAGGCACGCGGACATCACCCGCCTGCAGGCCGGTGATCTGGCCGGCGCCGACCTCGTCACCGCCTCGGCGCTGCTCGACCTCCTCACGGCGGACGAGCTGCGGGAGCTGATCGACGTGTGCACCGCGGCGGGGTGCCCGGCCCTGCTGACGCTCTCCGTCGTCGGCCGCATCGAGCTCACCCCCGCCGATCCGCTCGATGCCCGCGTGGCGGCGGCGTTCGACGCGCACCAGCGCCGAATGACGGCGCGCGGCCGCCTGCTGGGTCCCGACGCCGTCGCGGCCGCCGTCCAGGGGTTCCGGCGCGCCGGAAGCGAGGTGCTCGTCCGGCCCAGCCCCTGGCGGCTGGCCGCCTCCCAGGCCGCCCTGGCGGCGGAGTGGCTGGCCGGCTGGGTCGGCGCGGCCTGCGAGCAGGAGCCGGGGCTCGCCGCCGCGACCGAGCTCTACACGCGCCGGCGGCTCGCGGCGGCGAGGGCGGGCCGGCTCGTGGTGCGCGTGGGCCACGCCGACCTGCTCGCGCTCCCGGCCGGACGGGGGACGCGATGAGCGGCCGGGGATGGGCGCTCGCGCGCGTCGCCGCCGCCGCGGCCGTGCTCGCGGCGATCGTCTGGCGCCTGGGGACGGGGCCGTTCCTCGACGGCATCCGCGCGCTCGACGGCCGGGCGCTCGCGGCGGCGGCCGGGATCGGCGTGGTCACCACGATCTGCTGCGCCTGGCGCTGGACGGTCGTCGCGCGGGGCCTCGGCGTCCGCCTCTCGCTGACCGCCGCCGTGGCGGCCTACTACCGATCGATCTTCCTCAACCTCACCCTCCCGGGCGGCGTGATCGGCGACGTGCACCGCGGCGTCAGCCACGGCCGCGGCGCCGGCGACGTCGGGCGCGGGCTGCGCGCGGTCGCGTGGGAGCGGGCCGCGGGCCAGGCGGTGCAGGCCCTCCTCACGCTCGGGATCCTGCTCGCCCTGCCCTCGCCGGTGCGCTCGTTCGTGGGGCCGGCGGCGATCGCCGTCGTCGCAGCGGCGATCGTGCTCGTCGTTCTCGTCGAGCGCATCCGCCCACACGGGCGGTCGTGGTGGGCGCGGCTGCGGCGCGGCGCCGCCGGCGACATCCGCTCCGGGCTGCTCGCGCGCCGCGCCCTCCCGGTGGTCGTGCTCACCTCGGCCGTCGTCGTGGCCGGGCACGCCGTCGCGTTCCTGATCGCCGCGCGCACCGCCGGCGCGAGCGCGTCGACGGCGGAGATGCTGCCGCTGGCCATGCTCGCAATGCTCGGGATGGTCGTGCCCGGCGTCGCCGGCTGGGGCCCCCGCGAGGGCGTCGCCGCGTGGGTCTTCGGAGCCGCCGGGCTGGGCGCGGGCACGGGCGTCGCGACCGCCGTCGTCTACGGCGTGATGGCGCTCGTCGCCAGCCTGCCGGGGGCGTTCGTGCTCATCGGCGAGGGCCTCGCGTCCGCGGTGCGCACCGATGGGGTCTCGGGTGCCTGACCGTCCGTACACCCTGCTCTCGTGCAGCATGTCGATCGACGGCTACATCGCCGGCGCGGCCGAGCGGCTGCTGCTCTCGAACGGCGGCGACTTCGACCGCGTCGATGCCGTGCGCGCGTCCTGCGACGCGATCCTGGTCGGTGCCGCCACCGTGCGGATCGACAACCCGCGCCTGCTCGTGCGCTCCGAGCTCCACCGCGAGACCCGGGCGGCGCGCGGGCTGCCGCCGTCGCCTGCCAAGGTCACCGTGACCCGGCAGGCGCAGCTCGATGCCGACGCCGACTTCTTCACCGCGGGGGATGCCGAGAAGCTCGTGTACTGCGCCAGCCCCCGGGTGCGCGACGCGCGCGCCCGGCTCGGGGAGATCGCGACCGTCGTCGACGGGGGCCACACCGTGAAGATGCGGGGGCTGAGCGCCGACCTGGCGGCCCGCGGCGTCGAGCGCCTGATGGTGGAGGGCGGCGGCAACATCCACACCCAATTCCTGACCGACGACCTCGTGGACGAGCTACACCTGGTCGTCGCCCCCGTCTTCGTCGGCGACTCCGACGCGCCCCGGTTCGTCCGGGACGGCACCTTCCCCTGGAACCCGGCCCGGCGGGCGAGGCTCGCCGAGGTGCGGCAGATCGGTGACGTGGTGCTCATGCGCTACGCGCTCTCGGCCCGCTTCGGGAAATAGACTCGCGGCGATGGCCGGCTCGAGCACGCGCCCGCGGGCGCTGATCCTGGACATGGAGGGCGTCCTGCACGTGGACTGGGCCGCGCTCCCCGGCGCTCCGCAGGCGCTGGCGCGGTTCCGGGCCGCCGGCATCGAGGTCGCCGTGCTGACGAACACCACCGGCCGCACCCGAGCGGCGATCGCCGAGCGGCTCGGCCGGCTGGGGATGCCGGTGCCGGCGGAGCGGATCGTGACGTCGGCCTGGGCCGCGGCCGAGCACCTGCGCGGACAACGGCACCGGCCGCGCGTGTACGCCCTGGCCGAACCGGCCGTGCTGGAGGAGCTCGACGGGCTGAACCTCGTCGGCAGCCCCGCGGAGGCGGAGACGATCGTGCTGGGCGGCCCGGACGAGCGGTGGACGTACGCCCTGCTGAACGACGTGTTCCGCGCGCTCCTCGACGGCGCGTCGCTCGTCGCGATGCAGCGCAACCGGTGGTGGACGACCGGCTCCGGCCCCGCCCTGGACGCGGGCATGTTCGTCGCCGGGCTCGAGTACGCGGCCGGCGTCGAGGCGACCGTCGCCGGCAAGCCGTCGCCCGAGATCTTCGCCGCAGCGTGCGCGCGCACGGGGGCAAGGCCGGACGAGGCGATGATGGTCGGTGACGACCTGGAATCGGACCTCCGGCCGGCCGCGGGGCTGGGGATGGCGACGTGCCTCGTGCGCACGGGCAAGGGCGAGACGTTCTCACCGGGGCCGGGCGAGGTCGACCTGCACGTCGACGACCTCGCCGCGGTGGCCGACGCGCTCGGGCTGCCGCCGGCCTGATGTCGTGCGATTGCGTACAATCTCCGCGTAAGCGACCCGGAGGTCCACCGTGACCGGCAACGAGTATTCAGACTGGCATACCGGCGTGGAGTTCGATCGCGATTCCCGCACCTGGCGCGGGTACATCGAGGACAACGAGTACACACAGAAGCACCTGACCGAGGCGACGTTCGCCGACAAGGAGGACGCAGCCGTCGCTGCCAGCGACATGCTGACGCAGGCCCGCGAGGGAACGGCGCCGGGCAAGACGTCCGGGCTCCCGCGGATCTAGCCGGCCCAGGCCCTCTTGGGCGGGTTCCGACCGTGGTCCCCGAGGGCGGGGTCAGACCCCCGAACGGAAGCGTCACGAAAGTGCAACGGCCGACGTTCGGGGTCTGACCCCGGTTGTGCCTACTGGTTCAGGCTGATGACCTGGCCGTGCGCGGTGCCGAACGGGCTCCCGGCCGGCGCGAATGCCGGCAGGACGCTCCACCGCGACACAAAGAATGGCCAGCGCTCCCGGGCGTCGATCACGCCCGGGAGTGCGGCTTCAACCGGGTCTCAGCCGACTCGGATCAGCTTCTTGTTCACGAACTCGTCGGCGCCGTAGCGGCCGAGCTCGCGGCCCGAGCCGGAGCGCTTGACGCCGCCGAACGGCAGCTCCGCGCCGTCCGCCCCGACGATGTTCACGTAGACCATCCCGGCGTCGATCTTGTTCGCGACCCGCTCCGCCTGGTCGGCGTCGGTCGTGAACACGTACGAGCCGAGCCCGAAGGGCGTGTCGTTCGCGAGGCTCACGGCCTCGTCCTCCGACCCGACCTTGTAGACCGACGCCACCGGGCCGAAGAACTCCTCGTAGCGCGCCTTGGCGCCCTCGGGGATGTCGGCGAGGATGGTCGGGGAGAAGAAGTTGTCCTTCCGCTCTCCGCCCAGGACGACCCTGGCGCCGTCCTTCTGCGCGCGGTCGAGCTGGTCCTGGAGCCGCTCGGCTGCCGTGGAGGACGACAGCGGGCCCATCGCGGCGTCGCCCGTCGGATCTCCGGCCTTCCACTCGCCCATCGCGGCGGTGAACTTCTCCATGAACGGGTCGTAGAGGTCCTGGTGGACGATGAACCGCTTGGCCGCGTTGCACGACTGGCCGGTGTTGTCGAGGCGAGCGGAGACGGCCGCCTCCACGGCCCCGTCAAGGTCGTTCGTGCTGAGCAGGATGAACGGGTCGGAGCCGCCCAGCTCGAGCACGACCTTCTTCAGGTTGCGGCCCGCGACCTCGGCCACCGCGGCGCCCGCGCGCTCCGAGCCGGTCACCGAGACGCCCTGCACACGCGGATCGGCGATCACCTTGGCCGCCTGGTCGTTGGTGGCGTAGATGTTGGTGTAGGCGCCCTCCGGAAAGCCGGCGTCGAGGTACAGCTGCTGCAGGGCCGCGGCGGTCTCGGGGCACTGCGGCGCGTGCTTGAGGAGGACGGTGTTCCCGATGACCAGGTTCGGGCCCGCGAACCGGGCGACCTGGTAGGTGGGGAAGTTCCACGGCATGATCCCGAGCAGCACGCCGTAGGGGCTGCGGCGGATGATGGCCGTGCCCTCCCCTGCGAGCAGCTTGATCGGCTCGTCCTTCAGCAGCTCCACGCCGTTCTCCGCGTAGTAGCCGTAGATGTCGACGCAGAAGTCGACCTCGCCGAGCGCCTGCTCCATGGGCTTGCCCATCTCGCGGACGGTGATCGCCGCCAGCTCCTCGCGCCGCTCGGAATGCAGCTCGGCGACCCGGCCCACGAGCTTCGCCCGCTCCTCGACGCTCGTCGTCCGGGCCCACTCCTGGTACGTCTTGTAGGCGCCCGCGATGGCCGCCTCGAGCTCGTCGTCCGTGATCGTCGGGTAGGTCTTGAGCGTCTCACCCGTCGCCGGATTGATGACCGCATAGTCGCTCATGGTGCTCCTTCGTCAGTGTCGGCCGACCGAAATAGGACCCCG
>JAICJM010000164.1 GCA_025928435.1 Thermoleophilia bacterium
AACCCCGACTCATCGCTCAACCCTCGCCAGTCGGTCCGACAGATCCTCGAGCGTCCGGTGCGGCTGTTCCGCGGGTCCGACGACCGTGCCCAGGCCGGCCGCCTGGTGACGGAGATGCTCGAGGCAGTGAAGCTCCCCCGCGCCACCGCCGAGCGCTATCCCGCCGAACTCTCGGGCGGCCAGCGCCAGCGCGTCGCCATCGCCCGGGCGTTCGCCGCCAAACCGCTCGTGCTCCTCTGCGACGAGATCACGTCCGCCCTCGACGTGTCAGTGCAGGCGACCGTGCTCGACCTCCTGAATGACCTCGCAAAGGAGTTCAGAACGGGGGTCGTGTTCGTCAGTCACGACCTCGGAGTGGTGCGAGCCGTCGCGTCGCGAGCGATCGTGATGCGGCACGGCGAGATATGCGAGACCGCGCCGGTCGAAACGCTCTTCACAGCCCCCAGCCACCCATATACCCGTGAGCTCCTGGCGAGCGTCCACTCCATCGCTCCGCCCGTTCACCAGCCGATCGAAGGGAAGATCTAGCGTCATGCCCAAAGTGCTCGTCATCGTCCCCTACCCGCTCTCAGACCAGGGCGTCGCAAACCGCCGCGCCCAGCTCGCCGGCGTCGCCGGCCTCGAAGGTCTGGAGTTCGACTATCGGCCGGTCAAGGTGGCTCCTGCGCTCGGGGCCGGCTATCACGACCTCGCGCTGTTCGAGATCGCGATCTTCGAAGCCGGCTGCACTGCGGAGGCGGACGGCTACGACGCAGTGTGCATCGACACCATGTCCGACTCGGGAATGAAGCCGCTGCGTGCTGCGCTCACGATCCCGGTGCTTAGCCCCGCACTCGCGTCCTACCACATGGCGCTCACACTCGGCTCACGGTTCTCGGTCCTGACGCAATGGGATCCGTGGGTACGCGAGACCTACGACCAGGTCGAGCAGTACGGACTCTCGCATCGCTGTGCGTCGGTGCGGACGATCGGCGTGCCGCCCGACCCGACCGATCTCCTCGACGGAAAGCCCGAGGTCATCGACGCGCTGCTCCTGGAGGCGCGGAGGTGCGTGGACGACGGGGCCGATGTTCTCTGCCTGGGGTCGACCACGATGCACCAGTCGCATGCCCACCTGGCACGTCATCTCCCGATCCCGGTGATCAACCCGGGTCCGCTCACGTACGCCCTCGCCAAGCTGATGCTGGGGCTCGGGCTCACGCATAGCAAGACGGCGTTCCCGAGGCCGACGGACGTCGAAGCCGGCGTCCTCCATGCGATGCTGGACGCGGGTGCCGCGTCCCGCCTCCAGGTACCGGGCGACGGAGCGGTCTCATGACTTCGCGCTGCAGGGAGCTCCGGAACCTGATCACCGACGGCAAGACTCACGTCCTTCCCGGCGCCTATGACGCGCTAACAGCGAAACTCGCCTGTGCCGCCGGCTTCGAGGCCGTCTACATGAGCGGCTACGGCGTGTCAGCCGGTCTCCTCGGACTGCCCGACATCGGACTGGCGACGATGACCGAGCTGGTCACCACCTGCGCCAACATCTGCGCCGCCGTCGACAGGCCCGTCGTCGCAGACGCCGACACCGGCTATGGAGGGCCGACGAACGTTCGCCGCACCGTGCAGGAGTTCGAGCGCGCCGGAGCCGCGGCCGTCCAACTGGAAGACCAAGAGTTTCCGAAGCGCTGCGGGCACATGGCCGGCAAACGGCTGATCGAGACCCGTGACATGGTCGCGAAGATCGAGGTTGCGCTCGAGGCCCGTTCCGACCCGGACTTTGTGATCATCGCCCGCACGGACGCCATCGCGCTCGACGGCGTCGAGGCCGCGATCGAGCGGGCGGCCGCCTACGGGGAGGCGGGCGCGGACATGGTGTTCGTCGACGCCCCGGAGACGATGGACGAGATCACGCGGATCGCGAATGAACTCGACTTCCCGCTCGTGTTCGACTGGTCCTACGGCGGCGTCACGCCGTCCGTCTCGCGGGCCGTCCTCGAGCAGCTCGGCTACAACCTCGTCGTCTTCCCGGACGTGGTCTCCGCCGTCCATCGATCCGTCGAACAGGTCTATAGTCGCCTGCGCAGCACGGACTCGCTTGACGACCTCGCCTCCGACCTGACGCCGTTCGACACCCTGAACGAGTTTCTCGGACTCAGCCGTTGGGTGGCGCTCGACCGAACGCGGAGCGCCTGATGTTCTCGCTCGCCGGCAAGACGGCGCTGATCACCGGCGCCGCTTCGGGGATCGGTGCGGCCACCGCGGAGGCGTTCGCCCGCCTCGGCGCCCGCACCACGTGTGGCTGGTACGCGGGTGACCCACATGACGTGAACGAGACAGTGCGGCGGATCGCCGATCGAGGCGGTGAGGCAATCGCCGTCGAGGCCGATGTGGGCACGCCGGAAGGCTGCGCCAGGCTGATCGACGCCACCGTCGAACGATGGGGGCGGCTCGACATCGTGCTGGCGAACGCCGGGATCGCGCGGATCGGCGACTTCGCATCCGTGAGCGACGAGGAGTGGGACAGGCGACTTCAGGTCAACCTCGGTGGCGTCGCGCGCTGCTTCCGCGGTGCGCTCGTGCACATGCTGCCCAATGGCGGAGGCAGGCTCCTGGCCACGACTTCGACAGCCGGCTATCTCCAGGGCTGGCCGCTACACGTGGACTACACGACCGCGAAGGCCGGCATCGTCGGCCTCGTGCGCGGCCTGTCCGTCGAGGTTGCCTCACACGGGATCACCGTGAACGCCGTCGCCCCCGGCATCATCGAGACGCCCCAAAGCGCCGATCCGGTCAACTCAATCGGGCCATCCGGCCTCGCCGCGATCACCGACCGCATCCCAGCCGCCCGGGTAGGCGATCCAGCCGAGATCGCTTCGGCATTCGCGTACCTCGCCAGCGACGAGGCAGCGTACGTGACGGGCCAGGTCATCGTCGTCGACGGAGGAGCCTCGCTCTCCGATGGCACGTAAGCGGCTGCCGGATCTCGCCGCGACGAGCGGCCCATCGGAGGTCCGGTCGTCGGACGGCCCCGTCGCGGGTCGCCGGGCCGAGCCCGCAGCCCAGGCTCCTCCAGCCACCCTGGCCGAGGGCGGCGTGGTGCCGCTCTACTACCAGCTCGAGGCAATCCTGCAACACCGGATCGACTCCGGGCTCTGGCCACCGGGCACGCGGCTGCCGACCGAGCGTGAACTCTGCCTCGAGTTCGACGTGTCCCGCTCGGTCGTTCGCCCCGCCCTCGATATTCTCGAGTCCGGCGGGAAGATCGAGCGCGTTCAGGGCCGCGGCACCTTCGTAGCCGCACCCAAGCGGGTCGCCCGACTGGCGGGCATCGCCGGGCTGTTCGCATCGCGTTCGCAGGACACCACGGTCACGATTCTCGAGGTCGCCGAGCGGAAGCTCGACGCCGATCTCGCCAGCGTCCTGGAACTCCCCGTGGGTGGGCCCGCGATGTACGTGTCGGCGCTGATCGGCATCGCCGACACGCCGGTCTGCCTCTGCAGCTCCGTGATCGCCACCGACCGCGTGCCGTGGCTGACGGACGCGCTCAAGGAAGGCCCGTGGCCCCCGGACGGTGGCGGCCCCAGGAACGCTCAGGGGACGTGCAGAGGGACGATCGAGACGTGGGGGTCGCTCAACGAGTTCGAGGCCTTCCACCTGAAGCGGCCGATCGCAACACCGCACTTCGTCGTGCATGTCGTCCACAGCCAGCCCACGCGGAATCGTGAGACTCCCGTGGAAGACGCATGGCTGGTGTACCCGGCCGACACCGTGATGATCCAGGTAAGCGCGTGACCGCGCCGGATGCCGTCACACCGCGCCGCGTCATCGTCACGGGCGGGATGTCTGGCATCGGCGCCGCGACCGTCGAGCGGTTCCGGTCGGCCGGCGACCGCGTCGTCGTCCTCGACCGGAAACCGGGGGATCCCGCCCACTCGGGTGAGTCCATCCGCGTTGACCTCTCCGCCTGGGATCAGGCCATCGGTGGCGTCACCGAGGCGGCGGAGCGCCTCGGCGGCCTCGACGTTCTCGTGTGCGCGGCAGGCGTCGGCGCCGGCGGCACGCTCGACGACACGCCGAAGGACGTCTGGGATCTCGTCTTCTCGGTGAACGCTCGCGCGGTCTTCGCCTGCTCGAAGGCAGCCCTCCCTTCCATGCGGGCGAGCGGCGGCGGGGTGATCGTCATCGTCGCCTCGCAGATCGGGCTCGTCGCCCAGCAGCGCAGCATCGCCTACTGCGCCTCGAAGGCCGCCGCAATCCAGCTCGCACGCGCCATCTCCCTCGACCACGCCGCCGACGGCGTGCGGGCCGTCGCGGTCTGCCCCGGCGCGACGGACACGCCGATGCTCGCGGAGACGGTCGCCGCCGCACCCAACCCGGACGCCGCGTCGAGCGCCCTCCGCGCGCGCTCGCTGCACGGCCGGTTCATCCAGGCCGCCGAGATCGCCGAGGCGATCTGGTACCTCGCCTCCCCCAAGGCGGGGTCCGTGTACGGCATGGGTCTGGTCATCGATGCGGGCTACACCGCGGTCTAGCTTCAGGGAGGCGGGTATGTCAGGTGAGTCGTTCGATCTTGTCGTCGCCGGCGGACGGGTGGTCGCCCCCGAGAGGTCGGATGACCTCGACGTGGCGATCCGGGGGGAGCGGATCGCCGCGCTGCTCCCACCCGGCTCCGAGTACACAGCGGCGCGAGTCCTGCGCGCGGATGGATGCCTGGTACTCCCAGGGGCGATCGACCCGCACACGCACTACACCCTCGGGTTCGCCGGTGTCTACGCCGAGGCTCCCGAGTACACCATCGCCGCCGCGTGGGGCGGCACGACGACGATCATCGACTTCGCCGTCCAGGTCGCCCCGCACGGGCTCGGCGACGCGATCCAGGCGAAGCGCGCGGAGGTCGACGGCCGCATGGGAGTCGACTACGGGCTGCACGCGATCGTCACCGGTGACGTCAGCTTCGACGTCATGGACGAGATCGGCGACGTCATCCGCAACGGCATCCCCACCATCAAGACGTTCATGACCTACGACCTCATGGTCGACGACGGGCATCGGCTCGGCGTCATGGAACGAGTCGCCGACCACGGCGGGATGAGCGTCGTGCACGCCGAGGACGACAGCATCTCGCGATGGCTGACCAAGAAGTACCTGGCCCAAGGAAAGACGCACGGCGGATACATCGTCGAGGTGCGACCCCCCTTCGTCGAGGAGGCAGCGGTGCGGCGCGCGATCCTGCTCGCCCGTCACGTCCAAAGCCCGCTCTACGTGCTGCACGTGGCTGCCGGAAGCGCGGCCGCGGCGATCCGGGACGCCAGGGCGGAGGGTCTCCCGATCTATGGGGAGACCCTGATCGCCTACCTCTCCTTCACCCAGGAGCGGCTCTGGGACGACGAGCACCAGGGACTCCTGTGGAACAACATCCCGCCCATCAAGTACGAGCAGGACCGGCTCGAGCTGTGGGAGTCGATCAAGACCGACCAGGGACTCCAGGTGGTGAGCACCGACCAGTTCGCGACGACGCGGGCAGAGCGGTACGAGAAGGAAGGAACGACGGTCGACTCGCTCCAGGCGGGCCAAGCGGCGGTCGAAGTCCGGGTGCCCGTGCTCTACCACCTCGGGGTCGCCGGCGGCATGATCAGCGAAAACCGCTTCGTTCAGCTCATCGCAACGAACCCGGCCAAGCTCATGGGCCTCCACCCCAGGAAGGGTGAGCTCACCGTCGGCGCCGACGCCGACATCGTCATCTTCGATCCACGCAAGTCGTGGACCGTCGATCATCGCGCCCTCCACATGGCCTCCGACTTCAACTGCTGGGACGGCTGGGAGCTGAACGGCCGCGTGCGCACGACGATCCTCCGCGGCCACGTCCTGATCGAGGACGGCACCTTCGTCGGATCTGCCTCACACGGGCAGTATCTCCCGCGACGACTCACACACGCCTGGGACGCGCCCGCCGACCTCGGCGATGCCGCCAGGAGTGGCTCGGCTGCGGGTGGGGATGGGTATGGATGAGGGTCTTCAGCGGCTCCAACATCCACGTCAAAGCCGCCTGTGGCCAAGAGTCGGCTTGAGCAGGTCTTCCGCGGTCATAACCGCTTGTCCGACCAGACGCTGGCCGGCGTGGCCGACAAGCTCTAAGAGCCGGCCGGGTTACCGGGACTGCTCCTCGCCTAAGAACCGGCGGATGATGCCCTCGTAAATCCTCGTATAGGACTCCAATTCGTCGATCGCGACCCGCTCGTTAACCGTATGGCAGTCCTCAATCCTCCCCGGCCCCAGCGCCATCACTGTGGGGATCCCCCGGCGGTTGCGGAACCACCAGCCGTCAGTCGTGGCCGACATCCCGCGGATCTCAGGGTCTCGTCCGAACTCCGCGGCGTACGCTCCCGCCGACACGCCGACGATTGGGTCGGCGGCGTCGGTCACGGAAGGCTCGACCGATGTCGAGATCTCGAACTCCACGGTGTCCGCGATGCCGACCTCAGTCAAGCGGTTCCGAAGATCGGCGAGCACGGATTCGTCCGTCATACCGGGGACTTTTCGAACATCGAGCGTCGCGCGGCACAGGTCGGGGATCACGTTCGCGGTGCTGCCTCCCGAAATCGTGGTTCCGATGGCGATGGTCGGTCCGCCGAGCAGAGGATGCGGTGCGTGGGTGAGCTCGACGCCCTCCAGCGCTGACAGCACCCGCAAACATCGAGGTCACCGCGTTAACCCCGCCGCCGGTGCTCGCGTGAGTCGCCAGGCCGCGAGTTGTCGCCTCGACGAAGCACATTCCTCGATGGGCGATGCAGAGCGCGCCGTTCCCCGGTTCTCCGATGACGACGGCGTCGCCGGTCGTGATCGCCTTCTCGATAACCATGCCTGCCCCTCGCCGCCCGCCGCACTCCTCGTCAGCCACCGCCGCAACCATGATCCGTCCCCGAAGGCCCCGGGAGTCCGAGACCGCGCGGCGTGCCGCGACGATCATTCCGGCGACTGCCCCCTTCATGTCCAGGCTGCCACGGCCGTACAACCAGCCGTCCTAGACCTCTGCGGCCCAAGGGTCGCATGTCCAGCCATCCGCAGCCGCATCGACAGGGACGACGTCCAAGTGTCCGCACAGAATCAGTGTCCGCCCCGGCCTCGGAAACTCGTGCGCTCCCACCACGCTGACGAACCCCGGGAGCGGCTCGGCTCGCACCACGTCGAGGACGCCACCCAGCTCGCCCTCGACGACAGCAGCAGCGTCTCGGGTATCGCCTGGCGGGTTCGCGGAGCGGGCGCGCACCAACCGCCGGGCGATGCTGACGACCTCGCTCACGCGATCATTCCCCTTCCAGGACCACGGGGAACGATCGGCCACACGTCAATGACCTCGTCGCCGGACACGACGTGGTACACGTCGTACAGATTCACGGTGGTGGGGGCGTATCCGGGGATGAGCTCCACCCGGTCGCCGCGATCGAGCGGTGCCCGGGCAGGGAAGTCGAACGAGCCGTGCTCCTCGGCGAAGAACCGCGCATCCATTTCGATCCCAGCGATCCGGGGGGACGCGTAATCGACGCCGATGCTCTTGCGCCCTGCGTCGAGGACGATGGTGTTGCCATGCCGCGCAGCAGCCGCCGATGCGACGAACAGCGCGAACTCGAACTCGTCGACCAGCGGCGCATGAAACATATCCATGAACACGAACTATCCGGCCTGGAGCTCGGTGACCAGAGGGTTACGGCCTGTGATGTCGTAGGTGCCCGTGCCGCCGCCCGACACTTCTCTGGCGTCGTATCCAGCCTCCCGCAGCGCAGCCAGATGCTCTCCAGCAACGCTCATCGCGGTATGCGCCATGGCCGTCCGCCTGTTCCGATCGGTCTCCGACATGCAGTGGCCCTCGTACGCTTGTATGCCGCGCAGCCAGACCCCCGAGGCCTCCTCCACCACACGCGCCAGATCCAGCGACTGCTCGACCATGCGTGTCCCGCCGCGTGACATACCGACGTCGACCTCAATCAGCACATCCAGCACAACACCTCCGGCCCGTGCGGCAGCCGACAGCTCGGCGACACCTCGAGGACCGTCGATCGCAATCGTCTCCAACTTCGTGAAACACGGGGTCATTAGGTGCAAGACTCCGGCAGCGTGCTCCGCGAGCTGGCGAACCGCCCTCCGTTCGCCGGCTCGAAACAGGTATGCCAACGTCACCGCTCCGTGGTATCCCGATTCACTGGGCCGACCGTCACGCCGCCCATACGCCCGCCGATTACCGGGTCATGTTGGAATCGGATCACGACGGTGTGCTCGCCTACGAACTCCAGGGGCGCTATGCCCACGGGGAGGCGTGGATCACGCTGGACGTATGCAGTTCGCGACTGGTCGCGGTCGAAGAAGCGCTGCTTCGTCGCGCCCCGTGGGGCCGCACCCCGACCGAATTTCGGGTCGTCCGCCTGTTGGCGGGTACTCGCCGGCAGCCGCGCGACAGCTAGGACGCCTCGGCATCGCGGGCGTGTCGTGCCGCGACGAAGACGAGCCGGGCGATGTGGGCGCGCTGGGCGATGGCGAGATTCGTAAACTCGACACCCCAGCTTGTCGTGTCGGCTCCGTGCTCAAGGAAGCGGCGGACGATCGCCTCAACGACGCCGACATCGCCGGGCAGCGTGATCCGAAGCGGCTTGTCGACGGCCAGGTTCGCGCCGATCTTGGCTTCGAGATAAAGGCCGCTGGTGGAGATGTTTCGGACTGTGGCGTCAAACGCGGTTTCCCGGCCGGTGAGCTCGATCCCGACTGCCGTCACTAGCCAGTCGCAGTCCACGCGCACATGACGGCGCCGATTCACGGATGCCCTCGGCGCCTGCCGCGAGGCCGCGTCGCCTCCCACACCATCTCACCCCCATACTCCTGCGCCAGATCGGCGAACCCGTCGGTTACCAGTCGGATGCGCGCCAACCCGATCCGGTTTTGCGGCAAGCGCACGAACACCGACCAGCCAGCATGCGGATGCAACATGCTCGTCCGCGAGACGTTCACGTGCGCCGCCTCGTGATCGCCTGCAATCCGACGGGCCACACCCTCAGCCGCCCGGCGGGTCGGCAAGCGAAACCGTGCCGCGATCTCGACGATCACCGGAGGAGCTTCCACGGCGGTCGACGAGGCCGCCATCCATCGCCCGTGCTGCCGACTTCGGTGTCGGCCAATGCCCAAGTACCACACTCCTCAGCTTCGATACAGGAGTGTCTCGCACACTAGCGGCGCCGTTTGACAATGGCAAACCGCCGCGTCAAAGTGGGCGACCCGCCGGGCTTCCTTCCCAAGTCGC
>JAICJM010000221.1 GCA_025928435.1 Thermoleophilia bacterium
CGGGCCGGACGACGTCGTGGTCGCCGACGCGAACGGTCGCTACACGACGCAGGAGGGCGTGGCGGCGGTCGGCCTGCTGGCCGGCCTCGACCGCGTCTACGTCGAGCAGCCCTGCCCGACGCTCGAGGCGTGCCGGTACGTACGCGAGCGCTCGTCGCTGCCGTTCGTGCTCGACGAGTGCATCGCGGACGTCCCGTCGCTGGTGCGGGCCCATGACGCCGGGGCGATGGAAGCGTTCAACCTCAAGATCTCGAAGGTGGGCGGCCTCACGAAGGCCCGCCAGATGCGCGACCTGGCCGCCGCGCTCGGCCTCTCGGTGACGATCGAGGACACCTGGGGCGGCGATCTCGTCACGGCAGCGGTCTCGCATCTTGCGGCCAGCACAGGTGCGCGTACGCTCTTTACGGTGTCGTTCATGAACGACTGGACGCAGGAGCACGTCGCGGGGTACGAGCCCCGCTCGTCGGGTGGGCGCGGGTCGGCGCCCACCGGCCCCGGGCTGGGAGTCGAGGTGGATCCGGGCAGGTTGGGGGCGCCACTCTGGAGCACTGCGGAATGACGTGAACGAGCCACCGAGCCTCAGCCTACGCGAGGTGGCCGACCGCGCCGGGGTCGCGATGTCGTCGGTCTCGCGCGTCCTCTCGGGGCACCCGGACGTGAGCGCGGCGATGCGCACGCGGGTGATGGCCGTGGTGGAGGAGCTGGGGTACGAGCCGAACCTGCTCGCCGCCAGCCTGCGGCGGGGCTCGACGATGACGGTGGCCGCGGTGGTGCGCGACGTCTCCTCGCCGTTCTACGCGGCGATGGCGCTCGCCGCCGAGAGCGCGCTGCGCGATGCCGGATACGCGATGCTCGTGACCAGCTCGCAGGGCTCGCCCGAGCTGGACGCCGCCCAGGTGAGCCAGTTCCGGCGCCGGCGGGTGGACGGCCTCCTGCTCTCGGTCGCCGACGAGTCCGACGAGCACACGCTGGAGGAGATCCGGAGGCTGCGCTCCCCGGTGGTGCTCGTCGACTGCGAGCTTGCCGGAGTGGGAGGCACGAGCGCCGTGCTGTGCGATCACGCGGGCGGGGTGGAGCGGGTCATGGAGCAGCTGCGCGGCCTCGGCCACCGCAGCGTCGCGCTCGTCGCCGGCCGGGTCGCGTCGCGGCCGGCCCGGGAGCTCGTCCGCGCCTTCGAGGCGACCTGCGAGTGGCTCTCGATCGCCGCGGCCGTCGAGCGCGACGCGGTCGACCCGGCGGGCGCGGAGGCGGCGACGGCGCGGCTGGTCGACCGGCGCGGGCCGCCCACCGCGATCGTCTCCGGCTCGGCCGCGATCCTGCCCGGTGTCCTGCACGCCGTCCGCGCCGCCGGCCTGCGCGTCCCGGGGGACATCTCCGTGGTGACGTTCGACGACGCGCCGCTGCTCGAGGCGGTCGAGCCGCCCATCGCCGCCTTCGACCGGGACCCGGTCGCGGTCGGCCACGAGGCGGCCCGGCTGCTCCTCGCCCGTATCCGCGGCGGGCCGCCAGAGACCTCAACGGTCGCGATCCGCTTCACCCCGCGCGCGAGCTGCGCGCCCGCGCCCGGCATGTAGGCGGGCGCGGGGTGTGCGACCGGTCCCCGGGCGGAGGGGCTCGAGAGCCCGTACACTCGAGGGCATGCTGAGTGTGCAGGCCACGCCGCCCGCCCACGCGAACGCGCGGCCGGCGATCGTCCGGGTGGCCTGCCCCCGGTCACGGCCTGCGGCGCAGTGCGGGTTCCTGCGCGTCCCGCTCGACCGCCGCCACCCCGACGGGCGCACGATCCGCATCTACTTCGAGCACGACCTTCGCACCCAGGCGTCGGGGCCGCGCACGTCGACCGTGCTCTCGATCGAGGGCGGGCCGGGGTTCTCGACGACCGCCGACCGGGACGCGCGCCTGCAGCTGTGGCGGCCGATCTCCGCGCACCGCGACCTGCTCCTGGTCGACCTGCGCGGCACCGGGCGGTCGGGTGCGCTCAACTGCCGGGCGTTCCGGCACCACATCCTTCCGTACGTGATCCGCGCGGGCCGCTGCGCGGCCCAGATCGGGCCGAAGCGGGACGACTACGACACCTCGCAGTCCGTGCAGGACCTGAGGGCGGTCGTGACCGCGCTCGGCATGCACCGGCTCGACGTCTACGGCGACTCGTACGGCTCGTACGCCGCCCAGGCGTTCGCGATCCGCTACCCGGGCCTGCTTCGCTCGCTCGTCCTGGACGGCACCTACCAGCTGCCGGGATCCGACCCGGCGTTCGCGGATCTGGCGGGGAGCACGCAGAGCTCGCTGCGGCTGGCGTGCGAGCGCCGGCCCGGCTGCCCCGCGGGCCACCACCCGCTGGCGCTGCTCGGCCGGTTGCTGCGGCACGTGCGCCGTCATCCCATCGTCGGCACGGCGCCCGATGCCGACGGCACGATGACCCACGTGAAGGCCGACCCGGACACGCTCGGCCAGCTCGTCCAGTCGGGCTTCTACTACCAGGGCGTGTGGCGCGACATCTTCGCCGCGACCCGTTCCGCGTTCGCCGGCGACACGCGGCCGCTGCTGCGGCTCGTGGCCGAGACCGAGACGACCGACGGCCCGAACGGCGACCCGCGCGAGTTCACCGAGTCGCTGTACCTGTCGGTGATCTGCCACGACTATCCCGAGTTGTGGCCGATGGGCACGCCCGTCTCGCAGCGCGGCCCGTTCATCGCCTCGGCGCTCGCGTCGTACCCGCCGGGGGCGTTCGCGCCGTTCACGGGCAGGGAGTGGACCGGCCTCGACTACGAGGGCGCCCTCGCCTGCCGGTACTGGCCGCCGGCCGCGTTCCCCGACCCGCCCGTGTCGCCGAGGGCGCGGTACCCGCACGTGCCGACGCTGATCCTGAACGGCGACCTCGACAACATCACGCCGCTGGCCGACGCCCGCGTCGTCGCCTCGCGGTTCCCGGACAGCACGCTCGTGGTGATGCAGAACAGCGGCCACGTCACCGCCCTCCTGGACCAGAACGACTGCGCCGCCCCGATCTACGAGCGCTTCGTGCGCGACCTCAGCCCGGGCGATACGTCGTGCGCCCACCGCACGCCCGAGGTGCGCGTCGTGCCGAAGTTCCCGCTCACGCTCGCCGGGATGGCGCCGGCCCACCCCTCACCCGGCGACGGGTCGACGCCCCGCGACCGCCGCATCGCCGCGGCCAGCGCGGCCGCCGTGGCCGATGCGCTCCAGCGCTGGTGGGCGAACCTGAGCGGCAGCGGGGTCGGATTGCGCGGCGGCCGCTGGTCGTACTCCGGCGGCGACCTGACCACGTTCACGCTCCACGGCGTCGCGTTCGTCCCCGGGGTGAAGGTGAGCGGCACGGTCACGTGGCGCTACTCGACCGGCCGGGTGCGGGCGAACGTCGTCACCCACGCCGCCGGTGAGGTCGAGCGGCTGCGCATGGCGTGGTCGCTCCAGGTGCGCGCGGCCCGCGGCCGGCTGGACGGCACCGCCGACGGCCGCACGCTGCACCTGCACATGCTCGCGCCGTAGTCGTGAACCCGAGGGGCCGGGCACCCGTCCTCCGTGGCCTGGCCCCGGGCTACTCAGGGAGCGGGACGTGGAACTCGAGCGTGGTGCCGGCTCCGGGCGCCGAGGTGACGTGCAGGGCGCCGCCGGCCGCCCGCAGGCGCTCGCGGCTCGTCTCGAGGCCGATCTGCATCGCCCGCCGCGAGCGGCGCTGGTTCGTGCGGAAGCCGCGGCCGTCGTCGGCGACGCGGCCGTGCAGCGCGCCGCGGCGTTCGCCCAGCCGGATCACGACGTGCTTCGCGCGGGCGTGGCGGCGGATGTTGATGAGGGCCTCGCGGATCGTGCGGTAGACGAGCGTCTCGACCTCGCCCGGATAGCGGCGCGAGCGCGTCCGCACGCTCACCTCGGCCCCGGTCTCGCGGGCGAGCGCCGCCGCCAGGTCGCGGATCGCCGCCGAGAGCCCGGCCGCCTCGAGCAGCTGCGGCCGCAGCTCGAACGTCAGGCGGCGGGTGCGCTCGGTGGCGTCGGCGAGCACCTTGCGCGCGCCGGCGATCGCCTCGCGCGCGGCCTCGACGTCGCCCGCGCGCAGCCGCCGGTCGCAGCGGTCGAGCTCGATCAGCGAGGCCGTCATCACCTGGATCGTGTCGTCGTGCAGCTCGGCGGCGATCCGGCCGCGCTCCTCGTCCTCGGCCCGGATCATGCTCTCGAGCAGCGCCTGCCGGCGGTTCTCCGCCTCCCGCAGCTGCCGCGACATGTCCCGCTCGGAGGTGACGTCGCGGTAGTTCAGGACGATCCCGCGCACGGCCGGGTCGTGCAGCAGGTTGGTCGCGGCGCCGGCGACGGTGCGCCAGGAGCCGTCGCGGTGCCGCAGCCGGAACTCGGCGTGGATCTGGGCGCCGGGCCGCCGGTGCAGCTCGGCCAGGATCTCGCGTGCGCGGGCGGCGTCCTCCGGACCCATCAGGTCGAGCGGCGTGCGGCCCTCGAACCAGTCCGGCGGGCGGCCGACGACGGCGCCCATGGTCGGGTTCTGGTAGACGACCACCCCGCGCTCGTTCACGATCGTGACCGCCTCGCCCGCGTGCTCGACGAGCGCCTTGAAGAGCCGTCCGGCCCGCTCGGCGATCTCGTAGGAGGTGCGCTCGTCGGTGACGTCGACGACGACCCCGTGCACGAGCGGCTCGGCGTCCGCATCGGATCGCAGCAGCAGCGAGCGCTCGTGGATCCAGCGCACGCGGCCGTCCGGCAGGACGACGCGGTACTCGTCGCTGGGCGGCCCGCCGGTGCGCATGAACTCCTCGCTCTTCGCCACCACCCGCTCCCGGTCATCCGGGTGGATGCGCTGCGACCAGACCGCGTAGCCGCTCGCCCATTCGGCCCGTGTGCAGCCGACGACGGCCTCGATCTGCGGGCTCACCCACACCGAGGTGCCGTCCAGGCGGTCGATGTAGAACGCCGCCGGCAGGGTTTCGATCAGCGCCGCCCAGGGCGGCTCTGGATCAACCGGTGCGCCGGGATCGTTCGCGAAGCCGTGCGGGGGATCGTCGGTCGTGGCGGCCGCCTCGTCGGCGTGTCATGTTCTCACGGGCTGGAGGGACCCGCAATCATCCCGGACCGGGCCGGTGGGCTGCCATGTCGGCGCTCACAGACACGCGCCGCCGGGACACCATCTCCGGGTGTGGACGGCGTACGTCCCAGGCCAGGCCGGCCCGCTCGAGGCCGCGGATGACCCAGCCGGTGACGTCCGGCCCCGAGCCCATGCCGTGGTACGCGGCCGCCGGGAAGGCGTGGTGGTTGTTGTGCCAGCCCTCGCCGAACGCGAGGATGGCGATCAGGCGGTTGTTCCGGCTCTCGTCGCCCGTGGCGAACGGCTGCGACCCGAACGTGTGGCAGATCGAGTTGACCGCGAACATCGTGTGGTTGTGGACGGCGATGCGCACGATCCCGCCCCAGAGCAGCCCCCGCCAACCGTCCACGAGGGCCGGCACGGCCAGCCCCGCGGCGAGCCAGAGCAGCGCCGTGCGCTCGATCGCCATCACGACCGGGTCGTCCATCAGGCGGCGGCAGTACCGCTCGCGCTTGGCCGGGCTGACGGCGAACATCCAGCCGACGTGCGCATGCAGGAGGCCGTCGACGGGGCTGTGCGGGTCGCCCTCGCGGTCGGAATGGGCGTGGTGCTCGAGGTGGCGCGCGGCCCAGTCGACCGGGCGGCTGGGGAGGGCCATCGCTCCGGCCGCGAGCGCGGCGCCGGCGATCCAGGGGGTGGTGCGGAAGCTGCGGTGCGTGAGCAGGCGGTGGTAGCCGAGCGACGTCCCCAGGCCGGTGACGACCGCAAAGACGGCGAAGAGGGCGAGGTCGACCGGCGCGAAGGCCCGCTCCCAGAGCGTCCACATGGCGTATGCGACGCCGGCCAGCGGGCCGACGACGAAGGCCGCGATCCCC
>JAICJM010000205.1 GCA_025928435.1 Thermoleophilia bacterium
GGACGCACCCGCTGCAGCGCGAGTACGTCGCCGCCTGGGACACGGTGCCGGAAGCGGTCCTTTGACGTGGGGGAACCCATGGTTCCCCCACGAGCCCCCTCCTTCGGACTAGTAGGCTGTCGCCGCGCTCCGGCGAGAGCGCGGTCTCGCCTCCGCCACCGAGCTTCGGGCTCCGGTGCACGGACACCACCCGCAACGTCCCAGATCGATCGCTGGCCGGCCTTGGCTCATCGGCGCGGGTGCGCGACAGATGGCGCATCCGCGTTCAGAGCGCGCGTAAAGCGGCTCTGACGGCGTCCTCGATGGTGACACCTTCGCCGTGGACAACCAAACGGCCGTCTCTGAGCAGTCTGGCCTGCCGGTAATCGAGCCCACGTACGGGGGCGGCGAACGCGAACTGTCCGGGCGTGTCCAGATGTCGGAGATCAAACTCCAGACCGCCTGCGTCTATCTTGGATCGAAGCTCAGGCGGCACCTCGACGCTGTCGCCGGTCATCGCGACAGCCTCGTCGCGATGGGATGGCAGTCCTGGTGAGCCGCTGAACCATGCGGCCACACGGTTTCGCTCGACCCAGCTAGGACGCGGCCGCCCGGCGCAGCGCGGCCTGCATGGCCGCCGCGACCGGCCCGGGATCGCCGTCGCCCACGACCGCGCCGTCCATCCGCACGACCGGCATCACCTCGCGCACGCTGGACGACGTGAAGACCTCGGCGGCCGCCGCCACCCGTGCTCGCGGGTAGGCGCCCTCCTCGACGTCGATCCCCGCCTCCGCGGCCGCCGCCAGCAGCGCCTCGCGGGTGACGCCGGCCAGGATCCCGAGGTCGAGCCCGGGCGTGTGCAGGACGCCGTCCTCGACGAACCACACGTTGGAGGTCGGGCACTCGAGCGCGATTCCCTCGAGCGAGAGCAGGAGCGCGTCGTCGGCGCCGCGCTTGCGGGCCTCGTGCTGGGCGGCCATGTTCACGGCGTAGCTCGTGGACTTGACGCCGGCGAGCAGCCACGGCGACGCCTGCCGCGCGGTCGTGCCGATGGCGAGCTGGAGCGTGGCCAGCTCGATCCCGCGCGCCCGCATGGCCTCGAGGCCTTCGGGCAGCGGCGTCACGAGCGCGAAGCCCGTGGGCCCCTCGCCCGCGCCCGGCGTCCACACCAGCCGCAGGACGGCGTCGACCTGCCCGAGGCCGGCGAGCGCGTCGCCGACGAGCTCCTCGAGCCCGGCCGCGTCGGGCACGTCCAGCTCGAGCACGTCGGCGGAGCGGGCGAGCCGCTCGAGATGTTCCGCGAGCCGGAACGGGCGCCCCCCGTACACCCGCAGCGTCTCGAACGCCGCCCGGCCGCGCAGCACCGCCTCGTCGTCCGCCCGCAGCCACGGGCGGCGCGGGTCGACGAGGCCGTGGCCGAGCACGGCGAGCGCGAGCGGGTCCCCCGACATGCTGTGCGATGCTACCCGCCGTGTCCGCAGTCTCGGAGCGCAAGCGCCACGCCCGCAGCCTGTTCGCCGGCATCGCCGCGGACTACGACCGCTGGGCGCAGCTGCTGTCATTCGGGCAGGACCGGCGCTGGCACGACGTGATGGTCGAGACGCTCGCGCCGGCGGCCGGCCGGGAGGGCGCCGTCGTCGCCGACGTCGCCACCGGCACCGGCGCGGTCGCGATCGCACTCGCCCGCCGCTACCCGTGCCGCGTGATCGGGATCGACCAGAGCCCCGACATGCTCGCGGGCGCACGGGCCCGGATCGCCGCCGCCGGCCTCGCCGGCCGGATCGACCTGGTCGAGGCCGACGCCGAGGGGCTGCCGCTCGAGCCGGCCTCCGTCGACGCGCTCACGCACACCTACCTGCTGCGGTACGTCGACGACCCCGCATCGGTGCTGCGCACGCTGGCGGGCGCCGTGCGGCCCGGCGGGATCATGGCGTCGCTCGAGTTCGGTGTGCCCCGCGGCGCGGGGCTGCACGCCTGGCGGCTCTACACGCGCGTCGGCCTGCCGCTGGCGGGGGCCGTCGCCGGGCCCGGCTGGCTGCACACCGGGCGCTTCCTGGGCCCGAGCATCGAGGACTTCTGGGGCCGCCACCCGCTCGACGCGCTGCTCGCGATGTGGGCCGGCGCGGGGATGGAGCGGGTCCGCGCTCGCCGCCTCAGCATCGGCGGCGGCATCGTCATCTGGGGCGTGCGCGCCGCCTGAGCAGCTCGTGGGTGCGCTCGACGTTGCGGGCGATCCACAGGCACAGGACCGCCAGCGGCAGCTCGATCACGATGGCGGTGGCGATCGCCATCGCCTCCTCGCCGCCGCGCGACGCCGTGGCCATGTCGAACCAGGCGTCGCAGGCCAGCATCGTCGCCGCCGCGGTGGCCGTGCTCTGGATCCAGGGCGAGCGCCGCACGGCCGCGAAGGCGGTGGCCAGCAGGAGGCCGGCCATCACGGCGTCGAACCCGCCCCAGGCGACGTCCCAGTGCCGGGCCAGGTGCCGCTGGGGCAGCTCGTAGGCGATCCACACCGTCCACGGCACGAGGCCGACACCCAGGAGGGCGAAGAGCGGTGCCACCCACCGCGGGATGGGCGTGACCGGCTCGGCCTGTCCTGGTGCGGCCATACCGGGATCGTAGATTCTCACGCATCGCCATCCGGCAGAAGGTCGACCCCGGCGGCCGCCGCGAGCGTCTCGACGGCGTCGAGCGCATCGGAGATGGACATCCGCGCGCCGGCGAGGCGTTCCGGGTTCACGAGGCCGGCCAGCCGGCAGCGGCGCAGCGTGCAATTGGCGAACGTCGCGGCTGCCAATCGGGCGCCGGTCAGGTCGCAGTCGACCATCTCGACCGACTCGAGCACGGCATCCCGGAGGTCGAGCTCGGCCATCGCGCACGAGTCGAACCGCACCCGGGCGACCCGGGCGAAGCGCAGGGAGGCGAGATCGAGCCGGCACCCGCGGACGGTCACGTCCTCGAGCCGCGCGTTCGCGAGGTCGACGCCGGTCAGGCGCATGTCGAGCAGCTCGACCCGGCGCAGCGAGATCCCGTCCGCCCGCGCGTTCGCCCAGCTGCCACCGGCGACCCGGGCGTCGCGCAGGGAGGCGCTCCGCAGCCCCGCGCCGGTCAGGTCGACGTCGTCGAGCGCGGCCTCGATCAGATCGGCGCCGTCGGCCGCCCGGCCGGACAGATCGAGCCCGGCGAGGCGCACGGCGCGCAGCGGCGCGGCGCCGAGCCCGCCGGCGGAGGGCGCGACCGTCTCGAGCTCCTCTCCGAGATCGGGAGGAGCGGGAGCATCACTCAGCCGGCACCATCTCCTCGAGATAGCTGGCCGAGCGCCGCGCCATGCGCCCGTCGGCGCCGGTCTCGTAGTAGCCCATCCGCCACAGCGGCGGCGAGTAGATGTGCAGCGACACGGCCGGCTCGGCACCCGCATGGCGGACGTCGTGGATCCGGGAGGCGTCGAACTCGAACCCCTCGCCCGGCGCGTAGGTCGTCTCGTCGAGCTCGGCCGACCCGAGCACCATGCGCAACTCGGACAGGTTGCCGTCGACAACCCGCACGGCCCCGGAGGAGACGTCGTGGTCGTGGAGGCCGGTCTCCTGGGCCGCGACCCAGGTCAGGAGCCACGCCTCGACGTGGTGGTCGCGGTGCAGGCGGGCGTAGAACCGCTCCTCGACGTCGTGCCGGACGAGGGCACGCCACAGCTCCGGCCGGCCGGCGAGCTCCTCGGCGAGGGCGCGCAGCTCTGGTGGGTCGAGGTCACGGTCTGCGCTGCAGCGCTCCGCGAACCAGGCCGCGATCTCGGCGTGGGAATCGGTCATGGGACACCTCCCTGGAGGTCCAGGACCCGGGCCGGGTTGCGTTCGGCGACCGCCCGGCCCACGAAGGGGCCGAGCGCCTCGAGCGCGCCCAGGAGCGGCGCCGGGTCGATGACGGGGACGTCGGTGCCGAGCACGATCTGCTCGGCGCCATAGGCCGCCAGCGCGAGCTCGAGATCGAGCCGCTGGCAGGATGCGGAATCGAGGAAGAGGTTGGGGTCGATGGCGCGGGTGCGACCGTTGAACGTGCGCCAACGGCCCTCCAGAAATGGCGCGCCGCCGCCCATGATCCCGAACACCACCCGCAGCGCCGGGTATGCGGCGGCGCCGAGCGCACGCCAGGTGGCGAAGGCGCGCAGCGACCAGGCCGGGTACTGGGCCAGGGGCGTCCACCAGGCCGGCAGCCGGGCGTCGGCGGGGTCGGGCCGCGTCCACGGGGCCGGGCCGGGGTGGACGAAGAGCGGGCGCCCGGCCCGCTCGAGCACTCCGAGGACGGGGGCGCACCGGTCGAGGCCGGCGGGCGTGGCGAGCGCCTCGCTCGGAAGGGAGAGGCCGACGAAGCCCTGCTCGAGCCGCCGGGCGACCCCCGCCGCCCCGGCGTCGGACGCGGCCAGGCACGCGGCCGCGAACGCGCGGATGCGCCCGCCCGACCCGGACGCGATCTCGGCGATGCCGTCGTGGTAGGCGTCGAGCAGCGGCGCGGCCTCGTCCTCCGGCAGCGACTCGACCCCGATCGGCGTCGAGATTGAGACCACGGCGGCGTCGATCTCGCCGGCGTCGAGAATGGCGAGGCGGCGATCCGGGTCGTGCGCGGCGGCGGAGATCGGCCCCCCGGGCTCGAACCCCAGCTCCAGGCGCATGCCGTCGCCGCTCCCGAAGACGCGCGGCGATCGGTCGCGCGCGGCGAGCGCCGAGATGAAGCCTTCCGGCCACAGATGCTGGTGCAGATCGACGCGCGTCTTGCGCACTCCCGGGGCTTGTGAAACGATTAACTACGATTGTGACCGATTCTCGCCCCAGACGCAAGCGTGCGACGCTGCGCGACGTCGCCGAGCTGACCGGCCTCTCGACCGCCGGCGTCTCGTACGCGCTGCGCGGCCAGCGCGTCTCCGCGGCCACGGCCGAGCGCGTGCGCGACGCGGCCCACCGCATCGGCTTCCGCTCCGACCCGATCGCCCGCGCCCTGCGCAGCGGCTCATCCGGCGTGATCGGCGTGATCGGCGGCAGCCTCGCCGACTACTGGCACCAGGAGTTCGCGTCGGAGCTGCAGCGGCACCTGCGCCGGCGCGGCCGCCACATGCTGCTCGCCGACGCCAACGGGGACGCCGGGACCGAGCTCGAGCGCGCCCGCGGCCTCGTCGACCAGCGCGTCGACGGCCTGATCGCTCTTCCGGTGGCGCCCGACTCCGACGGATGGCGCGAGGTCGTCGCCGAGCTGCCGGTGGTCGCCGTCGGGCCCGCGCTGCCGGCGCCGGCCGGGGCGATCCGCTTCCCGGCGGACGCCGGCTCCGACCTCATGCTCGATCACCTGCGCGACCTCGGCCACGAGCGCATCGCGGTGCTCGCGTCGGGGATGCACCGGCCGCGGCGCCGGCGCGGTGTCCAGACCCGCGTATGCGGCTTCTCGGCGGCCGACGGCCGCGCGGCGACCCTGTCGGCCCTGCGCCGGCCGGGCCGGCCGACGGCGATCTTCGCCCTCTCAGACGCGCTCGCGTACGGCGCCTACATGGCCTGCGCCGAGCTGGGGCTCGTCATCCCCGACGACGTGTCGGTGGCCGGTTTCGACGACCACCCGATCTCGCAGCTGGTGGCGCCCGCGCTCACGACCGTCAGCTGGGACACCGCCCGGGCCGCGGCCGCCGCGGCGGCGATGCTGCTCGACACGATCGAGGGCCGCCGCCGCGTCCGCCCCGAGCTGGTCATGCCGCCCAGGCTGGTCATCCGCGGCTCCACGGCGCCGGCCTGAACATCCGGTGCCTGGCACCGGCTATTCACTCGCGAGCATCACGTACGTGCGGTCGCGCGTCATGCCGACCCGGTCGTAGAGGCGCACGGCGCCCGTGGGGTTGTCGGCGTCGACCTTGAGGCCGACCGTCTCGAGCCCGCGGCGGTGGAACTCGGCGAAGGCCGCCCGCAGGAGCGCCTCGCCGAGGCCGCGGCCGCGCCAGGACGGCCGCACGGCGAGGTCCTTCACCCATCCCTCGCGCCAGCACAGGCACGCGCCGGCCAGCCGGGCGCCCGCCTCGGCCAGGAACCAGACGCCCGGATCGAACCCGGGATCGTTCGTCATCCACGGGTGCCAGCGGGCGAACGGCTGCACCTCCTCGGCGTTCCCCGCGAACGCCTCCACCAGCAGGTCGTGGACGGCGGCGGCGTCGGCCTCCGCATACGTCCGCGCGGTCACGCCCTCGGGCCACGCCGGCGCCGGGCCTGCGGCCGAGACGTCCATCTGCAGCCGCAGCACCTCGCGCGTCCGCGTCCAACCGCGCAGCGCGTAGAGCGCGACCAGATCCTCCGCCGCGTCCGGCACGATCGTCTCCAGGCGGCCGCCCTGGCGCGTCACGGCGTCGAGCAGCGCGCCCGCGACGGCGCCGCCGCGGTGGTCGGGGTGCGGCCACACCTCGACGTAGCCGTCCTCGAGCGTCGCGTAGCCGATCACCCGGTCGTCGCCGTCGAGCGCGACCCATGCGCGGCCGTAATCCCACGCGGCGCGCAGGTGGTCGATGGTCGTCTCGGACCCACCGTGCAGCGCGACCGAGAACGCCTCCGAGACCCGGTGCGCCGCCTCGACGTCCGACATGCCTGCCGGACGGACGACCACCTGGGCCGTCACGAACCCCCGAACTCGATCAGCACCTTGCCGAGCTTGCCCGGCGCGGCCAGGTGGTCGAACGCCTCGTTCGCCTGCGCGGCCGGGAACACGCGGTCGA
>JAICJM010000158.1 GCA_025928435.1 Thermoleophilia bacterium
ACACCTCGGGCGTCCGCCGCGGATTCGTGCCGAAGATGCGCACCGTGCCGCTGCTCGGGCTCGAGAAGCCGGCGCACAGCTTGAGCGTCGTCGACTTGCCCGCGCCGTTGTGGCCGAGCAGGCCGATCACACCGTTGTCGGCGGTGAAGGAGACGTCGGCCAGCGCGACGGTGTCGCCGAACCAGCGCGAAACCGAGTCGAACGCGATCGCGGGCGCGCCGCTCATCCCGTGTCCCGCCCGTAGCGGATCGCCAGCACGGCGATCGCGGCCACCATCAGCTCCACCGAGGTCGCCGCCCACACCCACGGGCTGATATGACCCTCGTCCGAGTAGTTCGGGTAGAGGCCGCTCGCGGCCTGGATCGGCACCGCCGCGAAGGCCAGCAGGCGCAGGAAGCGCTCGTCCAGGGCGTGGGCGAGCACACCGCCGACAATGGTCGGAATCGCGAGGAAGGCCAGGTAGCCGCCGACGGCGAATGCGCGCCGTGCCGTGAGCGACGAGATCGCCAGCCCGACCAGCGCGTAGAAGATCCCGATCAGCAGGCCCGCCCCGATGATCCGGGGGATGTCGAGCCAGTTCCGCTCGACGTACGCGAGCGGGTGCACGGCGAAGAGCACGTTGCCGGCGAACAGGATCAGCGGCGGCACGAGCGTCACGAGCAGGATCGGCATCAGCGCGGCCAGCACCTTCCCGATCACGTAGTCGCCGCGGCTGATCGCGGTCGAGAAGTAGAGGGAAAGGGTGCGGTCGCGGCGGTCTGGGCACACCAGCTCGGGCGTCACGACGACGCTGAAGACGAGGATGACGATCCCGATGGTGGCCGTGTAGTCCGAGTACGGCAGCGCCTTTGCGAGCCCCCCGTTGAAGACGGTCGGCCCGAACAGCGCCCGCAGGCCGAGCACGACCAGGGCGGGGGCGAAGCCGAGCAGGATCAGGGTGAGCGGGATGACCTTCGCCTTCCAGCCGCGGCGGGCGCCGAGCGCACGTAGGGAGCTCCACCGCGCGAGCGACCAGATCGCCGCGAGCCGGCCGGCGCGGGGGCCGTCGTAGCGGCTGTAGGCGACGTCGGTGACGCGGGCGTCGGCGCTCATCCGATCGCCCCGATGAGCGATTCCTCGAGCGTCGGCCCGGCCGGCCGCAGCTCGCGCAGCCCGACGCCGGCCGCGCAGGCCGCGTCGCGCACGCCGGCCAACACGCCGTTGGCGTCGCCGCCGCGCACGACCAGCCAGCCGTCCTCGCCCGCGCCGTCGGCCTCCACCGTCAGGCCCAGACCCTGCGCGGCGCGGGTGAACCCGTCCGAGTCGCCGGCGATGCGCACCCGCATGTCGCCGCGCACGGCCGCGGCCGCGTGGTCGATCGTCCGGGTGGCCGCCACCCTGCCCTCGCGCAGGACGACGACGGAGTCGCAGGTGCGGGCGACGTCCTCGAGCACGTGCGACGACATCACGACGGCGATGCCGAGCTCGGTCGAGAGCCGGCGCACGAGCTGGAGCATCTCCTCGCGTCCGGCCGGGTCGAGGCCGTTCGTGGGCTCGTCCAGGATGACGAGGTTCGGTGAGTGGACGATCGCCTGGGCCAGGTTGGTGCGCTGCTTCATCCCGACGGAGAAGGTGCGGATCAGGCGCGAGCGCTCCTCCTCGAGCCCGACCTGGAAGAGCACCTCGGACGCCCGCAGCACCGCCACCCGCCGGGGCAGCCCGCGCAGCTCGCCCATGTGGACGACCAGGTCGCGGGCGGTCATGCCGAGCGGGAGGCAGCTGTGCTCCGGCATGTAGCCGAGCAGACGGCGCACTTCCCAGGTCGGCCGCGACGCGTCGATCCCGAGCACCCGCACCTCACCGGCGTCGACCGGGATCAGGCCGAGCATCACCCGCATGAGCGTCGACTTGCCGGCGCCGTTCGCGCCCAGCAGCCCGACGGCGCGCTCGCGCACCGTCGCGGACACGCCGTCAAGCGCCACGATGTTCCCGTAGCGCTTGCTGACGCCCTGGATCTCGACAAGCGGCTCGCCGCCGCCGTTCCGGCTCACGCCAGAGATTTTGCCGCGGACATGATCCGCTCCGCCGACTGCGAGCCGGCGATCGTGTACGTCACGCCGCCCCGGCTCCACTGGATGACCGAGCCGAGCGTGGTGTCGAGCTCGTGCGCCCGGATCCCGTTCACCGTGACCGGCGGCAGCGATGACAGCGGCGTATGGCTGCCGGCCTTGCGCTGCTCGAGCAGGAACACCGTGCCGAGGCCGCGGCCGTAGGTGGCGAGGGCCGCGCGGTGCGAGCCGATGCCGATCGCGCGCACGCGCTGCTGCGGCAGCCCGGCCAGCGTCGCCGGCGCCTTGACGGCGAACCCGACCGCCTGCGAGGCGGCCGCCTGGCCGACCGCAGTCGTGACGTGCGGCTTCTGCGCCGACCGGTCATGCCGGGTCGGCATGTGCACGTGCACGATCCGCGTCCCGGCCGGCGGGGTCGCGCGGAAGTCGCTCGCCGGTGCGGCGCCGTAGCGGATGTGGGTGACGGAGATCGAGATCGCCGCGGTGCTCGAGCCGCGCGGGTAGATCGCGAACCGGAGCGGCACGGCGTGGGCGGCATCCCAGGCCAGGTCGAACTCGCCGAAGAGCCCGCCGTTGTGGCGCGGCGAGACGTGCACGCTGTAGGCCTCGCGGCCGGCGACGTTGCTCGGGATCGCGCCCGAGATGACGGCGAACTGCGCGGCCCGTGTCAGCGCGTGGCTGATGGCCGCCATCGACGGCGTGTTGCGCTCCGTCGCGCCGCCGGGCTTGCCGTGGTGCTTCACCGGGAGGACGTAGGCGACGTGGTGCTTGCGGTCGTAGAGGGTGACCTGGTGGCCGTCGAAGGCGACCGAGGTCGTACCGAGCTGGGAGTTCAGGACGAGTCGGGCGCGGCCGTCGCCGATCCAGACGTGGCCCGTGGCGCCGGCGAGCAGCGGGCTGGACGAAAGGCTCGTCGAGGCCCCCGCGAGCAGGTGCTGGTCGACCTGGAAGTCGGCGGAGAGGCCGGTGACCGGCTTCGCCGTGAAGATGCGGTGGACGGCGCTCGCCAGGGAGCGTTTGGGCGGCTTGGCGGCCCCGCCTCGGGTCATCGCGTAGGCGGTGACGGAGATGGCGCAGAGCAGGGCGGCAGCGAGAACGAGCCAGCCGGCCAGGCTCGTGGCGGACGAACGCTTGATGATGCCCATGAGCGTGCTTCCTTCCCGGGTGTGACCACTGCAGGGTACCCCTCGACTCTGAGAGGCATGTGAGTGCCCTCAGGCGGCGCGCTCGGCCTCGGCGCGGGCGACCGGGGCCTGCTCGATCTGGGCCGCGGTGCGGCCTCCGCGCATGAGCGATGCCGCCGCGGCGATGAGGCAGGCGGTGATCGCGAAGGCGAACGCGGCGTGCAGCCCGTCCCGGAACGGCGTCGAGATCAGGTGGGGGAAGAACGACCGTCCCGTCAGGACCGCCTGCTGGTGGGCGGGGAGTGCGTGCAGCGCGCCGGGCCCGAGCAGGTGCCCGATCGGGTTGTAGCCGAGAAACGCGGCGAACAGGATCGAGACCGGTGGGAGGTGCGACAAATGCGCCGCGGTGGCCGGTGGGACGCCGTGGCTGACGAGGCCGCTGTGCACCGCGTCGGGGAGCGTCGCGGCCAGGCCCAGGATCATGAGCGTGAAGAAGATCCCGATCGAGAGCACCTGGGCGGAGTTCTGGAACGTCTGGTTCATCCCCCCGCCCGCGCCGCGGTCGGCCGCCGGCAGGCTGTTCATCACCCCGGCCCGGTTCGGCGAGGCGAAGAGGCCCATCGAGATTCCGTTCAGCGCCAGCACCGCCGCGAACACCGGGTAGGAGAAGTCGATCGGGAGCAGCAGGAGGAGGCCGAAGCTGCAGGCGGCGCCGATCATGCCCGCGGTGGCGAAGAGGCGCGAGCCGAACCGGTCGGACAGGTAGCCCGACGTCGGCCCTGCCACCAGCATCCCGAGCGTCAGCGGGAGCATGTAGATGCCGGCCCAGAGCGGCGTGTCCTTGAAGTCGTAGCCGTGCTGGGGGAGCCAGATGCCCTGCAGCCAGATGATCAGCATGAACATCAGGCCGCCGCGGGCGACGGCCGAGAGAAACGTCGAGAGCGTCCCGAACGTGAAGGCGCGGATGCGGAACAGTGGCAGCCGGAACATCGGGTTCTCGGCCCGCCGCTCGACGAGCCAGAACGCGATCAGGCTTGCGAGGGCGCCCGAGACGAGGATGATCACCCGCGTGCTCGTCCACCCGGTTGCATGGCCGTTCGCCGGCCGGATGCCGTACGTGACGGCGACCATCAGGAGCACCAGGCCGAGCGCGAACGTGATGTTGCCCCACCAGTCGACCGGCGCACGCTTGCGCAGCCCCCGCTCCTCGAGCTTCAGGTACGCCCACACGGTGCCGGCCACGCCGACCGGGACCGAGATCAGGAAGACGAGCCGCCAGCTGATCGGGGCCAGCAGGCCGCCCAGCACGAGCCCCACGAACATGCCGCTCACGCCGACGATGTTGTTGATCCCGAGCGCCATGCCGCGCTGGTTGGACGGGAACGCGTCGGTGATGATCGCCGCGGCGTTCGCGAGCAGGCAGGCGCCGCCGAGGCCCTGGACGATGCGGAAGACGATCAGGTAGGTGGCGCCCGGGCGGCCGGTCATCCACGTGACCGTCAGGAAGAGCGACGCGACGGTGTAGATCACGAAGCCGAGGTTGTAGATCCGCACCCGCCCGTACATGTCGCCGAGCCGGCCCAGGCTCACGATCAGGACGCTCGAGACGACCAGGTAGCCCAGGATCATCCACAGCAGGTAGAAGCTGTTCGAGGGGACGAGCGGGTCGAGCTTGATGCCGCGGAAGATGTCGGGCATCGCGATCAGGGTGATCGACGCGTCAAGTGTCGCGAGCAGCACGCCAAGCGTCACGTTCGAGAGCGCGATCCACTTGTACCGGTCGGCGGCCACGAGGCAATTCTACAGGCAAACTGTTCAGGTATGCTGCATATGTGATCGAGCCCGAAACGGTTGCGAGCGAGCTGCGCGTCGTCCTCGGACGGATCGTCCGGCGCCTGCGCGCAGAGCGCGTCGAACGCCGCGGGCTCCCGCTCGCGCAGGTGATCGTGCTCGGCCGGCTCGACCGCGGCGGCCCGTCAGGGATCAGCGCGCTGGCGGCCGCCGAGCACGTCCGGCCGCAGTCGATGGCCGCGACGGTGGCCGCGCTCGACGAGGCCGGCCTGGTCGCCCGTCACCCCGACGCCGACGATCGCCGCCGGGTCGCGATCGACCTGACTCCCGCCGGCCGCGAGGTGCTGGCCGCCGACCGCGCCCGCCGCGAGGGCTGGCTGGCCGAGTCGATCCGCACCGACCTCACCGCCCGCGAGCAGAAGGTGCTGGCCGAGGCGACGAGGCTGCTGGCGCGGTTGGCTGGCGACTGAATAAACGGGGTCAGACCCCGTTTATTCAGTGTTGCGGCCACCGGGTTCCGGTACCGTCGTCGGTGTGGAGTCGTTCAACATCCCCCGGCGGCGGGTCAGCGCACGACGAAGTTCGCGCCGGCGATCTTCACGTACAGGTCGTCGCGCGGGAGGTAGACGCTGTAGCGGCCGCGCGTCAGCGGCACGGCGAAGATGCCGCTGGGCCGCAGCGTGAACGTGCCGTCGATCGCGGCGTGGGTGTAGCGCCACTGCAGGTACGACGCGACGAGCGGGTCGGCGCCGCGGGGGGCGACGCCGCGGCGGTCTTCACTGTGGTGGTCTCACAGGTGGTGAACGGAGGTTGGGCGATCGGCATCGGGAAGAGTGATGTGTACAAGCCCCCGCCGCCCAAGACCGGTCCGAACGATTGGAGCGCTGACATCGAAATGGTTACCGGAACCTTCGAGAAAGGCGGTGCGACGGTCTACGCCTGGGCATCAATCGCACAGCCGGACGGCGGCTGGGAGATGTATCCCTGGGGCCGAGCGGTCGAGCTCGCCTAGTCCCTGATCACCCAGAACAGCGCGGCCGGCCGCTGCGCGATGTTGCGCCAGCCGCGGATGCTCGACCGATCGGCGAGCAGCGCTTCACCCTGCCGCAGCACCGGCCTGCCGCTCGTCAGCTGCACCTGCACGAGCCCGCCGACGACGGCGACGAGCTCGGTGCCCTTGTGGTCGATGTTCGGGGTCGCGGTCGCGCCCGGCGCGAGCCGCACCAGGTAGGCGCGCAGGCCGGCCTCTGGGTCGTCGAGCAGCGGGATCGGGGTGCCCGTCGGCGTGGCCGCCGGGTCGTCCCGACGGCCGAGCCGGTACCCGGGCGAGACGTGGCCTCGCAGCAGCTCATCGACCGTGATGTGCAGGTTCGCGGTCAGCGTGAGCAGGGTCTCGAGCGAGAGGCCGCGCTGGCCGCGCTCGGCCTGTGAGATCGCACTCGCGGACACCCCGGCGAGCTGCGCGAGCTGCGCCTGGCTCAACTGACGCTGCATGCGCACCGCCCGCAGCGCCCCGCCCAGCCGGGCCGCGGCGGGGGCCTGGGTCAGCTCCGGCTTCCCGTCGGGGGCGAGGCGGTAGTGGTAGACGCTTCCCTGCACGCCGACCGGACGGCCCTCGGCCTTTGCGATCCGCAGGCGCCCGTCGCGGACGACGAGCACGCACTGGGTCACGTCCTCGACGTCGCGCCGCAGCGGCTCGAACCGCTCGCCCTGGGAGAGCGACCAGTACGCGATCGCGCCCACCTCGAGCAGGAGCGGGCAGCAGCGGGTGAAGAACCGCCGGGCCATGTCGGTGCCCCAGCGCGCCGCCATGTCGTCGAGCGGGTCGAACAGGAGCAACGTGCGCGCCTGCGGCTTCGAGCGGCGGCGCACCTCGTTCAGCAGGGCGCCGGCCTCGGCCAGCGGCGAGTCCGGCCGCGCGTCGATGACGCCGAGGCTGGGGTAGTCAAGGTGGATCTTCTCCGGGTCGAGCGTGAGCGTGACGTAGGCGGCGTGGTCGTAGACCTGGCTGTGCTCGGCCACGGCGGCGTAGAAGGGGAGCGCCGTATCGGTGCTGTCGGGCTCGAAGACGACGTTGTCGCCCCAGTAGAGGCCGTGCAGCGCGCGATCCAGGTCGGCCACGCCGGTGCTGGCGACGGGGAAATGATCGCTGCGTGAATCTGCCATCAGGCGCTATGAAGCACTGCTGTCGAAAACCTGGATTCTCATGACGGTCGCTCTAGCGTAGCCCCTGGACTCTCACGAAAGGAGCGATCTCATGGAAACCATCATCGTTGCACTCGACGGGCCGGAGTCGGAGCGGGCGCTCCCGGCGGCCCAGGAGCTCGCTAAGCAGTTCATGTCCCGCATCGTCGTGGTGCACGTGAACCAGCTCATGCCCGGCGCCCGCGGCGGCCGCTTCGCCGCACATGCGGACGAGGATGTGCGCATCGAGCGGCTGCACGAGGTCGTCGCGAAGCTGCGCGCCGACGGGTTCGAGGCCGACCTCGAGCTGGCGACGACGTCCCTGGGCCACCCGGCGTCGATCATCTCGCGCAAGGCGAAGGAGCATCGCGCCGGCGCAATCGTCGTCGCCACCCGCGGCCACAAGCCGATGGTCGGCGTGCTCGCCTCGAGCGTGACGCAGCGGCTGCTGCACGACGCGCCGTGCCCGGTCATGGTCATCACCCCGTCGACGACCCGCGAGACCTTCCACGCGGTGCGGCGGCAGGAGCCGGTGGCGGCCTGACGGCTCGCTGACGATCCATGCTGCACCAGGGACACCTTCAGCGAGTCCTGGGACGACGAGGATCGCGCCGGCTCGGCGGAGCCCGCGCGATCCTCGCGCCGTCCCTGCCCTACCTCGTCCCGCTGGCCGCGGCGGTCGCCGCGTCGCTCGCGGGACTCGAGTCGACCTCCGTGTTCGTCGCGGTCGGCGCGTCGGCGGCCCTGTGCGCGGTCGTGCGCGTCGTCGTCGAGCACGAGCGGATCGAGCTTCGCCGCGAGTCCGCGGACGGGTGGCTCAGCACCCGCTCCGGCGAGCAGCCGGAGGACGAGATGCTGCTCGCCCGGATGGACGAGCTCGCCGACCCGCGCCTGCGAAAGGCGCTCGCGCGCTCGTTCCGGCGGGTCGCGCGCGACGTTCACAGCTTCGGTCGCCCGACGACGCCGGCGCAGTACAACCGGCGCACGCTGCGGCCGCACGCCGAGCAGATCCGCCGCCTGGCCGACCGGCTGGACGACCGGACGCGTACCGTGCACCCGCGCGGGATGGCGATGGCCTACCGCCTGATCACGATGGGCGGCGGCCCCCTCTACAATTCGCGACGGGCGCAGGAGCTCCCGGCGCACCTGAACGCCGCGCTGGGGGCGCTGGACGAGCCCGTCCGCTAAAGCGTCGCCGCCTCGACGATCCGCTCAGCCCACTGGCGGGTCGTTCGCAGGCGGCGGCGGATCGGGCTGACCTAGAGCCCGCTGCGCGGGTCGGCGTCGCGGTCCGACCACATCTCGCCCCGCTGCTCCGCGCGGTTGTCGGCGGCCAGCCCCTCCATGTCGCCCGAGATTTCCTCGCGCTCCTCCACGGAGCCGCTGCGCATCCTGTCCTCGGCGCGCTCGATCGTGTCGTCGTCGGCCCGCTTGCGCTGCTTGGAAAACCACTGGCGTATTCCCATGCCGAGATCCTAGTCCGTCCGCCCTTGCGGAGGCGGCTCGGCGGCCGGCGTGTCGGGCCCATAGTCGGCCTGGAGCTCCTCGGAGACCTCGCCTGATCCGGTCTCCGGCTCCGTGTCGGCGGGCGGATGGCCGCTCGCGACCAGCTTCGTGCCGCGCGAGGTGAGGCGATCCATGATGCGGTCGAGGAAGCTCATGGCCGCAGTCTAGAACTTGCACGGGCACGCGTCGTGTGGGAGGGTGACACTTCGCACAAAGGGTCGGACTGGGAGGGCGGACGGATGACCCGATGGCGCTGGGCCCAAGTGGCAGCGTTCGCGGCGCTTGTCGTGTGCGTGGGCGTGAGCTCCGCACAGGCGGCGACGCACAGGGCCGACGGCGGGCTCGCGTTCGTCGTGCCGGGCGCGCGCATCGCCACCGCGATGCCAGACGGATCGGGCCAGGTCACGGTCAGCACGGGGCCGGGCAAGGATCTCGACCCGGCCTTCTCGCCCGACGGCACCCGGATCGCCTTCGAGAGCACCCGCACCGGCGGCGGCGACATCTACGTGATGAACGCCGACGGAACCGGTGTCGTTCGGCTGACGACGGATCCGGGCGAGGACGGACAGCCGACGTGGTCGCCGAACGGGAGCCAGATCGCGTTCACCCGCTGCGGCTCGACCAACTGCAACATCTGGGCGATGACGAGCGCCGGCGCGAACCAGCACCAGGTCACGAACGGCCCGGGCAACGTCGACCTCGAGACGGATCCGGCCTGGTCGCCGGGCGGGCACTGGATCGCGTTCCGGGCCATCCTGGCGGGCCAGCTCTGCAACAAGATCACGATCGTGCACCCCGACGGCACCGGCCGGCAGCTGCTCACGCGGTGCACGCGCCAGCACAAGGGCGGGACGCAGGACTTCAGCCCGACCTGGTCACAGGACGGCGACCGGATCGCGTTCTGGCGCTTCTACGACCTGACCGTGCGCCGCCGGATCGACCAGATTATGGTGATGAGCCGCGACGGGTCGGGCGTGCGCGCGATCACCCCGGCGTCCGAGTCCGCGTCCGATCCCGCCTGGTCGCCCGACGGGACGGAGATCGCCTTCACCCGCCAGATCCCGCACGAGCACGACACGGTGATCGTGCGCCCCGACGGCGTCGACCCCATCCTCGTCGC
>JAICJM010000128.1 GCA_025928435.1 Thermoleophilia bacterium
ACGCTGCGCGGCTCCGTGTAGCGGATGATCTCCTGCACGCGGGTGATCGGCAGCGCGTACTCCTCGGTTCCGAGCGAGAAGATGACGAGCTGGCGGGTGGGCTCTTCGGTGGACATCAGGCCTCCAGCAGACGATTGGCGTCCACGTAATCGACGCCGTTCGTCGTAAATGAAGTACTCGTGTTTGCTGATTCTGGTTTTTGCTCGGCCACGTCGCGGTCGGCCATGAGCTCCATCAGCCGCAGATCGGTCTCCGCCGCGCCGGCCGCCTCGTCCGCCGGTTGGCGCAGGAAGGCGTCGATCTCCGGCACCTTCGCGATCGCGTAGTCCACCTTCGCATCGGCGCCGGCGCTGTAGGCCCCGATCGTGATCAGGTCCTCCTTGGCCCTGTAGGCGGCCAGCGTCTCGCGCAGAGCGGCGGCGGCCGAGCGCACCGCCGGGCTCGTGATCTCGGTGGCGAGCCGCGAGATGGACTGGAGGATGTCGATCGCCGGGTAGTGGTTCTTGTGGGCCAGGCTGCGCGTGAGGACGCAGTGCCCATCGAGGATGGAGCGGACGGCGTCGGCGATCGGCTCGTTCATGTCGTCGCCCTCGACGAGGACGGTGTAGAGGCCGGTGATCGAGCCCCGCCCCGACGTGCCGGCGCGCTCGAGCAGCTGCGGCAGCATCGCGAAGACGCTCGGCGTGTAGCCGCGGGTGGCGGGCGGCTCGCCGATCGCGAGGCCGACCTCGCGCTGGGCGATCGCGAGGCGGGTGACCGAGTCCATCATCAGCAGCACGTCGGCGCCGGAGTCGCGGAAGTGCTCCGCGATCGTCGTCGCCACCAGGGCGGCCTTGATGCGGACGAGCGCCGGCTGGTCGGAGGTCGCGACGATCACGACCGACCGCGACAGGGCGTCGCCCAGGTCGCGCTCGATGAACTCGAGCAGCTCGCGCCCGCGCTCGCCGACGAGGCAGATCACGTTCACGGAGGCGGTCGTCGCCCGCGCGATCGAGCCGAGCAGCGTTGACTTGCCGACGCCGGAGCCGGCGAAGATGCCGAGCCGCTGGCCGCGGCCGCAGGGCACGAGCGCGTCGAGCGCGCGCACGCCGAGCTCCAGGCGCTCGCTGATGCGCGGCCGGTCCATCGGCGAGGGCGGCGAGCCCGCGACGACGCGCGGCCGGCCGCCGGAGATCTCGGGGCCGCCGTCGATCGGCCGGCCCAGCCCGTCGAGGACGCGGCCGAGCAGGGCGTCGCCGACCGGGACCCGGAACGGGCCGCCCGTGGGCGCCACGACCGTGCCCGGGGCGATGCCGCGCATGTCGCCGAGCGGCATGAGCAGCGCGCGGCCGTTGCGGAAGCCGACCACCTCGGCGGGCACGGCGGCGCGGTTGCGGCCGCCGGCGATCGTGACCAGCTCGCCCACCTCCGCCCGCAGGCCGGTGGCCTCGATGACGAGGCCGATCAGGTTCGTGACCCGGCCCCGGTGGCTCTGCAGGTCGGCCTCGGCGATCGCGCGGGAGTACGCGGCGAGCGGCCGCTCCGCGGTCGCCTCAGGCACCGCGCGCCTCGGCCAGCAGCTGGCGCACGCGCTCGAGCTGGGAGCTCACCCGGGCGTCGATCTCGCCGGCCTCGGTGCGCACGACGCATCCGCCCGGCTCGACGCGGCGCTCCGAGACGACCTCCATCCGGTTGATCCCGCCCAGCCTGGCCGCGAGCTCCGACGCCGACTCGCGCACGAGCTCGAAGTCGCCGGGGTTCACCTCCAGCACGAGATGGTCGCGGTCGGTGGTGCGCAGGAGCGCGCCGGAGACGACGCCCAGCACCGCCTCGGGGTCGGACGCGACGGTCGCGGCGATCACCTTCTCGGCGATCTGGAAGGCGAGGTCGACGGCGGCCGCCTCGGCCTCCGCCACGTATCGGTCGTACATCTCTGCCATCGACCGCTCGGCGGCGGCGAAGGCCTCGAGGGCCGCCTCGGTGCGCGCCCGGGCCTCGGCCAGGCCGCGCTCGAGGCCGGCCTCGTGGCCGCGGCGCTCGGCCTCGGCCTGCAGGGCGGCGGCGCGCTCCTCGGCGGAGGCGGAGTCCTCGACCAGGACGGCGGGGCGCTCGAGCGCCGTGAACTCGAAGACCTCAGCCAATGAGCTCGTCGTCCTCGTCGCCGCCGCGGGAGATCACGAGCTCGCCGGCGTCGTCCAGTCTGCGCACGACGGCGACGATCTTCGACTGCGCCTCCTCGACGACCTTGCGGCGCTGCGGCGGCATGTACTCCATCTCCTCGCGGAGCATCTCGGCGCCGCGCTGCGACATGTTGGAGAGGATCTTCTCCTGTACCTCGGTGGAGGCGCCGCGCATGGCCAGGCCGAGGTCCTTCGCGTCGACCTCGCGCAGCACCATCTGCAGCGCGCGGTCGTCCAGCTGGAGGATGTCCTCGAAGACGAACAGGAGCCCACGCACCTCGTTCGCGACCGCCTCGTCCTCCTGCTGGAGGTGGTCGAGGATGTTGCGCTCGGTGGTGCGGTTGGCGGCGTTCAGGATCGCCGCGAGCGAGCGGACGCCGCCGGCGGCGGCCCACTCGCGCTGGAGCACGGTCTCGAGCTTGCGCTCCATCACGCGGGCGACCTCCTTGACGACCTCGGGGGAGGTCTGGCCCATGGTGGCGATGCGCACGGCGACGTCGGCCTGGAGCTCGGGCGGGAGCAGCTCCATCACCTTGGCGGCCAGCGTCGTGTTCGGCAGCTGGGCGACCACCATCGCCACGGTCTGGGGGTGCTCGTTCGCGAGGAACGCGGCGATCTGGTCGGCCGGCGTCGCACGCAGGAACTCGAACGGCGTCGTCTCGATGATCACCGAGAGCCGGTTCATGATCTCGGCCGCGCGGGCGCTGCCGACGGACGCCTCGAGCACCTCGCGGGCGTAGCGCTGGCCGCCCTCGGCGATGTAGCCGCGGGCGTTCGCCATCGCGACGAGCTCCTCCATCACGGCCGTCGCCTGCTCGGGCTCGACGGTGGGCGTGCGCGCCATCTCGACCGTCAGCTGCTCGATCGTCTCATTCGGCAGGTGCTTGAAGACCTCGGCGGCGCCGCGCGCGCCGAGCGAGACGAGCAGGACGGCGGCCTTGCGGCGGCCGGTGAGCGTCATGGTGGCGCCGGGTGCTACTCGTTCATCCACTGCTGCACCTGGAGGGCGACGTGCTCGGGCTGGCGGGTGACGATCTGCTCGGCCTCCTTCTGCATCAGCTCGTGATGGTGCACGGCGCCGGACGGGACGGTGGCGGCCTCGAGGGCGGCGATCGGCGTCGCCTGCGAGATCTCGCGCAGCCAGGTCGGCTCGGCGAAGCGGGCATCGCCCTCACGGCGCTTCAGGTTCTTGCGCAGCATGAAGAGGAAGACGAGGGCGGCCAGGCCGATCAGGGCGTCGCGGACGAGCACGGAGGGGCTGGAGACGCCGATCATCCCGAGCGGCCCGCCGGCGGCGCCGGTGGTCGCGGGCTGCTTCTGGAACGGCACGCTCGCCGTCGAGATCGTGTCGCCGCGGCTGGGGACGAGGCCGACCATCGTGGCGACGGTCGCGCGCAGCGCCTGCTGGGCCTTCGGCGGCACGGACGAGTCGAACAGGAGCGCGACGTGCAGCTGGTTGACCGCGCCGGGGGCGACGACGGTGTGGCTGACGGTCTTGTCGGCGCCGTAGCTCGTGTTCCCGCTCGTGTTCAGGTAGACGGTCGGCGCGCCGTTCTTGCTGTTCGCGGCCGAATACACCGGCGGCACGTTGGCCGAGGTGCCGGCGACGCCGGAGGTGCTGCCGTTGGACGACTGCAGGTTCTCTTTCGTCGTCTGGCTCGTGATCGGCACCTTCGTGCCGTCGTACTTGACGGAGTCCTGGGTGACCTGATCCATGTTCAGGTCGGAGCTGACCTGGGCCTGGCCCTTGTTGACACCCAGGGTCTGGCCGAGCAGGGCGTCGACGCGGGCGGCGAGCTGCGAGTCGTAGCTCTGCTGGACGGCCAGCTTCGAGGTCGCGCCGGGCATGCCGTCGGCGCCGACCGAGCCGCCCGGCCACAGCATCGCGCCGGTCTGGTCGGTGATCGTGACGTCCTGGGCGGAGAGGCCCTGGACGCCGGAGGCGACCATGTGGGCGATGCCGCTGACGGCGCCCGGGTCGAACGTCGTGTCGGTGTTCAGGAGCACCGACGCGCTCGCCTGCGACGCCTGGTCGGCGAAGAGGGTGTCGGTGGGCATGACGATCTGCACCTGGGCGGACGTGACGCCCGTGATGCTCTCGATCTGGCGCTCGATGTCGCCCTGAAGACCGAGCTGGTACATCGCCTTCTGCTGCGCGTCGGTGGTGCCGAGGCTGGTCTTGGTGAAGTTGGCGAGGCCGGGCTGGGAGCCGGGGCCGACGCCGGCCGACGCGAGCGCGACCTGCGCGGCCGAGAGCTGGCCGCTCACGACGCTCACGGTCGTCCCGCCGTTGCCCACCTTGTACGCGACGCCGGCGCCGGCCAGGGCCTGCGTGACCCGGTTGGTCTGCGTCGGCTGCAGGCCGGTCTGCAGGGTGGTGTAGCTCGGCTTGGTCGCGTAGTTGAAGAGGAAGTAGGCGGTCACCAGGATGAGCAGGAACGACACGACCAGGGTGAGCTGGCCGCGCGGCTCGATGCTCTTCCAGGTGTCCTTGATGCTGGAGAAGGTCGGCATATGCGAGGCGGGGGGTTCGGCGGGGCGGGGGGAGGGGTTCGGCGGGGGCTACGAGGCGGGCTAGATCTGCATCCGCATGATCTCCTCGTACGCATCGACAGCCTTGTTCCGAACCTGAACAGCCAATTGCATTTCGAGGTTCGCCTTCTCGACGTCCGTGACCACGGAGGTCACGTCGCCGGCCTTTCCGGTGGCCAGCGCGACCGAGTCGGAGGAGGCCGTGTTCTGCGAGTCGTTCAGGCCCGAGATCGCGTCGGTGAGCATCGAGCCGAAGCCGCCGCCCGAGCCGGAGCCCGAGCCGGAGACCGATCCCACGCCGCCCAGGGCGTTCGAGATCCCGGAGACGCCGGAAGCGCCGGAGACGCCGGAGAGGCCGGAGATGGCGTTGGAGATGGCGGGGATCTGCATCAGCGGAGGACGTCGAAGGTCTTCGAGAACATCTGCTTGGCGGCGTTCATGGCGGTCACGTTGGACTCGTAGCCGCGGCTGGCCGAGATCAGGTCGACCATCTCGGTCACCGGGTTCACGTTCGGCATGGTCACGTAGCCCTGCTTGTTCGCCTCGGGGTTACCCGGGTCGTAGACCTGGCGCAGCGGGCTCGGGTCGTCGACGATGCCGTCGACCTGGACGCCGCCGAGCACCTCGCCGAAACTGGGCGAGGCGGCGGAGAGCTCGATCTCCTTGCGCCGGTAGGGCTGGCCGTTGGCGGACTTCGTGCTGTCGGCGTTCGCGAGGTTCGAGGAGATGACGTCCATCCACATCTGGGTGGCGGTCATCCCGGAGGCCGAGACGTTGAGTGAGTCGAACATTCCCATTACGACGTGCTCCCGATGGCGGTCTTCAGGATCGACATGCGCGTGCCCATGACGGACTCGAGCGCCTGGTAGTCGAGCGAGTTCTCGGACAGGTCGGCGTTCTCCGTGTTGATGTCGACGGTGTTGCCGTCGACCTGCATCGCGCCGGTCGAGGAGACCTGCGGCGAGAACGAGATCTGATCCAGCTGGCCGGTGGTCGGCGATCCCGATGAGAACGCCTGCGCGAGGGCCGACTGGAAGTCGACGTCGGAGCGCTGGTAGCCGGGCGTGTTGGCGTTGGCGATGTTGTTGGCCAGCACCTGCTGTCGCAGCAGGGAGCCCTGCATCGCCTTTTCGATGCCCACGATGGAGGTGTCGAACAGGTCCACCTATCGGTTCCCTTCACCTTGGAGAGGAACCCATCCCTGGGCATACGGCGCCCGCAATCCGTGCAGGCAGTCTGGTCATCGGCGGAGTTGCCACCGACTTGAGCTCCGCTCGCCGACACCCGGGGGACAGTCCCCGGGTGGGGACTGTCCCCCGAATTGCTCCATCTCCACCCGCGTCGTGACAGGAAGGGGCTGGCGGGCGTGCGGGTGGTTACCGGCGCGTGTCGATGTGGCCGCTCGGCGCCGTGCCGGCGTACGCGCGCATCGCGCGGCGGCCCTCCGACATGCGCGCCAGGGTGGCGCGGGTGCGATCGCGCGTGGCGACGGCGTTGGCCAGGTTCGTCTGCATCTGGGCGAGGGCCTCGGCGACCACCGCGCGGGCGGCCTCGGGAGGCCTCGGGGGCAGCGTGGCGACGATCTTGGCCCGCTCGCTGCCGATGGTGACGACCCCGTCCCAGTCGCCGGAGGCGATCAGGTCGCGCTCGCAGCGCGTCAGCGAGAGGAGGGCGAGGTAGGGGGCGACGGCGGGATCCGACATGGCTACGCGGCGGCCGCGGCGGCCGGCGGGTTGGCGGCGATCTGCTGCCAGGACTCGCGCAGCTCGGAGAGCAGCCGGATGACGTCGTCGATCTTGCGCGGGTCGCGCTCGGCGGTCGCGGCGGTCAGGTGCAGGTCGCAGAACTGGTAGATCGCCCGCAGCCGCTCCGAGATCTCACCACCGTCGCGCATGTTGAGCGTCAGGTTGAGCTCCCGGATGATGGCCTCGCCGCGCTGGATGCGGTCGAGGAAGACGCGGTTGTTGTCTGCCCGCATGGCGACTGCGGCCTGGCCGAGGAAGCGGATGGCGCCGTCGTAGAGCATCACGACGAGGCGCTCGGGCGGTGCCGTCAGGATGCTCGACTCGGTATAGGCACGCTTGGCGTCGTACGGGTTCATATGGCTCACCGTTCAGGGGGGACTGGGCGACCACGTAATCGGCGTCCGGACGCCCGATCTTGAGGCCCGGAGAGCCGATCAGCCGGACGACGAGGAGCTCGAGGACGAGAGCGCCGAGCTGCTCGACTGGAGCTGGGCGACCGCCGACTCCATGGCCGTGAACTGGGCCCGCAGGGCGGCCTCGTGGAGTGTCACCCGCTGCTCGATGTCGGCGATCTGCTGCGAGTAGGACTGGATCAGCGACGCCTCGGAGGTGATGCGGCCGTTCAGCGCGCCCGTCGCGCTCGTCTGCGGATTGATGATGTCGTCCATCCGCTGCGACAGGCCCTCGGAGCCGAAGCTGCCGGTGGCGTTCGAGAACAGCGCCTTGACCCCGCTGAAGTTGCTCGCGAGGGCCGACTGGAGCTTCGTCGTGTCGAGCGTGATCTTGCCCTCGAGCGAGTCCTGGCTGATCGTGCCCGACCCGACGGCCGCGCCGGTCGAGAGGCCGATGTTGCCCAGGTAGCCCATGCCGCCCGTGGCGCCGCTCATCGTCGTCGTCACGGCGGAGCGCAGGTTCGAGAGGATCGAGAGCAGCTGCGGGTCGCCCTGGAGCATGCCCGCCTCGCGCTGCGCATCGGTGGTCGGGTTGGCGACCTTGGGATCGTTCACGTAGCCGTAGACCATGTCGACCGTCGAGTTGTAGGCGGTGACAAAGCCCTGGATCGCGGTCGTGATCGTGTTCGTGTTCGGCGCCGGCGCGGTCACGACGAGGCTCGCGTCGCTCGCGGTGGTGCCGTTCAGGGTCAGGGTGACGCCGGCGAGGCCGTTCGAGACCGTGTTCGTCGCGCTCGTCATGTTCTGGCCGTTGATCGTGTACTGCGCGTCTTTGGCGACGAGGCTCTGGGTCATGCCGAGGTCGGACGCGAGCGTCGCATCGCTCGTGACCGCGATCGTGTTCGCGGCGCCGGTGACCTGGCCGGAGAGCACCAGCTTGTTGTTCACGACCGACGCATACACCTGCGAGCTCGTGTTCGCGTTGATCTTGCTCGCGATCGTGGCCAGCGTGTCGCCCGCGGAAACCGAGACGTTCGCGACGGCGCCCGAGCCCACCTGGATGTGGAGCGTGTCGTCGCCGTTGGCGGCGGCGAGGCTCGTGCCCTGGGTGACCTGGTCGGCGGACGCGAGCCGCTGCACGCCGATCTGGAAGCCGCCTGCGGCAGCGCCGCCGGTCAGCACGGCGCTGACGGCGGTCGGGTTGGACGAGGTCACGGTCTGCGAGTTCGCCCACACCGACGGGTTGCGCATCGCCTGGGCGGCGGTCTGCAGCGACTGCATCGACGTCTGGATCGCCTTCAGCGCCGCCTGGCGGGCGGTCTCGACGGTGCTCTGCTGGGTGAGCAGCGTCTCGGGCTGGCGGTCGATCGCGAGCAGCTGGTCGATGATCGAGTTCGTGTCGAGGCCGGTCGCGATTCCGCCGACGTTGAAGAACGGCGTCGCGCTCGTCGACTTCGTGGGGGTGGAGGAGCTGGAGGCGGGTGTGCTCATGCGATCACGCCTGCTCGTCCACCAGCAGTCCGCCGCCGGACAGCGTGTCGAGCACGCGCCGCGCGGAGACTTCCTTGATGACCTCGCCGTTCCCGTCCAGCATCTCCACGCGCACCTGCCCCGTGTCGTGATCGACGTCGAAGTGCAGGTTCACCTGGCGTGCGGTCAGCTCGGCGATCACCTGCTGCGCTGTGGCCAGGTCGGCATGCACCTCGGGCGGCGGCGATCCGGGCGCGGGCCCGGAACGGAAGAATCGCGACGTCGTCCCCGTGCTCGGCCGCAAGGGGATCACTCGTCCGCCGATCGTATTTGGTCCGTGTTCCATCACGTGGGTCTCCCTCGATCCATCCATGGACGGGGCGTCTGACCGCGTGATCGGCGTGATTGGAATAGAATTTAGGCAACTTGCGAAAGCTTCTGTACGATAGCGTCGTACGCCACCCGGGCGCCCTCGAACTCGGGCTCCAGGCGCACCGCCTCGGCGGCGAAGCCGATCGCGTCCTGGTCGTAGCCGCGAGCGAGCGCCACCTGGGCCAGGCCGAGCATCGCCGAGGCATCGGGTTGGGTCGTCGCGACCGCGATCCACTCGTCGGCGGCCGACTCGAGGAAGCCGCGCCGCAGATACATCGTGGCCAGGAGCTCGCGCCGCTGGCGCTCCGGGAGCTGCACTCGCGCGACCACCGGCAGGAGGGTGGTGAAGGCCGTCGTCTCGGTCACGCGCAGGAGCGCCTCGAGCATCCGGATGGCGGTCGGCCCGGCGGCGGTGCCGAGCGCGGCCGGCGGCTCGCCGCCGCGCACCGCGGTCGCCCAGGCCCGGTAGAGGTCGGCGTCGGCGTCGAGGAGACTCGGGAGCGCGCGCTCGACGGCCGCGTCCATCGCGCCGGCGTCACCCAGGACGGCGGCGGCGAAGACGACCGCCTCGGCGGCCCGCGCCGCCAGCGGTGAGTCGGCCGGCTCGCCGGCGGCGACCTCGGCCGCCTCGGCGTAGCGACGCTGCGCGAGCAGCGCCTCGGACAGGCCCATGCGGGCGGCGGAGTTCGCCGGCTGCACCTCGAGGGCGTCGCGGAACCAGCGCTCGGCGTCGGCCGGTCGGTTGCCCTCGATGTAGGCGCTCCCGGCCAGCAGTCTGGCGGGCACCTTGAGGGGGACGAGCGGGTCGATCTCGGCGGAGTCGACGCCGCGGGCGACCAGGAGCTCGACCAGCGGCAGCACCGGCGCGATGTAGTCCGGGTGCTCGGCCAGGGAGCGGCGCAGGATCCGCTCCTGCCCGGCCGGGTCGCCCAGGGCGGCGTGGATCTCGGCGAGCAGCGTCAGCGCGAGGAAGCTGCCGGCGCCGGTCGTGCTGGCGTACTCGGCGGGCGCGTCGCCCATCTCCAGGCAGCGCTCGGCCAGCTCGGCGGCCTTGCGCAGGTCGCCGCGGCTGCGGGCGGCCAGGGCCGCTTCGAGCACGAGGTCGGTGTGATCCGGGAAGCGGGCCAGGCCCTCGTCGACGGCGGCGACGGCGGCGTCGAAGTCGCCCACCTCGCGGCGGGCGCGGGCGACGCGGGACACGAGCAACGGCGCGTAGCCGACGGACTCGAGACCACCCTGGCGGAGCGCCTCCCATGAGCGGTCGAGGTGCAGGCGGGCGGCGGCGTGATCGCCCAGGACGATGTACTCCGAGCCGAGGTTGTAGTCCGTGAACGGCGTCCGCAACTCCTGCGCCTCCTGCTCCAGGAGCTGGATGTTGCGGCGCGACTTGTCCTTGGAGACGATGCGCTGGTTGAGGTAGCCGTAGTGGCGCACGCGGATCCGTGTGGTCTCGAACCGCTCGGGCAGGTAGGTCGGCATCGTGTGCGTCTTCTGCTCGTGGATGCGGCCGGCGAACCGGTACCGGGGCCGGTTGCGCCACACCCGCAGCGCCATGTGCGTGACCGCCGAGCCGGCGTCCGAGCCGCCGGTGTAGTTGGTCTCGACGAGGTAGAAGCCCTCGCGCCAGGTGCGGCCGAGGAGGGCGCGCAGATGGCGCGCGTCCTGGGCCTCCATGTGCTCGTCGGCGTCGAGGTAGATCAGCCAGTCGCCGCTCGCGGCCTCGATCGACGCGTTACGGGCGTCGGCGAAGGAGCCGTTCCAGGGGAAGTGGACGACCTTGGCGCCGAACGACTCGGCGATCTCGACGGTGCGGTCGGTCGAGCCGGTGTCGACGACGATCATCTCGTCCACGACGCCCTGCAGCGGCTCGAGGCAGCCGGGGAGCATCTCCTCCTCGTCCTTCACGATCATGCACAGCGAGAGCGTCAGCTTCCTGGCCGGCCGGGCCCGGCCGGCGACGCGGCGGGCGCGCTCGGCCAGCGGCCGCGTGCGGGTCGCGCCGACGCCGGGCAGGCGGGCGCCGGAGCGGGCGCGCTCGCGGGCATGCTCGAGGTTGGCGCGGGCGTGGGCCAGCTCGGGATCGAGCCGGGCGGCGGCCCGGAAGAGGTCGGCGGCGGCGCCGGCCTCGCACAGCTCGTAGAGGAGCACGCCCACGTGGTTCAGGAGCACCGGCTCGCGCGGCTC
>JAICJM010000117.1 GCA_025928435.1 Thermoleophilia bacterium
CGCGCTGCGGTGTCCTCGGTCGCGCCAATACAACCCGGTATCGGCTCCCTTTAGTCCTTGCATGCGCTCGGTTTTCGCTCGCCATTTTCCAGCCCAACATTACGAGAAGGCCCACTAGATGGCCGAGATCGTCACGCTGGAGGAGGGGATCGGCGAGCTGGTCGCCGACGGCGACACCGTCGCGCTCGAGGGGTTCACCCACCTGATCCCGCACGCGGCCGGTCACGAGATCATCCGCCAGCACCGGCGCGGGCTGACGCTCATCCGGCTGACGCCCGACGTGATCTACGACCAGCTGATCGGTGCCGGGTGCGCAGCGAAGCTCGTGTTCTCGTGGGGCGGGAACCCCGGCGTGGGCTCGCTGCACCGCCTGCGCGAGGCGGTCGAGCACGGCTGGCCGGAGCCGCTCGAGCTCGAGGAGCACTCCCACGCCGGCATGGCGGCCGCCTACGCGGCCGGTGCCGCCAACCTGCCCTTCGCCGTCCTGCGCGGCTACGCCGGCACCGATCTCCCCGGCCACACGACTGTGCGCTTCGTCAACTGCCCGTTCACCGGCGAGCGGCTGGCGGCGGTGCGGGCGTTGCGGCCTGACGTCGGCATCGTGCACGCACAGCGCGCCGACCGCGAGGGCAACGTCCAGCTGTGGGGGATCAGCGGCGTGCAGAAGGAGGCCGTGCTGGCCTCCGCCCGGTCGCTGGTCACGGTGGAGGAGATCGTGGACGAGCTCGAGCCGGTACCCGGCGCGATCATCCTCCCCGGCTGGGTCGTCACGGCCGTCGCGGCCGCGCCGGGCGGTGCCCATCCGTCCTACGTCCACGGCTACTACGAGCGCGACAACTCGTTCTACGTCCGCTGGGACGCGATCAGCCGCGACCGCGAGGCCTTCGGCGAGTGGATCCGCGAGCACGTGCTGGAGCCGGCCGGGTGAGCCACACGAGCGAGGAGATGATGGCGGTCGCCGCCGCCCGGCGGCTGCACGACGGCAGCGTCTGCTTCGTCGGCATCGGCCTGCCCAGCAAGGCCGCGAACCTGGCCCGGGCCACCCACGCGCCCGGCTGCGTGCTGATCTACGAGAGCGGCACGATCGGGGCGAAGCCGCTCAACCTGCCGCTCTCGATCGGCGACGGCGAGCTGGCCGAGACGGCCGACGCGGTGGTCGGTGTGCCCGAGATCTTCGCCTACTGGCTGCAGGCGGGCCGCATCGACGTCGGCTTCCTGGGCGCGGCCCAGATCGACCGCTACGGCAACCTGAACAGCACGGTCATCGGCGACTACGACCACCCCAGGGTGCGCCTGCCCGGCGCCGGCGGCGCGCCGGAGATCGCGGCGTCGTGCAAGGAGACGCTCGTGATCCTGAAGCAGTCGGCGCGCACGTTCGTCGAGCGGCTCGACTTCCGCACGTCGGTGGGCTTCGGCGACGGGCCCGGGTCGCGGGAGCAGCTGGGCCTGCGCGGCCGCGGCGTCACCGCGGTCATCACCGACCTGGGCGAGCTCGAGCCCGACCCGGAGACGTGCGAGCTCACCCTCGCCCGCCTCCACCCCGGCGTCACGGTGGAGCAGGCGGTCGCCGCGACGGGCTGGCCGCTCGCGGTGCGCGACGGCCTCGAGGAGAGCGCGCCGCCGAGCCGGCGTGAGCTGGAGGCGCTGCGGGCGCTGCGCACCGCCGACGAGCGGGAGCCGGCCGGGTGAGCCGGCTCGCGATCGAGCGCGTGCGCGACGGGGCCTACGGCGCCGTCCACCCACCCTACCTGCACCTCGAGTACCGCTCGACCCGGCTGCGGTCGCCCGACCGTCCGCTGATCCTGCTCCCGGAGGAGCTGCACGACCCGACCGGCCCGGTCTACGGCGACGGGCCGCTGGCCGAGTCCGACGCCGACCTCACCCGCCAGCACGACGGCGAGCCGCTGGGCGAGCGCATCATCGTCAGCGGCACGGTGCGCGATCGCGACGGCCGCCCGGTGCCGGGCTCGCTGATCGAGATCTGGCAGGCAAACGCCGCCGGCCGCTACGTCCACGAGCGCGACCGGCACCCGGCGCCGCTCGATCCCAACTTCACCGGCGCGGGCCGTGTGCTGACGGACACGGAGGGGCGCTACCGCTTCGTCTCCATCAAGCCGGGCGCCTACCCGTGGCGCAACCACGCGAACGCGTGGCGGCCGGCGCACATCCATCTCTCGATCTTCGGCCGCGCGTTCACCGAGCGGCTCGTAACGCAGATGTACTTTCCCGGCGACCCGCTGTTCCCGGCCGACCCGATCTTCAACTCGATCCGCGACCCGGGGGCGCGGGAGCGGCTGATCTCGCAGTTCGACTGGGAGACCACGACGGAGGAGTGGGCGCTCGGCTTCCGCTTCGACATCGTCCTCGGCGGGAGCGACTCGACCCCCTTCGAGGTCTGACATGGCGGGCGGGCCGACCCCCTCCCAGACCGTGGGCCCGTTCTTCGCGTTCGGCCTGTGCCTGCGTCCGCACCACGAGCTGGTCGAGCCGGGCCGGGCGGATGCGATCCGGGTGGGCGGGCAGGTGATCGACGGCGCGGGCGATCCCGTCTTCGACGCGATGGTGGAGATCTGGGGAGCCGACGGGGACGGCGGCCACCGCGACGGCTTCGGCTGGGGCCGGTGCGGCACCGACGCCGACGGACGCTACGAGTTCGTCACGGTGAAGCCGGGCGGCGACGGGGCGCCGTACATCACGGCCCTCGTGTTCGCGCGCGGCCTGCTGAAGCCGCTCATGACCCGGATCTTCTTCCCGGGCGAGCCGGCGAACGAGACCGACCCGCTGCTGGCCGCGCTCACCGACGCCGAGCGGGCCGGGCTGACGGCCGTCGCGGCCCACGGCGGCGGGTACCGCTTCGACATCCACCTCCAGGGCAAGCACCAGACGACGTTCCTCGCCCTGTGACGACGTTCGCGCCCCTGTTCGTGCCGGACGAGATCGCGGCCGCCGTGTCCGACCGCGCCTGGCTGGCCGCGATGCTCGACGCGGAGCGGGCGCTCGTGAACGCCGAGGCGATCGCCGGCGTCGTCCCCGCCCACCTGGCCGGGCGGATCGCCGACCGCTGCGACCCCGGGCTCTACGACGCCGGCGACCTCGCCCGCGCCGGGCGCCCGGCGGGGAACCCGGTCGAGCCGCTCGTCAAGGCGATCCGCGCGGGGCTCGCGGCCGAGGAGGCCGGGTTCGTGCACTGGGGGGCGACCAGCCAGGACATCCTCGACAGCGCCGCGATGCTCGTCGCCAGACGAGCGCTCGCGCCGACTGCGGCATGGCTCTGGGAGGCCGCCGACGCCTGCGCGGCGCTCGCCCGGGCGCACCGCACGACGCCGATGGCGGGCCGGACGCTCCTGCAGCAGGCGACGCCGACGACGTTCGGCCTGAAGGCCGCCGGCTGGCTCATGGGCCTGCGCGAGGCCCGCGCGCTCGTCGAGGCGGTGTCGTCGCGGCTGCGGGCGCAGCTCGGCGGCGCCGTCGGCTCCCTGGCGGTGCTGGGGGCGCGGGGGCCCGAGGTGGCCCGGCTCTACGCCCGCGAGCTCGACCTGGCCGAGCCGCTCGCGCCGTGGCACACGGAGCGCAGCGGGCTGATCGAGCTCGGCGCCGGCCTCGCCACGGTGGCGGCGGCATGCGCAAAGATCTCGGGCGACATGGTCCTGCTCGCACAGACCGAGGTGGCCGAGGTGCGCGAGGGTGCCGGCGGCGGCTCCTCGACGATGCCGCACAAGCGCAACCCGGCGGTCTCCGTGCGGACGCTCGCCTGCGCTGCGGTGGCCCGGCGCCACGCCGCCGCGCTCGTCGCGGCCGAGCCCCACGAGCACGAGCGGGCCGCGGGCGCGTGGCATGCGGAGTGGGAGGCGATCACGGGCGCGCTCGAAGGCGCGGGCGGCGCCGCGGCGGGCGTCCGCGAGCTGCTCGCCGAGCTCGAGGTCGACCCGGCTCGCATGCGCCGGAACCTCGACCTGACCCGCGGCCTCGTGATGTCCGAGCGCGTCACCTTCGCCGCAGCCGAGCGGGTTGGCCTGGTCGAGGCCCGCAAGCTGGTGACGGCGGCGGCCGAGCGCACGGCAGGCGAGGATGTGACATTCCGGGCGGCGCTCGCCGAGTCGGCTGGCCTGGGCCTCACGCCCGCGGAGATCGACGCGGCGCTCGACCCGGCGGCGGGCCTGGAACCGGCGGCGGCGCTGGTCGACCGCGTGCTCGAAGGAGGGGAGAGCGGATGACGGACGAGCGGTACGAGCGCGGCATGGGCGTGCGGCGCGAGGTGCTCGGCGACGCGCACGTGGACGCGGCCATTGCGGGCGCCTCGGCGCTCACGGCCGACTTCCAGGAGCTGATCACCCGCTACGCCTGGGGTGACGTGTGGGCGCGACCCGGCCTCGACCGGCGCACGCGCAGCTGCATCACCCTGACCGCGCTCGTCGCCGGCGGCCACGACCACGAGCTGGCGCTGCACCTGCGCGCCGCCCGCCGCAACGGGCTCGCCTGGGAGGAGATCAAGGAGGTCCTGCTCCAGGCCGCGATCTACTGCGGCGTGCCGGCGGCCAACTCCGCCTTCGCGGTCGCGCAGCGGGTGCAGGAGGAGGAGGGATGAGCCGGGCGGTCGTGCTCTCGGCGGTGCGCACGCCGATCGGGCGCTACGGCGGCGCGCTCGCGGGCGTCCGGCCCGACGACCTGGCCGCGGTCGCCGTCGGCGCGGCCGTCGAGCGGGCGGGCATCGATCCGGCCGACATCGACGACGTCTACCTCGGCTGCGCGAACCAGGCCGGCGAGGACAACCGCGACGTCGCCCGCATGGCCGTCCTGCTCGCCGGCCTCCCGCAGTCGGTGCCGGGAGTGACGCTGAACCGGCTGTGCGCCTCGGGCCTCTCGGCGGTCGTCTCGGCCTGCCACGCGGTGATCGCCGGCGACGCCGACCTTGCCGTCGCGGGCGGTGTCGAGTCGATGACCCGGGCGCCGCTCTCGATGCCGAAGCCGGGACGGGCGTTCGAGCGCGGCCACCGCACGGTCTACGACACGACCCTCGGCTGGCGCTATCCCAACCCGCGCCTGGAGGCGATGTTCCCGCTCGAGTCGATGGGCGAGACCGGCGAGAACGTGGCCGAGAGGTGGGACGTCTCGCGCGCCGACCAGGACGCCTTCGCGCTGCGCTCGCAGCAGCGGTGGGCGGCGGCCCAGGCGGCCGGCCGCTTCGCGGACGAGCTCGTGCCGGTCGGGGACGTCGACCGCGACGAGCACCCGCGCCCGGACACGACCCCCGACGGGCTGGCGGCGCTCAAGCCCGCGTTTCGCGCCGGCGGGAGCGTCACCGCGGGGAACTCCAGCGGCATGAACGACGGCGCCGCGGCGGTCGTGATCGCGAGCGAGGAGCGGGCCGCCGCCCTCGGCGCCGAGCCGCTGGCGACGTTCCGCGGGGGCGCGTCGGTCGGCGTCGACCCGACCGTGATGGGCATCGGGCCGATACCCGCCGTGCGCAAGCTGCTCGGGCGGATGGGCGTGGACGTCGCGGACATCGATCTCGTCGAGCTGAACGAGGCGTTCGCGTCGCAGAGCGTCGCGGTCGTGCGCGAGCTCGGCCTCGACCCCGACCGGGTGAACGTGAACGGCGGCGCGATCGCGCTCGGGCACCCGCTCGGGATGAGCGGCGCCCGCCTGGTCGTCTCGCTCCTGCACGAGCTGCGCCGCCGCGGCGGCCGCTACGGGCTCGCGACCCTGTGCGTGGGCGTCGGACAGGGCCAGGCGGCGCTGTTCGAGAGGGCGGGGTGACCCCCGAGGCGACCCAGGTCGGGATCGTCGGGGCGGGTCCGGCGGGGCTCACGCTCGCCCAGCTGCTCAAGGGGCGCGGGATCGACTCGGTCGTGCTGGAGAGCCGCAGCCGCGAGCACTGCGAGCACCGCATCCGGGCCGGGGTGCTCGAGCAGGGCGCGGTGAACCTGCTGCGCGCGATCGGCGCCGGCGAGCGCATGGACCGCGAGGGCATCGTCCATCACGGCGTCTCGCTCCAGTTCGGCGGCGAGCGGCACCGCATCCCGCTCTCCGACCTGACCGGCGGCGCGACGATCATGATCTACGGCCAGACGGAGGTGGTGAAGGACCTGATCCGGCTGCGCATCCAGGCCGGCGACCCGCTGCTGTTCGAGGCCGAGGACGTGGGGCTGCACGGCATCGACGGCGACGGCCCCCGGATCACGTACCGGCTCGCGGGCCGCGAGCGGGAGCTGCGCTGCGACCTGATCGCCGGCTGCGACGGGTTCCACGGCGTCTCGCGGGCGTCCATCCCGCCCGGGGTGCTGCGGGTCAGCGAGCGCGACTACCCGTTCGGCTGGCTCGGCATCCTGGCCGACGTCGCCCCCTCGAGCGAGGAGCTGGTCTACGCCCACCACGAGCGCGGGTTCGCCCTGCTCAGCCTGCGCTCGCCGACCCTCGGCCGCCTGTACGTCCAGGTCGCGCACGACGAGGACGTGGGCGAGTGGCCGGACGAGCGCATCTGGGCCGAGCTCCAGACCCGGCTGGGCACGCCCGGATGGACGCTGGCCGAGGGGCCGATCCTGGAGAAGGGCGTGACGGGGATGCGCAGCTTCGTCGCCGCGCCGATGCAGTTCGGGAACCTGTACCTGGCCGGCGACGCCGCCCACATCGTCCCGCCGACCGGCGCGAAGGGGCTGAACCTGGCCATCGCCGACGTCGAGCTGCTCGGCGAGGCGATCGCCGCCTGGTACGAGCGGGGCGAGCGCTCCGGCCTGGACGGCTACAGCGACGCCTGCCTGCGGCGGGTGTGGCGGGCCGAGCACTTCTCGTGGTGGATGACCTCGATGCTGCACCGCCTGCCCGGGGACGACCCGTTCGACCTCGAGCTGCAGCTGGCGCAGCTGCGCTACGTCGTCTCGTCGCCGGCAGCCGCGACGACGCTGGCCGAGAACTACGTCGGCATCGCCGGCCGGAGGGCGTGATGCCGCTTCGGAACCGGGTCACGCCGCTCGGCGAGCTGATCCCCGCGCCGGCGCGGGGCCTCGTCTACGGGAACCGCGGCTGCCTGCACGACGCCGGCGGATACATCCGCCGCCGCTGGGCCGTGCGCCGCTGGATCGCGTGCCGGCTCGAGTTCAAGGGCTGGCAGCGCGGCCCGATGATGCAGCCGGGCAAGTTCACCGAGCTCTTCTTCCTCGACGAGGCCACGGCCTTCGCCGCCGGCCATCGCCCGTGCGCGCTGTGCCGGCGTGAGGACTACGACCGCTTCGGCGCGATCTGGGCCGGGCTGCACGGCGGCGAGGCGGGCGCCGACCCGATCGACCTGCGGCTGCACTGCGAGCGGGTGGACCCGGAGACGCATGCACACCGCACGCACGAGGCGCCGTACGACTCGCTCCCCGACACCGCCTTCGTGCTCGCCGACGGCGACCCGTATGTGGTGCTCGGCGGCCGGCTCCTGCTGTGGTCGCCGTCCGGCTACGCCGCCCGCCGTCCGCGCCCGGCCCGGGGAACCGCCACGGTGATCACGCCGCCCTCGCTCGTGGAGGTGCTGCGGTCGGGCTGGTCGGACGCGGCCGTCCCGCTGCTGCACCCGTCGGCAGGCGGGGTCTGACCCCGAACGGTGGCCGTTGCAGGTTCGTTGCCCCGGGGCTTCCGCCGGCCGAGAATCGGGGACTGTCCCCGCCGGGGCGGGGACAGCCCCCATGTGGTTCTATGCCTCGTCTGCCGAGTGGGCCATCGCGCCCATCGGCGGCATGCCCACTTCGGTCTCGATGGCGTGTGAGGCCGCGGCGAGCACCTTGTCGCGCCGGGTCGCCCAGAGGAAGGCCGTCCAGATCGCCGACACGGCCACCGTGACGAGGAACAGGTAGACGCCGCGGTTGAACGGGTAGGGCGGGAACGGGTGCACGGCCCCGTAGATGCCGAGTACCGGCGTCAGCACGCCGAGCGCCACCACCGGGTAGTTCCACCACTGCGCCTGCCGGCCCTGGCCGATGAGCCGGAACGCCGCCAGCGCGAGGAAGATGTAGATCAGCTCGACGCCGAGCGAACCGGTCGTGGCTGTGAACTGGAACACGACGAAGTTGTCCGGCTGGCCGGGGATGGCGTAGCTCGCGACGCCGCCCCAGATCAGGAAGAGCATCGCGCAGACGACCGTGAGGACGTTCCCGCCGAGCGGCGTGTCGCGGCTCGACGTCTTCTGCAGGAACTGCGGCAGCAGCCCGTCGCGGCTGAGCACGAACCAGCCGCGCGCGGCCGTGACGGTGAAGGCCAGCGCCAGCACCACCGCATCCGTGATCGTCACGAGCTGGATGATCGTGCCCAGCCAGTCGCCGACGTACCGGTCGGCCACGTCGGAGACCGCGGTCGGCGACGCGATCCAGTTGCCGATCTGGGTCTTGCCGAAGCCGACCGAGACGGCGTACACGAGCAAAATGTAGAAGACGGCCGCGATCCCGATCGTCAGCAGCACGGCCACCGGGATCGACTTCTTCGGATCGCGGGTCTCCTCGCCGAGCGACGCGGCCGCCTCGAAGCCGATGAAGAGGGTGACCGCGAAGAGGATGCCGTGGAAGATCTGGCTCGAGCCGGTGTTGCCGGGGTCGAGCATCGTGAGCGTCAGGCCGCTGTCGCCGCCCTGGGCGATCACCGCGACGATCAGGATCACCAGCGGCAGGAGCGAGAGCGCGCTCAGGAACAGTTGGGTGCGCACCGTCAGCCGCACGCCGAAGTGGTTCATCGCGAACACGAACACGGCGGCGATCAGCCCGGCCACCCACCAGTCGATCGTGAAGCCGATGTCGTGCGTCTGGGTGAAGACGGAGACGAGGAACCCGATGCCCAGGTAGACGCCGCCGGCGCCCAGGAACAGCTGGGCGATGAAGTAGATGCCGGCCGAGAAGACGCCGACCACCGGATGGATGCCGTGGGCGAGGTACTCGTAGATCGCGCCCGCGCCGCTGTAGCGGCGGGCGTAGACCGACACGACCCAACCCAGGCAGAGGACGCCGATCGAGCCCAGAACGACCGAGAGGAGCGTGTTCCACCCGGCCTGGATCACGATCAGGAAGGTCAGGAACACGCCCGAGAAGATCGGGCCGATCGCCAGCGACTGCGCGACCGCGTCGAGGGTGGAGAGCCTCCGCTCTCCGAGGTGTGCACGCGATTCGCTGCTCACCTGCGTCACCGTCCTTTCCGTGTCGATGTGACTGTCCGGCCGCCCGCCCGGGCCTCCTCGGCCCACTCCCCGAGCGCCGTCGCGGCCCCCGCCAGGCGCCCGCGGTCGATCCGCAGCACCTGGTCCTGCCCGAACCGCTGCACGCGCCCGCGGAGCGGGTCCTCGCCCGCGAGCACGTTTGCGATCATCCGCAGCGGCAGGTTGTGAAGCACGGCCAGGAGGCCGCGGTGGGGCATCCCCGCCACGACCCGTATCCCGGCCGCGTAGCGCGCGGCGGCGGCGGTCATGCTCTCGCCGCCGTCGGGCGCCTCCGTGAGCGGGCGCTCCCGCACCCATGCCCGGTACTCGTCCACCGGCCGCCCTGCGAAGGCGCCGGCGACGATCTCCGACAGCTCCGGCACGCACACGATCTCGGGCACCGGCGTGCGGCCGTCGCGCACGAGCTCGGCCGTGCGCCGCGTGCGCAGGCGGGCCGTGCAGACGATGCCGTCCAGATGCGTGTCCCCGAGCCGCTCGGCCATCGCCCGCGCGTCCCGCTCGCCCTGCTCGGTGAGCACGGGCTCGGTGTCGGCGTCCGCGTTCATGAGGCCGAGCGCGTTCGCCGGCGTCTGGGCGTGCCGGATCAGGAGGATGTGATCCACACCTCCCCCGCGTCCCCGTCGACCTCGATCCGGTCGCCGTCGGCGATCCGGGCCGTGGCCTCCTCGGTGCCGACGACGGCCGGCAGCCCGTACTCGCGGGCGACCACGGCCGCGTGGCACAGGATCCCGCCGGTGTCCGTGACCAGGCCGGCGATGGAGGTGAACACGGGCGTCCACGACGGCGTCGTCGTCGCGCACACGAGCACGTCGCCGGCCCGGATGCGGCCGAAGTCGTCGCGGTCGCGCACCACTCGGGCGGTCCCGGACGCCCGCCCCGGCGACGCGGCGTACCCGCTCAGGCGGCCGCCGTCGAACCGGACGGCGCCCGGCGAGCCGTAGAACTTCTGGAACACCGGATGCGGGTCGCTCGCCTCCGGCGGGACGCCGGCGACCAGGGCGGGCTCGCGCGAGAACGCGAGCCGCAGGTCGAGCCGCCGGCGGCGGGCCGCGGCCAGCAGCGCCGCGCCGTGGTCGCGCGCGAGCGCCGCGCGCACCTCGCCGCGGTCGAACAGAAAGATGTCGTCGCGGCGCTCGAGCCGGCCCTGGTCGACGAGCCGCGCCCCGAACCCGAGCAGCGCCTCGCGCACCGCCTGCAGGCCGCGCTGGTCGATGTGCAGCGAGTGGCCCTCCTCGAGCGGCGTCGCCGACTTCACCCGCTCGAGCAGCTCGGCGAACTCCGCCCGCACGTCGGGATCGGCGATCCGGGCGAGCGTGTCGGCCTCGAGCCGGTCGCGCTCGCGGGCGCGACCGTCGCGCTCGCCGGCCAGGTCGCGCGGCTGCTCGAGCAGCAGCCGCACGCCGTCGATCACGAACTCGGGCCGCTCGGCGTGGCGCGGCTCGGCCAGCTCGTGCAGGCGCGAGCGCGCGCCCCACTCGTCCAGGTAGGCGGCCAGGGCGCGCAGGACGGCGCGGCCGTCACGGCTGCGGCCGAGTTCGTCCAGGACGGCGCTCGACGGCAGCTCCAGCACGAGGTCGGCGACGTCGTGCGCACGGGCGGCGTCGGCCACACCGAGCAGGGCCTCGTCGGCGTCGAGGCTCGTGTTGGGCAGGCCCTCCAGCAGCCGGTAGGGCTCGAGGTCGTTCCCGCCCAGCACCTCGGCGTAGCGGTCGGCCAGGGCCTCGCGGCTCGTGTGCACCGAGACGACGGCCAGGAAGTGAATCCGCCACTGCTCGAACACGAGCTCGACGAGGCGGTCGTACATCGCGAGCGCCTCGTCCGCGGGCGGACGCCAGGCCCGCATCGCCCGCACCTCGGCGGTGATCGCGTTCACCCGCGGGAGCAACTCCTCGTCCCAGCGGCGGGCGATGTCGAGGCAGGCCTCGTGGAACGCGTCGACGTCCGGCTCCCAGTCGGGCTCCCGCTCGCTCTCGTACGCCCAGTGGTCGATCGTCGTCGTGTGGAACCCGCCAAATGGCGCCCGCAGCTCGCGGCAGGCGGCGTGCAGGCCCTCGCCCATCGCCTCGAACCACAGCGACGCGGTCATCGGCGTGAGCGGCTCGGGGTAGTGCGAGCGGTCGTATGTCCAGGTGAGCGCGGGGTCGAACCTCATCCGCCCGCCCCCGTCGTGATCGGCCGGCACTGCACCAGCCAGAGGCGCGCGCCGGCGAAGCAGAACTCGACGTCGACCGGGCGCCCGAAGCCGCGCTCGGCGGCGAGCACCATGCCGGCCACCGCCCGGGCCTCGTCGTCGCGCATCGTCCGCGAGAGCCGCCGCTCCGGCGAGAGCGGGCGGCGGCGGCCGGTCGCGGTCATCGCCGCCTTGTCGGCCCGGCGGGCGCGCACGGCCCCGTCCGAGACGCGGAACACGTCGGGGTTGGCGAGCCCCGAGACGAGGCCCTCGCCGTAGCCCGGCACGACCTCGATCACCACCTCGCGCGCGCCCGTCACGGGATCGCGCGAGAAGGCGACGCCGGCCCGGGTCGCCCGCACCTGGCGCTGGACGATCACCGCGACGCTGCCGGGGGCGCCGCCGGTGTAGGCCCGCACCCGCTCGGCGTCGGCGGACGCCCGGCAGCGGGCGACGGCCCGGGCCAGGGAGGCCGCGTCGCGCACCGCCAGGATCGAGGTGTACTGGCCGGCCGCCGAGCGGTCGGCGGAGTCCTCGCCGGTGGCCGATGAGCGCACCGCGAGCGGCGGCCGCAGCCGGGCCACGATGTCGCCCAGCTCGGCGGCGCCCCCTTCCCAGCCGACCGGCAGCACGACGGCGGGCGGCACCGGCAGCCCGAGCTCGACGAGCCGGGCCAGGCCGAGCGCCTTGCCGCCGACACGGGCCTCGCCCGCGGCGGCCGCCTGCTCGAGCGTCAGCGGTCCGAGGACGGCGGTTGCATCCACTCGATCAGGTGGCGGTAGTCGTCGCGGCAGGGGGCGAACACGTCCAGGTTCCCGAC
>JAICJM010000335.1 GCA_025928435.1 Thermoleophilia bacterium
AATTGGCAACACGGCTGGTTCTGGTCCAGTTATTCTAGGTTCGAGTCCTAGTCCCGCAGCCTCCGAAGCGCCCATGAACAGGGCGCTTCTCGCGTTCTCGGGGCGTCTGCGGGGACAGAGAGGCGAACACGACGTCCGATCCCGGGGAATCGCGGGGTTGAGAGGTGCTGAGCGGCGTCCATCGGGATCGTGTGCGCGGTCATCGGCGGGGTTCACGGCGTCTGGTGGCGTGTGCTGCTCGGCGTCGTGCTGGTGGCGGGCTGTGTGAACCAGTTGCAAATCATCCACTCCGGCCGCAACCCGCGGTGGATGTAGAGCCCGCTTGATCCAAAGCTGTGGATCGCCGGCAGGTCAGGCATGCCAGCACCGCGACGACCGACACCCACCTGTCCGAGCTCAAGCCCCCGGAGCAGGTGGCGCAATCAGGCCTGCGACGAACGGCGAGTGGACGACCGGCTACCTTCGCCAGAAGGGCTTGCCGCCGCGGTCGAGCGTGGGAATGCGAGGGGGGCGCATGGTCGCGTGTCGCGCAAGGAGCGCGCGGGCAATCCCTGAGAGAACACATTGATCCGACGGGAGGAGCAGGAGATGGCAGCGAACAGTCGTACTGGCGGCAACACGGGCGGGATCGGACTGGGTGGCATCCTCGTCATCGTGGGGATCGTGCTGATGATCGTCGTCAGCTTCTGGCTCGGGCTGATCGTCGCGCTCATCGGGCTCGTCGCCTTCGGAGGGTTTGCGAAGGGCAAGTGGTACTAGGCCGTCCTTCGTAGGTCCAGCGGCCCTAGCGTCGAGCAGGATGGCCGCCACGGCATCGCCACGGATGAGCCACGCGATCGCAGTGACCAGAGGTGCGAGGGCGGCGCACGCAGAGAACGACGTGTCCAGATAGCGGGCCCGCCCTCCCGCAGCCTCCGAGTAGGCTGGCGCGCATGCGACGGCGCCTCCTCGTGGGCATCACGCTCGCGCTGCTCGCCGTCGCGATGCCGGCCGATGCGTTCCACGAGGAGACGGTGCCCGCGCAGTGGTCGCTCGTGCGGGTCAGCGCCTCAGGTGAGGACCTCGACATCGGGGTCGGCTACGGCGGCTGCGATCAGGCGCCTCGGGTCACCGAGGTGCAGGAGAGCACCACCTCGGTGACGTTGACGGTGACCCAGCCGCGTTTCGTTCCCGATCCCGGCGACGGGCCCGCGGTCTGTCCGGCGATCGCCCGCTTCACATCGCTCGCCGTCCGCCTGTCGCACCCGCTGGCGGGGCGTGCGCTGGTCGGCCAGTGGAGGTTCTCCACACCGCCCACTGGAGCCGGCGGCGTCGTTCCTCGGATGATCGGAGCCCGCGCGGGCGACGCCATGCGCGGACTGGCCAACGAGCGCATCCACACCCGGCTCATCGGCTCGGTGGACGGCATGGTGATCCGTCAGAGCCCCGCGCCTGGGCAGCCGTTCAGCGCTGAGCAGGGCATCACCCTCGTCGCGGAGGGCGCGGGCCCGGCCAGTGCCGCCCTGTCGCTCGAGCTGCCGCGGACCGTCAGGCTCGATCGACACCGTCGCCTCGTCGTCGTGCTCAGTCAGGTGAACTTCACGGGCAGGGTGCAGGTCCTGCTGGACCTGTTCCACGACAAGGTCGCCCGCACGGTCTCGGTACGCGCGGGGAGGACCGCCCGCGTCGCGTTCGTCGTAGGGCCGAAGGACGCCGCCCACCTCCGGCCCGGGGCGAAACTGGGCATGCGCGCCGCGCTCCGCGCACCTGGGCGCGGGACGAAAGCCCTTTTCCACGAATCGGTCGTGCGCTGACCAAAGCTCGCCGCGCCGGCCTCAGACCTTGCTCGTGACGACGGCGCCTGTGGCGCTCACGGCGCCGTCGCCGTCGGTCACGCCGGGGAGGATCGTGACGCCGGCGCCGATCCAGACGTGGTCGCCGACCACGACGGGGCGTCGGCGCTCTGCTGGTGGCTC
>JAICJM010000334.1 GCA_025928435.1 Thermoleophilia bacterium
ATGTGGCCGGAGGCGGCCGGGCTGCTGCCGCGCGACTTCGGCCGCGAGCCCGACCGGCTGTGCGTCCTCGAGCTGCAGCGGCCCGTCGACGACGAGGTGCCGGATGCGCCGGGCGAGCTTGCGGACGCGGTGACCGCGCTGCGGCTCGCGACCGAGGCGCCGCTCGCGGCCGGGCCGGTGCTGTTCGAGCGGCTCGACTGGCGGCCGTACGGCATCCGGCCGGTGCTGCCGATCGCTGCGACGGCGCCGCCCGGCGAGCCGACGCGGCTCGATCCGTTCCGCGCCACCGTGGCCGCCAAGCTGCGGCCGCTGCTGGCTGCCGCCGACGACGACGCAAAGCTGGGGGACGCGCTCGACCGATGGGAATTGTCTCTCTTCCAGGGCGATCCGTTCAGGGGCGAACAGCTCCGGCAGGCGCTCGACGCGGCGCTCGGGAACGGCGAGGGGATCTATGCGGCCGCGATGCGGGCGGCGGCGCTGCTCGGCGAGACCGCGGAGGAGCGGGCCGAGCTGGCCGAGCGGTTCCGGCAGCCGACGCCCGACCTGATCCGGCGGCTCGTCGTCGCCGTGCTGCTCCACGGCGACCGCAGGGCGCTGCTGCGGGAGCTCGACGCCTCGCTGCTCGGCATGCGGGCCGGTCGGCAACGCGTTGCAGAGTTGCGCGCCTCCTGACACATTTTTGCCCGTAGCGTTTCCGGGGTGGACGAAGCGCGCGCGGTGCTGGAGCGGCTCGACCGGATCGAGCGGACGACCGACCGGGACGAGCTGATCGCGGAGCTCCGCGAGCTCGTGCGCGAGGTCGCCGAGTGGGTCGCAGCGGAGGCTGACATGATTCCGGCATGAACCTCGCGCATTGGGACGACGTGCCGGAGAACCGGGTGGAGATGCCCGCGATCGGAGGCGCCTGGTCGGCGCTCGGCCGCGCTGCCGGCTCGGTGACGGTCGGCGTCAACCGCGTCCGGCTCGACCCGGGCGAGGTGGCGACCCCCGCGCACGTGCACGGCGCCGACGAGGAGATCTTCTTCGTGCTGAACGGCTCGGGCCTCTCGTGGCAGGACGGCACGACCTACGAGGTGCGGGCGGGCGACACGCTCGTGCACCACGCGCGGCGCGAGGCGCACACCTTGCGCGCGGGCGACGACGGCCTCGAGTTCCTCGTCTACGGCGGCCGGACGCAGATCGGGGGCGCGTACCTGCCGAAGGCGGGCCTCTACTGGCTCTATCCCTCGTGGGCCGAGGTCGGCGAGGGCGAGCACCCGTTTCAGCGGGAGCAGCACCTCGACTGGCCGGAGCCCGAGCCGCGGCCGGCGAACATCGTCCACCTCGACACGCTCGAGGGCGACTACGGCGGTATCGCGAAGTCTCCCGGGAAGGCGGCGGGAGCCCGCCAGAGCGGCCTGAACTGGATCGCGCTGCCACCGGGTACCTCGGGCGCGCCGCCGCACTGCCACTCGGCGGAGGAGGAGCTCTTCGTCGTCCTCGACGGCGCGGGCGTGCTCGAGCTCTGGGACCGGCCCAACCCGGAGGTGCAGCTGCCAACCGAGCCGAAGGAGACGTTCCCCGTCCGCCGTGGCCACGTCGTCTCGCGCCCGGCCGCGACCCGGATTCCGCACGCCTTTCGGGCGGGCCCGGCCGGGCTGACGTATCTCGCCTACGGCACGCGCGAGCCGAACGACATCTGCTGGTATCCCCGCTCGAACAAGGTTTTCTTCCGCGGCCTCGGCGTGATCGGGCGGCTCGAGCTGCTCGACTACTCCGACGGCGAGCCGGACTAGAAGCCTCGTAGGCGCTTACGCGATGCTTACGCCGCCCGCCGGGATCCCGAGTACGGTGACTGCCTGTCCCTCGATCAAGTGACTCCATGCCGCACCCGCGATGCCGATACCGGCGTTAGGTCTGCGGTGCGGCGTCTTTATTCGAACAAGAAGATCCAGCTCGTCTTCAACGGCGTGCTCGGGGTCGTCCTCCTCGGCGTCGCCGTCGTCAGCGCCAAGCACTTCATGC